>DASYVU010000032.1:0-13089 GCA_035936715.1 Gemmatimonadaceae bacterium
CGCCAGTCAGGCGCCTCCAACGGCACGAACACCGGCTTCGCCCCCGCGAGTATCGCGTCCGGCCCGTAGTTCTCGTAATACGGCTCGAACACGATCACTTCATCACCTGGATCGATCAGCGCCAGGAACGTCGCCGCCATCGCTTCCGTCGCACCACAACAGACGGTGATCTCCCGCTCCGGATCCACATCCATCCCGTACCAGCTCCGGTACTTCCCGGCGATCGCCAGCCTGAGCGCGGGGCTGCCCCACGTGATCGCGTACTGGTTGATGTCGCCCTTGATCGCCGCGCACGCCGCATCCTTCATCGGCTCGGGCATCGGGAAGTCGGGAAATCCCTGCGCCAGATTGATCGCGCCGTACTGGTTCGCCACGCGAGTCATCTCGCGGATCACCGACTCCGTAAAGCTACGCGCGCGGTTCGCGGTTCCCCCGCGCCTCGAAGTTTTCTCCGTGCTCGTCATTACGACTTGGATGGGAGATTCATGGTGACTTCGATCACCCCGCCGCTGCCGCCCTTTATTCCGAATCTGGCCCCAGCCTCGGTAATGTTGTAATAGCGGACATCGCTCACGTGATAGGCTGGGATAGTGCGAAGCGAGTTGATGTCGCCGTACGCCTGCCCGTCGACGAATACAGTCGCGTGCTCGGTGCCTGCGCCACCGGCGACGGCCGATGTCACGCCATGCGCGGCCAGCCAGTTCGGACGCAGCCGTACTATCGCATCGTACGCTGTCTCGACATCGGCGTGGGCGGCAACGATCTCGTCGGAAGTCAGAAGGTTTCCCCTCCGAGTAGGTGTGGGTGGATTCGAACTGCTCGACGTTCCGCCGGCGGCCGCGCAGCCCATGATGGCCGCGACTGCCACAAGATAAAGATGTTTGACCGCCATTGGGGCCTCCCAGTTTGGTCAGCGTGCTCTATCAACTCCGCGGGCGGAATTGATTTGACAAATCATAGCGTATTCCCGAAGATGTGCGAGAAGCTGCCATGATAGAAAACCGAAAGTTGAGTGATATGAAATCGACATCTCTTCATCCGGGGGACACATGGGGTCGACGCTCCTTATAGTACTGGTCATCGTTGTTGCGGGAGCTGCGTGGCTATGGAAGAGGGGCAAGCCGCCCACACCCTGACACCAGTCTTTCTTCACTGGCCGACCCCAATTACGCACCTTACTTTCTCAATCCCACCAACAGGAGCGTCGGAATGCCACAGTTCCTAATCGAGCGCCAGATCCCCGGCGCCGGCAAACTCTCGAGTGACGAGCTCAAGGCAATCTCGCAGAAATCATGTGGCGTGATCAGCGGCATGAATCGCGACGGGAAGGATGTGCAATGGGTGCAGAGCTACGTCACCAATGACAAGATCTACTGCGTATACAATGCCCCCAACGAGAAAGCAGTAAAGGAGCACGCCAACAAAGGCGGATTCCCGGCGAACACCATCATGCAGGTGTCGAGAATGATCAGCCCGATAACCGCCGAGACTGGCTGAGCGCGCGCGGCCGCTCGCTGCCCCTGACCCGTAGATAGCCGTAGACGATCCGGGATAGCTCGGTTGCGGTCTCCGCTGGGTGTGAGAGGAAGTCGCCGCTCGATAGCCCGCCGCCCGCTTCCGACAGAACAGCGGTCTCGAGCGCATGCCCGATCAGCATCACCACGAACCTGATCGCTCGCTCCGGATGAGGGTGGCCTATGTCCGCTCGGCGATCGCGAAGCAGGCGCTCAAATAGCCCGAGGCTCTGAAGCCGGAGCTGCTCGGAATGCGACCTGAACGCGGGATCCGGGTGGGTCTGCGCATAGAGGAGAAGAGCTCGAACCAGGGATCGCCGGATCCGGTAGCCCTCGATCATCCCCGACACCAGAGTGGAGAGCAGCTCGGCGGTCGGGGCTCCCTCCCACTTGCCGGGATCGAGCGCGAATTCGTTCGCCGCAAATGAATCGAGGAAGAAGCGCTCATAGACCGCTTGCAGCAAGGAATCTTTGTCGCGAAAGCGCTTGTAGACATTTCCCACCGACATCCCCGCCCGGGCAGCAATCGCCGGAACGGTCGCCCCTTCCAGTCCGTCAGACTCGAGCGTCCGCTCGGCCGCGTCGAGCAGTCGCTGGAGGGTTTTTTGGCCGCGTTCCTGGAAGGTCGGCAGGGGCTCATGCCCGCCGCGCTTTCGTCGTTCCGAAGCCGAGAATTCGTCCACGACCTGCCTCATAAGTGAATTCTAATTCACCGTAAAGTGAATCACAAGTCGCCTATTCGGCGAGCCTGGTAGCCTCCCACGCCGTGAGCAGCCACCTCCCGCCTCGGCGGACGTACACCTCCGTAAAGCGAATCCCGAAGCTCGAGGTCCCCGTCGCACTGCGCACCCGCATCCGCGACCGCCCCGTCACCAGCGCCAACCCGTCGTGCACGCGCACCAGCACATCACTCGGCTCGATTGATTCATAGATGAGCTTTTTCGATCGAATCAGCTCGACGAACTGCGCCTTGCTCTCCAGCTCACCGCCGGTGTGCACGTAGGTCAGGTCGGCATCCAGCAGGGTCTCGAGCGCCGGGGCGTCCTGCTTGAGCATTGCCGCAAACCGCTCACGCTCCGCCAAACGAACTTCGCTTTCCGCCGTCCTCTGCGCGGTCGAGCGGCCGGACGCCGAAGTGCAAGCGGCCATGAAAATGATCACAACCAAACACGCCAACCGGATTTATCTACCTCCCAGTTTAGCGAGGGCGGCGCGAATAAGCTCGGCCGCCGACTTTGAAGGTGCACCAGCATCCAGCGCGGCGCGAACCCCCCGCTCCGCATCGACGCTGGAATAGCCAAGTGAGACGAGCGCGCGCAGGGCGTCATCAGCCGCCGCGCTCGCCGGTGCCGCCGAGGTCCCTGTTGTCTCGCCTAGCCCATCGAGCTTGTCGGCGAGATCGAGGATTAGTCGCTCTGCCTTCTTCCTTCCCACCCGAGGTACGCTCTGGAGCGTCGGAATGTCCTTTTCCCGAATGGCCCGTATCAGCCGTGTGGCCGAAAGCGCCGACAACAGGCCGATTGCCAGCGACGGCCCGACCCCGTTTGCGGTGAGCAGCTTCTCGAACAGCCGCTTCTCGAACACGCTCACGAATCCGAAGAGGTGCCAGGAATCCTCCTTTACCACCAGCGACGTGTGCAGCGTGACGTCCTCGCCGGTGCGGGGAAGCGTCTCGTACACGCTCAGCGGGATGGTCAACTCGTAACCGACGCCCCCGCTGGTCATCACCTCGAGCGAATCGAGGTCCTTGGCGACGAGCTTCCCTTGGATAAGTCCAATCAACGGACCGAAAACCTGATCGGCTGAATCTTCGGGAGATCGGGCGCAAGCGCGAACGCCAGCGCGGCAGCCACGCCGTCAGCCGCGTCGGTCGGCTGTGGAGCCGATTTCAATCTCAGTAGTCGCATCACCATGAACTGCACCTGGAGTTTGGTCGCCGCGCCCGTACCTGCTACAGCTTTCTTGATCTCCGACGGCGGGTATTCGTGAATCTCGATCCCCGCCTGCGCCCCGGCGAGCAGTATCACCCCACGGGCGTGGCCGAGTACGACGGTTGTGCGCACGTTGCGTGCGTAGAAGATGTCTTCGATGGAGAGAACCGTCGGTTTGTGGCGGCGAATCAGCTCGACCACGCCGTCGTGGATCTCTGCCAGTCTTTGCGCCAGGTCGTCGCGCGGCTTGGTGCGGATCACGCCGCATTCCACGAGCGTCAGCGGATTGCGACCTTCCTTGCGAATGACTCCGTAACCAGTGACCGCGGTGCCCGGATCGATGCCAAGGACCACGACGGGCCCTGACTCACGCACCGGTCATCTGCTCGACGTCCATGTCGAAGTTCGCCGAGACTTTCTGAACGTCGTCGAGCTCTTCGAGCTCCTCGAGCAGCTTTATCACCGACTCCGCGTTCTTCCCGGCGACGTGTACGGTGCTCTTGGGAATGAACGCGACTTCCGCCTCGACGATTGCGAACCCCGCTTTCTCGAGCCCGGCCTGCACGTTGTGCATTCCATGCGGATCGGTCGTCACGATGTATTGCTCGCCCTCAGCCCGAAAGTCTTCGGCGCCGGCGTCGAGCGCTGCCTCCATAGCCGCGTCCTCTTCGTACTTCGTCGCGTCAATGTAGATCAGCCCCTTGCGATCGAACAGATACGACACCGAATGCGGAGGACCGAGGTTGCCGCCGAGTCGGGTGAGCTTGTGCCGGATCTCGGCGACTGTGCGCGTGGGGTTGTCGCTCAGCGCGGAGATGAGGATCGCGACGCCGCCGGGTCCGTAGCCTTCGTAGGTGACCTCGGTGTAATGAACCCCTTCCAGCTCGCCCGTCCCCTTCTTGATCGCGCGCTCGATGTTCTCCTTCGGCATCGACGCGGCTTTCCCCGCGTCTATCGCGGTGCGAAGCCGGGGATTGTGCGCCGGATCGCCGCCGGCGAGCTTCGCCGCCATCGTGATCTCACGAATGAGCTTCGTGAATTGGGCCCCGCGCTTCGCGTCGGTCGCCGCCTTGTAATGCTTGATCTGCTTCCACTTGCTATGGCCGGCCATACTCAGCTCGGATGAAATTGTGTGACTGTGTGCCGCGCGTGTCCCGATGTCGGAGACGCCGCCAGCTCGTGCACCAGGGCATTGAGCTCCGCGCGTGATGCCTCATCTAACTGCCCGACGGCGGCTTTGACAAGGTCCTCAAAAGCCACCGCGCAACGGGCTCGATCGTGTCCGGCCAAGGCGCCAGTGATGCCGAACGCAGTGGACCTGATTCCGCTGGGAACCGCCAGCGACGACAGCCACTGCTTGGTGTGCTCGGTGCGCTCGAGAGTCACGTCCCGGGTCAGCTCGTAAGGGGGGACAATTCCCGCGCACAGACGTCCGAGCTGGAGACAGGCCAGCAGCGTCTCGCGGTCGCCACCCAGGGATGCCCGGCCCGACAACGCCGCGAGAGCGCGAAATCGAAATGCAGGGGTAGCAAGAGTATAGCGAGGTGGCTGGCCGATCACTCTCCGAATCTAGGCACGGACTCACCCCTCGGCTACATTCCGATCATATGGCCCTTCCGGTCCCGAACCCCCCCAAATCGATACTCTGGGTAGACGACGAAGGTGAGCTCCTCGAGCCTCATCGCATCTTCCTTCGTTCCAAAGGCTACACCGTAGAGTGGGCGAGCAACGCCGACGACGCCGTCGAGCTGTTGAGGCGCCGGCCGTTTGACATCCTGCTCCTCGACGAGCAGATGCCGGGCAGGCGCGGGCTCGAAGTGTATCGCGACGTGCGCGAGATAGCGCCGACCCTGCCGGTCGTGATGGTGACCAAGAGCGAGGAAGACTCCACGCTCAAGGAAGCGATCGGCGTGAACATCCGGGATTACCTGGTGAAGCCGATCAATCCGCGGCAGGTGCTCACCGTGGTGACGCGGATCCTGGAAGGCCCGCGCATCCGCCAGCAGGCGATTGCGCGCAGCTTCGTCGAGAGATTCCGCGCGATCGAGCTTGAGCGCGACCGCAACCTCGACTGGCGCGGATGGATAGACCGCTACGACGAGCTGATGCGCTGGGATGTCGATCTCGCCGCGGCAGGCGAGATGGGCTTGTACGAGTCGTTACAGGGCCTTTATCCGGACATGCACCGCGAGTTTGCCGCTTACATGAAGGAGAACTATCCGGAATGGCTCAAGAACCTCGAGGGAAACCGCCCGCCGCTCTCGATCGACATCGTCGCCGAATTCCTGCTGCCGATCCTGGAGCGCGACAAGGCCGCGGTGTTCATCGTCGTGGATTGTCTGCGCCTGGATCAGTGGCGGGTACTCGAGCCGCTGCTCGCGCCGTTCTTCGACGTGGAGACTACGCACTACTATGCAGTGCTCCCGACGGCCACTCCGTATTCGCGCAATGCGCTGTTCAGCGGGCTATTCCCCGGTGAGATAGCGGCGCGGCTTCCCGATTGGTGGGGCAATGCCGATCGCGAAGACGAGTCTCTCAACGCGCACGAGCGCGAGCTACTGGAGTCGCATCTCGAGGAGCTGTGCGGAAAGACACCGGTGCGCTATCAGAAGATCTCGACTGCCGCCAACTCGGACGACCTCGAGCGGCATCTTGGCACAGCGATCGGACCCGAGGGCGTGAGCGCGTTCGTGTTCAACTTCGTGGATCTTCTCACCCACGGCCGCAGCGAATCACAGATCCTGTACGAAGTCGCGCGGGACGAGATCGCGCTGCGCCAGATCACCCGGCAGTGGTTTCAGCGGTCCGCGCTGTTCAGCGTGTTGAAAGAAGCCTCGAGGCGAAAGATCTCGGTGCTCCTCACCACCGACCACGGTTCGATCCACTGCAATACTCCCGCGACGGTGTATGCCAAGCGCGACGCCAGCGCCAATCTCCGCTACAAGTTCGGCGAAGATCTGCGCGCCGAGCGTCCGGACCAGGCGCTGCTCTTCTCGAGCGAGGACATGCTGAGACTGCCGCGGCGCGGCGCCGGAGGAAACACGTTACTGGCGACCAACGACTGCTTCTTCGTCTATCCGACGAAGCTGCGCGAGTACCAGAGCCGGTATCGCGGATCGTTCCTACACGGGGGCGTGACGCCCGAGGAAGTAATTCTCCCGTTGGCGCTGCTCACTCCGCGCCGGTAAATGCCGGCGGACCAAACCGGCGTTAATATCGTGAGCAATGCCGGTTTATAAGCGGCTCCTTCCATACCTGCGCCCGCACTACTGGCGCATGGCGATCACGATCGTGGCGAACCTCGTCGCGGCGCTGCTCGACGGATTCGCGATCGCGCTCCTGATCCCGTTCCTCAACATCCTCTTCAAGCAGCCTTCAACGGCGATGAAGTCCGGGTGGATCTCGAAGCTGCTCGACGCGACAGTGGGGAGCCGGATCGTGCCCGGTGACGAGATGCGCTCGCTGCGGAACGTGATCATCCTCGTTCTGATCGCGGTGGTGCTTAAGAACTTACTCGTCTGGGTGGCTGGCCAGTTCGGCGCGACGCTCCAGGAGTACGTGACGCGCGACCTTCGCAACGCCGTCTATCGCCACCTCGCGCATCTCCCGCTCGGCTACTTCACCCAGATGAAGGCGGGGCAAATCCTCTCACGGGTCATCAACGACACGTTCGAGACGCGGCTCATTCTCACGCAGATCGTCACCCAGTCGCTGCAGAGCGCGTCACTGGTGCTCGTGTACATCGCGATCCTGTTCGGCATCTCGTGGCAGTTGTCGCTGATCGCGCTCGTCATCCTGCCCCTGCTGGGATTCTCGCTGCAGCCGATGCTCAAGAAGCTGCGCCGAGGGAACCTTCGTCGTGGCAACGTGCATGGAGAAATGACCAGTGTGCTTCAGGAGACGATCAGCGGAATCCGTCTCGTGAAAGCGTCGGGGACCGAATCATATGAGGAAGGGAGATTTGCCGAGGGAAGCAACAAGTACGCACACAGCAGTCTCAAGCTGACGCGTCTGGCGCTGCTGGCGCCGCCGGTGACCGAGATCATCGGGACCGTCATCGCCGTGCTCATTCTGTGGATCGGTGCCTGGCAAGTGTTGAGGAGCGGAAGCATGACGGGTGCGACGCTTCTCGCGTTTCTCACGCTCGTTCTCCGACTGCTTCAGCCGTTGAAGCAGCTCTCGCAGATGCGGACCACCGCGCAGTCTTCGCTCGCGTCGGCGGAGCGGCTCTTCGAGATCCTTGATTCGCCGGCGGAGTTCCAGCGCGATCGCGGCACCCGGGACATGGCGACCTTCGAGCGACACCTGGAATTCGAGAACGTCAGCTTCTCGTACGGAGACGCTCCGGTCCTTTCGAGTATCGACCTCAGCGCGAGCAAGGGAGAGGTTGTGGCGTTGGTGGGGCCGAGTGGCTCTGGAAAGAGCACGCTGGTGGATCTGATCCCGCGCTTCTACGAGCCGACCAGTGGGCGCATCCTTCTCGACGGTATCGATACTCGTGAAATTAAGCTTCCGGCGCTTCGCTCGCTCACTGGCATCGTGAGCCAGGAAACAGTTCTCTTCCACGACAGCGTGCGCAGCAACATCGCGTATGGCGCGACCAATCGTTATACCCAGGAACAGATTGAGGCGGCGGCGAAAGCAGCCAACGCGCATAGCTTCATCATGGAGCTGCCGCGCGGCTACGATACGCTCCTTGGCGAGCGTGGCACGCGCCTCTCCGGCGGTCAGCGACAGCGGCTGGCGATTGCCCGGGCCTTGCTCACAGACCCTCCGATCCTCATTCTCGATGAAGCCACTTCCGCGCTCGACACCGAGTCGGAGCGCCTGGTACAGGAAGCGGTTGATCGACTCTTGCAAGGAAGAACGGTGTTCGTGATCGCGCACAGGTTGTCAACGATCACGCACGCCGATCAAATCCTCGTTCTCGATCGTGGCGAGATCGTCGAGCGGGGCACGCACGCCGAGCTTCTGGCCAGGCGGGGCGCGTACCATCGTTTGTATTCGCTGCAGTTCGGGGACGCCGACGAGGCATCCATGGTTCCTTCAGCCGGTTAGCTCATTGCACGTTTTGTTTCTTCACACGGCTCGCGAGTGGTCTGGCACGGCACGTCTGTTTGCCAGAGCTGCGCGAGGGATCTCCGAGCGGGGCGCGAAGGTCACGTTTCTCGTGACTCCTGACAGCAACGTGCATCTCGCGGTGTCGCCGCGCCGCGCTCCGAATCAGCCAAGAAACACGCCGATACCCGAGCCATTCGAGATAATCCCTTTCTCCACTGAGGGCTGGGCGTTCGCGGCGGCGCGCAGACTCAGAAACATCTTCAGGCGCTGGGACGCCGATGCGATCTTCGTGACGACCGATCGCGAGCATCTGATCGCGGCTACGGCGTGCTGGATGACCCGGAGCGGCTCGGTCGTTCGCTGGACGCCGTCCGGGAAAAGACTGGAGCTGGGCATGGCCGGAGTTCTGGCCGGGTGGCTGACAAAGACAGGGTATCTGTTCGCGAGCGAGACGGACCGGCGCGCGTCGAACATCCCCAGGAACGCCATCGAGAGCGGGTCCGCCGAGCTCGGAATTGATATCGCGAGCTATCCGTCGAACGGCGCGAAGACTCCGTCGCCGGAGGATCCCGCGAATGCTAACCCCGGCGAAGCCTCGGTGGAAGATTCCGCGAAAGATAGGCATGGCGAAGCTTTCATCGTCTGCGTATATGATCCGACCTCGCGTGGTCGCGCGGCCACCGCGATTCGAACCATGTCCATGCTGGCGCCGAGGCATCCGAATCTGAGATTGATGATTGTCGGCCCGGGATCGGACGACGAGGATCTCCGGATGCAGGCGGCCGCGCTCAGGGTGCTGCACCTCGTGAGCTTCCTCGGCGAGCGCGACGACCAGGTCAGTCTGATGAAGGACGCGCACCTGGGCTGGGTGGTGGCGGAGGCTGACACCGGAGCATACGGGATACTCGACCTCATGGCGCTCGGTATCCCGACCGTGGCGAGCGAGGGCGGCATCGCTCAGCGATACGTCGCGCACGGCATCAGCGGCGCACTGTATCCGCCCGACGACTCGGCATCGACGGCCGCGGCTGTCGCTGGAATGCTGCAGAGCGAAGAGTCGCGCGTGGCGATGGGCAAGGCGGCGCGCACGCGCGTGGCGAGAGAATTTCCGGAGAGCGCCACGATCGAAGGCTTCGATCGAGCGGCGAACAGCGCGCGCACCCGGGGCCGGCGTTAGGGGTGAGTCCATCGAGCCGCGGCTCGCCCGGCGTTACGGCAGTGATCGCGGCTCACGATGAATCCGCGAACATCGAAGCGTGTATCGCGAGCGTGGAATGGGCGGGCGAGGTGATAGTCGTCGAGAACGGTTCGCTCGACGATACCGTGTCCCTGGCAAAGGCGGCCGGCGCGACGGTGATCAGCCCGCCGTTCACGACCATCGGCCTCGCGCGGAATCAGGCGATCGTGAGAGCGAAGACGCCATGGATTCTCGTCCTCGACGCCGACGAGCGTTGCACGCCGGAGTTGGCCAAGGAACTTCAGGACGAAATCCGGACCACGAATGTCCAGGCGTACCGGGTTCCTCGGCGAAGCTTTTTTCTGGGAAAGGAGATCCGTCACGGCGGGTGGGGAGGCGGAAAGGACAAACCAATTCGTTTGTTCCGGCGCGATCTGCGTTACAACGCGAACCAGGTGCACGAGCACGTCGATGTACCCGAGGGGGCGCAGACGGGGGAGCTGAAGAATTCGCTTCTTCATTACACGTATACTTCTCTCGACCAGTATTTTGAGAAATTCGACAGATACAGCCGCTGGTGGGCCGAGCAGAATTATGCCAGAGGCCGTCGGGGCACAGCGGGGGCGGTATTCTTCAAGCCTCCGGCGAGATTCGTAAGCATGTACCTGTTGAAGGGAGGGTTTCGCGATGGCGCCCGCGGACTCGTCCTCGCCTCTCTCGCGGCAGCGAGCGTGATGGCCAAATACGCGCGACTCTGGGAACGATCGATCCGTCATGAAAGCTGAGAGTCAGCAGTAGCTTGAGAGTCCTCATCATCGGCAACCACCATTCATGGCGGATGGAAAGTGGGACCGAGCGCGCTCTGAAGAGGGCCGGTCACAAGACTCTTCTCGTAGACGACCGGCGCGCCAAACGCGTGATCGGCCGCAAGCTCACGCAGAGGTGGGTGCTGTCGCAGGCGCGCCGGTTCAAGCCGGATTTCGTGATCCTCAGCAAGTGCCTGGCTCTCGATCTCGATACTGTGTCGACGATCATCGATGGAAAGCCCAATTCGATGTGGTACCAGGATCCCCAGTGGTACAAGAGCACCTATCGCCCGGACGTGGCGCACGTCGTTGCGGTTGGAAAGTTGTCGCAGACTTTCTTCGTTTCCGGGTTCGATGCCGAGTGGAAAGCGCTGGGACTGCGGGCCAAATTCCTTCCGGCCGCTGGCGACCGGGACCTCAAGCCCGTTGCTCCGAAGAAAAGCTTTCATTCGGACGTCAGTTTCATCGGCACCGGTTATGATCCGTCGCGCGCGCAATTTCTGCTGAAGATCGCCAAGAAGTACGACATCAAAGTCTGGGGGAGAGGCTGGGAAGAGTGGCGGAAGCCGCTCAATTGGAGCGGACGCCCAGTAGAGGGGAAGGGGTTTGCCGCAGTCTGCTCCAGCTCCAACATTTCGCTGGGGGTGAATCCCGATCGAGCGAAGGGGGGAAAGAGCTACACCTCTGACCGAACCTGGATGGTTATTCTCGCCGGCGGATTTTATCTCGGACATGGAACGCCTGGCCTCACCGAGATGCTGCGCGGGGGAGATCACTGCGACTGGTATACGGACATTGATTCCTGCCTCGCCAAGATCGACTACTACCTCAAGAACTCCGCGCAGCGAGAGCGCATCAGGCGCGAAGGACAGGTATTCGTCCGCAGCAACCACACGTTCGACCAGCGAATCCACAATCTGCTTTCCGGCGAAGCGTTCGTGAATTCGCTGGCGTAAACCGGTGAGGCACCTCTTCGTCACCCAGGATTACGCTCCCGACCTGGGCGGAATGGCGAGGAGGCACGTCGAGCTGTGCCGCCGCTTCGGCGATGGCGACGAGACTACGATGAGTGTCTCCACAGTGGCCGCGCCGCACGCCCGGGAGTTCGACGAACAGGAGACCTACAACATCTACCGACAGCCCTTTCCGTTCGAGCGAGCGAATCGCTTCTCCAACCAGCTGCGCTGGGCGAGCTGGCTGACTTCTGGACGCTCACCGGATTTCGATGTGATTCATTGCGGCAACATCAGGCCGGTTGGGTACGCCGTGCGGTGGGCGAACAGGGAGCTGCGCACTCCCTATCTCGTCTACGTCAACGGCGGAGATCTTCTGCGGGAGCGACAAAAGGCGGAGCGCAGCGCGCTGAAGCGGAGGACTGCGCGGTCGATAATGGGGGCCGCGTCAGGAATTGTCGCAACGTCCAGATGGGTCGCGGAGCTTACCTCGGACGTGATGGAGCAGGTCGGGATAGAGAAGCCGCCGCCGGTCGCCGAGCTCGGACTCGGAACGGATCCGGTGAGATTCAATCCGTCGCGCGACACTGGCGCTTTGCGCCGGCGCTGGGGAGTGGGAGATGCTCCGGTCATTCTCACCGTCGCGCGGCTCGTGCCGCACAAGGGACAGGACATGGGGATTCGCGCGGTCGCGGCGCTGCGCCGCGATTTTCCGGAGCTGCGCTACATCATTGTTGGCGAAGGCGTCGATGAAGGGCGACTGCGTGCACTGGCGAAAGAGCTCGGCGTCTCGGACAGAATCGGATTCGTCGGTCCCATGCGCGACGACGAGCTCCCCGAAGCTTACGCCACCTCGACGATATACCTCGGCGCCTCTCGCGTGGACAACGAGATCAACGTCGAAGGATTCGGCATTTCGTTCCTGGAAGCTGCGGCGTCGGGCATTCCCTCGGTTGGTGGCGACTCCGGTGGAGTGCGCTCGGCGGTTCGGGACGGTGAAACAGGAATCGTAGTCCCATCCACCGATTCGGACGGGATAACGGATGCAATTCGGTCGCTGTTGCTGAATCCGGAGCGTCGCAAGCAGATGGGAGTCGCCGGACGCCGCGCCGTGGAGACGCACTTCAACTGGGATCGTGTGGCGCGGGATACCCGCGAGTTCACGTATCGAGTAACCGGGGTAGGCGCGCCGTGACGATTGCAACGAAGATTCCCGAAAGCGCGAAGCATCCCGACACGCGCGAGCGAAAACCGACCCTCGCTCATCGCGCCGAGTACTACACTATGCGCGCGACGATCGGTGCGCTGCGCGCTCTGAGCTGGGAGGCGGCCTGCAAGGTTGGGGAGAAGCTCGGCGCGCTCGGATATCGCCCGCTGGGAATAAGAAAGCGCGTCGTCGAGCGACAAATCGCTGCCGCGTTCCCGGACCTCACGCATGAAGCGGTCGTCAGGCTGTCGCGCGAGTCTTACCGGCATCTCGGGCGAAGCTTCATCGAGACGGCGCTGCTCGATGGGATCGGGAAAGACGGGCTTCAGCGCCTCGTCGAAACGGTCGACGGGTGGGACGAGGTCGAAGACGTGATGTCGAAGGGCAGGGGAGCGGTGATGGTCACCGGCCACTTCGGCAACTGGGAGCTGGCCGGCGCT
>DASYVU010000033.1:0-2402 GCA_035936715.1 Gemmatimonadaceae bacterium
AGGTTGAACAATCGATCCGGCAGAGGGATCGCGAGACAGTCGCGGAACTAAGCTAATACGCAGTCAGTTGGGGAGGCGTTGGACGACCATGAAGGCGCGACGCCCGGACGAGGCTTAAATTCAACGAGCGCGGATAACGTGGCGCTTTGATTCAGGGAGCAAAGGATGGATATGACAATCTCGACTGCGAACGAAGTATTGCAGAACCCCGCGACCACCAAGGGCGGCGCGCCAGCTGCCCCAACGCCGCCCGCTGCGCCGGGGCGAACGATCACAATTCGTGGCTCCGATGGATCCCAGACAACCGTCGTCGGCCTTCCGCCCGGGTTTAGCGCAAAGGACGTAATTCCTCCGCAGGCCGTGGACATCTCGATCGCGTTCTTTGTCACCATGGCCATCATCATCATCGGGCTTCCCATCGCGCGTGCAATCGCGCGACGGATGGACCGGCGGCCAGGACCGGCGCAGGTTCCCAGCGAAATCTCCGCGCAGCTCAATCAGCTCAATCAGGCGGTCGACGCAATCGCATTGGAAGTCGAGCGAATCTCGGAAGGGCAGCGCTTTACAACGCGGCTGCTCTCCGAACAGCGGGACGCCGCGCGCCAAACGCTGCCTTCCGCGACCGACCGCTAGAGAGTTTGTCGGTCGGCTTCAAGCCTGTCCAACGGGGAGCGTCAGGCTCGATCTTGGAGGGCCTTTTTCTTGCCTTATCGTGCGCATGCTCTTGTCGCTGATCTCGCAGCGTGCCGCGCTGCTCGCCGCGGGTGCTGTTTTCATCTCGCAGCCGTGCAGGGACAATTCAGCCGCTGACAACCAGTCATTCGCTATGTCCGTCACCGACGATGGTGAAAGCAACGCTGATCCCGTGCTCGTCGGGGCGGGCGACATCGCGTCGTGCGGATCGTCGGGAGACGAAGAGACGGCGAGGCTGCTGGACGATATCCCCGGAGCCGTCTTTACTGCCGGAGACAATGCGTATCTATCGCGAAGGATGCGAAATCCATTTCCCTGCTACGACGCGTCCTGGGGGCGCCACAAATCACGCACCAGGCCCGTTCTGGGTAATCACGAATACGAAGGTGGTTACACCGATGCATACTTCGACTACTTTGGCTCGGCGGCTGGGGAACGAGGCAAGGGGTACTATAGCTACGACCTCGGCTCCTGGCACATCATCGCGCTTAACACGATGATCGACGCGGCGCCGTCATCTCCGCAGGGCAAGTGGCTTAGCCGTGACCTCTCGCGAAATCGGCGCTACTGCACGCTAGCCTATTTTCATCATCCGCGTTTCAGCTCGGGCCCACACCACACGAGCATGCGCGCGATCGATCTCTGGACCGCCCTCGCGCGCGCGGGCGTGGACGTGGTAATCTCCGGGCACGATCACATTTACGAGCGATTCGCGCCGATGACCGTAAACGGGAATGTCGACGACAAAGCGGGAATGCGGCAATTTGTGGTGGGCACGGGTGGGGTGAGCCACTACTCGATAAAAAGAATCGCCCCGAACAGCGAGGTGAGGAACAACACCACCTTCGGAGTGATCAGGCTCGTGCTTCACGATCGTGGTTACGACTGGAGATTCGTTCCGGTGCGCGGAGGCCGTTTCACGGATGCTGGTACCGGCAGATGCCACTGATATCGGCCGGTGCGGTGGCCGTGTATCCTCAGTGGGCGCCAACGGGCTGGTAACCAATTCGCTCGGAGCGACGCACGCGACAGTCAAAGTCATCGGGGCCGCAGTCGGCGGCAACGACGCCGAAAGGAGAGACGTCAATGAGCGCTACGTTCACTTCCATGCGTTCAGGCTCGCTCCGATCGATGCTTGGCGTGGCGCTTGGCCTGGCTTCGGTCTCGATTGTTGGGTGCAAGGACAGCGCGTGGACTCCGATGGGAAGCGCGGAGCTGGTTCTCTCCGAGATCAAGCTGGGCGGCGTCGCCAGCGTCGCGAGGAGAGTCGATTCCGACGAATCCTTTGGCCGCTCCGTGATGAACGGCATCGCGACCGGCGACAGTCTCTGGCTCGAAGTGGCTTCGAAATTCACGCCCGGCTCCGCAACGGCGGAGGCGAGTCTGTCCATGGCATTGGCGTCGGCGCTACCGCGTTCGCCTGCCCGAGTCCTCGCTCTTTTGGGAGCAAAGTACCCGATCGAAGAGGTTTGTGGGATTCCGTTTCTGCGTCCCGATTCAGCACTCGTGGTGGCGTACCACGACAATGCAGTCGCCGCTCTCGGGCGAGTACGCGACACCTCGCTAACCAAGAATCGCGATGCCTGCCGAGCGGCCCTGGATACCGCGCGGAGCGACAAACTGGCGCGAATCAACCCGGCGTATATCGTCAAGAACAAGCCGGCGCCTCTTCCTCCGCGGCCGAAGAAGCGCACCAGCAAGCAAGCTCA
>DASYVU010000034.1:0-7736 GCA_035936715.1 Gemmatimonadaceae bacterium
CCAACTGCTGCCAACGGTCCCGCCGTTCCCACGCAGGCGCCTGCGGAATCGGTACACCCAGGTGCTTTCAACATGCCCGCTGTGCCAATCCTGCCAACGGCGTCGAGCACCCCATCATCCACGACGCCAAAAGGTCCGCCGCCCCCACGATAGGCGAGCAGTAGGGCTTAGCCGACGAGTGCGTCCCCGGGCCTGGACTGTCCGCGATATAGCCGGGAATAGACTCCTTCCGACGCCAGCAGCTCCTGGTGTCGACCTTCTTCGACGATCACGCCGCGATCGATTACCACCACTCTGTCCGCGCGCAGCACCGTGCTCAGACGATGCGCGATTATGAGCGTCGATCTCGCGCGCAACAGATCCTCCATCGCGTGCTCCACGAGTCGCTCGCTCTCGCTGTCCAGACTCGACGTGGCCTCGTCCAGAATCACGAGCGCGGGATTCTTGAGAAAGACCCTGGCGATCGCAATTCGCTGGCGCTGTCCACCGGACAGCTTGACGCCCCGCTCTCCGACGCGAGTCTCGAATCCGTCGGGAAGGCGCTCGATGAACTCGACCGCGTGCGCTGCTTTCGCCGCGGCGCGAACAGAATCCTCGGTCGGCTGCGATCCATCGTCACCTATTCCGGCATAAGCGATGTTCTCTCGAATGGTCCCGCTGAACAGAGTCGGCTCCTGAGGTACAATGCCGATCGCGCCACGCAGCTCGGCGAGCGACAGGTCGCGGATCTCGGTTCCGTCGAACGTGATGCGTCCGCCCGTTACGTCCCAGAACCTCGGCAGCAGCGATGCGATCGTCGTCTTGCCCGCGCCGCTTGGCCCAACCAGCGCGACGACTTCGCCAGCGCCGATTCTCAGCGAGACTCCGTGCAGCACTTCGGGAAGTGTGGGATTGTATTGGAACGAGACGTTGTCCATTGCGATCTCACCCTTCAGCGGACGCGCCAGCCGCAGTGGAGCGACGGGATCCTTTACGGAGGACTCCGCTTCGAGCAGATCGAACACTCTCCGTGCCGCCCCAACTGCCTCCTGATAAGCGCCGAACAGCGACGCGAGCGAGCCGACCGCGCCCGCCACGTACAGCGCATAGAGAAGGAAGGAAACGAGCGCGCCCGCGGTAAGACTCCCCTCTAGGACCAGGCGTCCGCCCTGCCAAAGAACCGCGACAACACCCCCAAACCCGCAGAATGTGAGAATGCCGAAGAACGTTCCGCGAATTCTCGCGCGACGCATGGCCGCCGCGATTACCTCCACCAGGTGCGAGCCGTATCTGCGCACCTCTTCGGCTTCACGCGTGAAGCTCTGAACGGTTCTGATCTGCGAAAACGCCTCGTCGGCAGTGCCCGTCGCTTCGGCAACACGATCCTGAACGCCCGTGCTCGCGCGTCGCAATGCACGGCCAAACAGGATCGCTGTTCCCACGACCAGAGGAACGACTCCGAGCGTCGTCGTCGTCAGTCGCGGGTGCGTGAGTATAAGCAGCACGATTCCGCCGATCAGGAAGAGCGTCTGACGCGCGAATTCCGACAGGTTGTAGCTGAGTACCGTTTGCAGAACGGCTGTGTCCGCGGAAAGCCGGCTAGTGAGCTCGCCAGTTCTCCGTTCCGTGAAGAAACCGGGGGAAAGATGGATCAGGCGCGCGAAGAGATCTTCTCTGAGCTGAGCGATCACGAGCTCGGAGGTCGAGGTGAGCAGATAAACCTGGACGAAGTTGAGCAGAGCCTGAATCGCGAATAGAAAAAGGAGTCCGATCGCAATCCGGTTGAGCAGGGTGGAATCTGCCGATATGAATGCGGCGTCGAGCAATCGCCGCACGATCTGCGGAAATGCGAGAGCAATAGCCGCGCTTCCGAGCAGACAAACGAACGCGATTATGAGGCGTGCGAGATACGGTCGGATTCGCGGGAGTAATCGGCGAAGCGGCCGCGGCGACGATACCGCCGGACGCGCCCGTGGCGTAGGTCGCTGAGCTGAGACCCCGAATTGTGGCGCCGGCATTAGCCTAGCACCTTGCGATCGATCACCATTGCGAGGAAGAGCAGCGCGAGATAGAGGAGAGAGAACTTGTAAACCTGCCAGGCTGGCCTGGTCCATTCCTTGGTCATGGCGACCCGGATGATCCCAGCAAGCAGAATTCCGCCGAGCACGAGGGCGGAAATGAGATAGATGATTCCGAATGCGCCGAAGGTCGCGGGCAATAGAGTGAGCGCGATCAGAATCACGTTGTACCACACCATCTGCCGCATCGTCTCCCGCTCTCCCCACACGAGAGGCGCCATCGGAACCCCCGCTTTTCCATAGTCGCGCTGCTTGAGCAGAGCGAGAGCCCAGAAGTGCGGCGGCGTCCAGTAGAAAACGATCAGGAACAGATAAACCGCCGTCAGGTCGATCGTCCCAGTCATGGCGGCCCATCCAACCAGGGGAGGGAACGCTCCCGCCGCGCCGCCGATGACGATGTTCTGCGGTGTCGTGCGCTTGAGCCAGCGCGTATACACGAAGACGTAGAAATAGAATCCGCCGAGCGCGAGCAGCGCGGCGAGCACATTGGTGAAGCGCGCGAGCAGAAAAGTGGCGGCGGTGGCGAGCGCGACGCCGAAGGCGAGCACCGCTCTCGGCCCCATTCGGCCGCTAGGGATGGGACGGAGTCTCGTGCGCGACATCTGCGTGTCGATGTCCCGATCGAGGTACATGTTCACCGCATTCGCTCCGCCCGCCATCAGGTACCCTCCGACCGTCACGATGACCACGAGGACCCAATCCGGGTTGCCCGCAACGAACATCGGGGCGACAGTCGTGACGAGCAGCAGCGAGATGATGCGCGGCTTGGTGAGCATCACCAGATCCCGCAGCAGCGAGGGTTGCGCCTGCTCCCCGGCGACGATTCCCATCAGGTGCTCACGCCTTCAGGCGTAGCGAACTCGCCGCGAGACGGAGACTCGCGAACGATATCCGACGTTCTACTGCTGCGTAAACCTGCGGCGAGTGCGGCAAGAGCTACCACCACTATCCAGAGCGAAGTTCCGACCGCCTGATGCAGAGAGCGAAGCGATGGCGGGAAATGCATCTCGACCATTGCCGCGGCCACGAGGACTTGCAGGACCACCACGCCAAGGGCCGCCCACGCCGCAGTTCGAATCGGTCTGGGCTCGCCCCGTTTCCGCACTCCCAAGCTGATCCCTATCAGATGCCCGAGAAGCAGGAACGCTATGAGCCGGTGCGTCACCTGTATCCAGAGCGGAGTGCCGTGCTCGGCGATCGATGTGCACCACGGAAACCCCTGACAGGCGACCGCCGCGCCGGGTGTGTTGGCGGTGAGCGCGCCAAACACGAGCGCCAGAAACGTGAGTCCGACAGCCGCTCGCGCGGAGCGATACGTCCGCTGACTGCCAGCGCTTATCGCCAGCGCGCCGAGCCCTTCCGCGCGGACGACTACCACTACCAGTACTGCCAGCAGCGACATGGCGATCGCGAGATGCGTGGCGACAACGAATATGTTCAGCTCCGTCTTCACCGTCACGGCCCCGAAGAGCAGGGCCACGACGACGAGCAGAATAGCGAGCAGCGAGGGACGGAGGGCACCTCCGCGACCACCGACTCCCGCTTCGCGCCGATTACGCCAGGCGGCGATCGCGAGCGCCAGAATTGCAAGCGACAACGCTGCGGCTCCGTACCGGTGGGAGATCTCCACGAGGAGATTCGGCGCGTTCGGCGCCGGGGTGAACGAGCCGTAGCAATCGGGCCAGTGGTCACCGCAGCCCATCCCGGAACCTGTGATGCGCACGATAGCGCCAAAAACGATCTGCGCGAATCCAAGCAGAAGCGCGAGATACCCGAGTCGTCTGACGATTCGCATCTCAGCGGCGCGAAGGTGGAGGCGTCATTCCCGGCATCGGCATGGATTGCTGCATTCCGGAATGATGCATCATCTCCATGTGAGTCTCTCTCGCCTCGATCCTCCGCCATGTCACCACCAGCAGAGAAGCGAGCATAACGGCGGGAATGATCGCCCACGTGATCTCGCCGCCTCGGGATGCGGACGGCACCAGATCTGATTTTTCCACGCGCCGGGCGGCATATGTCGACCGTAATATCGCAATCTCCGCGACCACGCATGCAACCGCGGCGATCAAGAAAATTGCCTCAGCCAACGGCTGATTCATTTGCGACAGGTGAGATGTGCGAGAAGACGCAGCGGAAATTCGCCGCGACATAAAGCTACTCGCGCACAGAGTGGCTTTGCACTAGCGTATCCGGATGACGGACTCGGACTTCGGCGGAGCTTCTATGGCTATCACAGACTCGGACTTCGCCCGCGCTTCATCACTTCCGCGCCGCCTCGGGTTGTGGAGCGCAGTAGCCGTTCTGGTCGGCTCGACGATTGGCTCGGGAATCTTTCGATCGCCCGCGAGTATCGCTGACAAGCTGCCCGGTCCGCTGCCGCTTCTGGCGATCTGGCTCACCGGCGGGATATTCGCCCTTTGTGGCGCGTTGACGCTTGCCGAGATCGCGGGCACGTTTCCGCGTACCGGCGGAGTGTACGTCTTCATTCGAGAGGCGTGGGGAAGACTCCCTGCCTTTCTTTTCGGTTGGGCCGAGCTCGTCCTCATCCGCGCTGCAGCGCTCGGCGCGATCTCCACGACGTTCTCCGAATACTTCATTCGCGTTCTCGGCTACGATCCGCGAGTGGCACCGTACAGCCGTTACGTCCACTATGTCGCAGCTGCCGCGATTCTCCTCACTGCCACGTGCAACTACGTCGGCATCAAGTGGGGCTCGCTGGTCCAGAACGTCACGACGCTGGCGAAGACCGGCGCGCTGATCGTGATCATTGTTCTCGCAATCGCGATCGGACTACCTCGGACAGGAGGTCACTTCACGCCCGCGGTTCCGGCCGGAAGTTTTACCTTCGCCCGCTTTGGACTGGCGCTCGTATCAGTGCTCTGGGTCTACGACGGTTGGGCGGACGTGAGTTTCGTGGGCGGTGAGGTGAAGGATCCCGAGAAAAATCTGCCGCGCGTTCTGATCTACGGCACACTCATCATCATTGCCCTCTATCTACTGGCAAACGTCGCGTATCTCGCGGTGCTGCCTGTCGAAGAGATCCGCCACTCGAAGCTGGTCGCCGCGGATGTTGCGCAGAGGCTTATGGGAGCGGCCGGGGTGGCGTTCGTGTCGGCCGCGGTAATGGTCTCGACCTTTGGGACCCTCAACGGTTCGGTGATGACGGGCTCGCGGATTCTCTTTGCAATGGCGGCCGACGGCCTGCTGTTCAAGCCGATCGCGAAGGTCCACAGAAAATTCCAGACTCCCGGGGTTGCCATCGCGCTCGAGGCAGGCCTTGGCGTGCTGTTCGTCCTCTTGGGAACCTTCGAGCAGCTCGCCGATACCTTCGTTACCGCAATCGTTCCGTTCTATGCGCTGGCGGTCGCGGCAGTGTTCGTCTTCCGCCGGCGGTCAGGCTACCAACCGCCCTTCAGAGTGCCGGGTTATCCCGTAGTCCCCGCCATCTTCATAGTTGCGACGTTGCTGCTCCTCGGCAACGCGATTATCGACCCGAGTAGCAGAGTTGCAACCCTCTGCGTTCTCGGGGTCATACTGTTGGGGATCCCCGTCTACTACGCGACGCGGCGCCGCGCCTCGCCCCAATGAGAAACTCTGCGGACTGACTACGACGTTCGTTGCAATTCCGTTGCGATCGCACCCGGATTTTTCCTTGCCGCGATATGGGCTGACTGGTACTTTATGCGCGTTCCAGTCACATCCGAGCTCGTTCGCCACCGGAGTCCAAGCCTATGAATAAGAAGCGTCTGCTGATCGCAGCGTTTGCATCGTTGCTGCCATCTCTTTCTCCCCGACCTCTGGCATCTCAGGGTGTAACCACCTCGACAATCTCCGCCAGGGTCAAGGATGCCAGCGGCAACCCCCGTTCCGGAGTCCGCGTTACTGCCGTGCACGAGCCCTCGGGAAGCGTATATCAGGGAAGAACTCGCGAAGACGGCAGGGCTACCCTGCCCGGAATGCGGATTGGCGGTCCCTATACCGTGACTGCTTCCGGGATTGGCTTCGAGAGCCAGACGCAGCCGAACGTGTTTCTCACGCTTGGCCAGACGTCCGATCTCCAGTTCGTAATGCGCTCGACCGCCGTCCAGATCCAGGAGGTGACGGTTACCGCCGCAGCAGGTGCTGACAAGATTCTGAATTCTTCCAGGACTGGTGCAGCCACGACGGTCAGCAGAGAGGCGCTTGCGACGCTCCCGACAATCACCGGAAAGCTCGAGTCCATCGTTCGGTTGACGCCGCAATTTGGCGGGTGTTCGCTGTCGCAAGGGTGCACCATGGCCGGGCAGGACGGACGCATGAACAACATCAGCGTCGACGGGACCGCTTTTAACAACTCCTTTGGCCTTGGCGGCCAACCGGGCGACAGAACCAACGTCGCACCCATCTCGCTGTCCGCTGTTGAGCAGATGCAGGTGGACGTCGCACCATACGACGTGCGTCAGGGAAACTTCGTTGGCGCGAACATCAATACCGTAACGCGAAGCGGCACCAACCGCTTGCAAGGCTCGATCGGATACTCACGGCGCGACCAGTCACTCGTCGGGAAAAAGGCCGGGAAGCTGCCTTTCGATCCGGGAGTCTTCAAGTACAAGAACCTGGGCGGTTGGCTGAGCGGTCCCATCATTCAGAACCGGCTGTTCTTTTTCACCAGCATCGAAGACGAATCGTTGACACAGCCGGGAACGACATTCCTCGCGAACTCGGGGACCCAGACCGTCGGCGGCAACATCACAAGAGTGAGGGCGTCTTCCCTGGATTCGCTCAGCACCTTCCTCAAGAACAACTTCAGCTATGACACAGGTCCCTACGCGGGGTATAACAACCAGACGCCCGCTCACCGCTTCCTCGGCAAGCTCGATCTGAACATCAACGATCAGAACAAGTTTGTCTTTCGCTACAACAGGCTGATCTCGAGCGCCGATATTCTCGAATCGAACTCGAACTCCCTTGGAATTCTCGGAAACAGGAATCGCAACACCAACTCGTTGAACTTCTCGAATTCGAATTACGGTGCGCTCGAGAACATCGAATCCACCGTGGGTGAGCTGAATTCGACCATCGGCAACGGCATGGCCAACAGTCTCATAGTCGGCTACACCAGACAGAACGAGAGCCGCAAGTCAAAGGGCCAGTTCTTTCCACTGGTGGATGTACAGGAGGCTGGATTGACCTACACCTCCTTTGGGTTCGAGCCGTTCACGCCTAACAACCTGCTGTACTACAGCACTCTTCAGTTCCAGGACAACTTCACCAAATACACCGCCAACCACGATTTCACGTTCGGAGTAAGCGTCGAGAAGTATCACTCGGAGAACACGTTCTTCCCGGGTTCCCAGAGCGTGTACGTCTACAACTCGCTCGCCGACTTTTACACCGACGCCAACGGCTACCTTGCCAATCCCGCCAGGACTGTCTCGCCGGTGAATCTGGCGCGCTTTCAGGTGCGCTATAACAACATCCCGGGCCAGGACAAGCCGACGCAGCCATTGGAGGTATTGTACAGCGGCATCTATGCTCAGGACGAATGGCGCGCGTCCCAGAACCTCAAGCTGAATCTGGGCGTCCGGTTCGACGTTCCCAAGTTCAAGAACACCGCTTTCGACAACGTCAACGCTGACCAGCTTTCCTGGAGAGATGAGACCGGGAAGACGGTTCAGTACAACACAGGCAAGCTCC
>DASYVU010000035.1:0-42050 GCA_035936715.1 Gemmatimonadaceae bacterium
CCGCCCGTTCTGGAGCGCCGCCAAGGATCTTCTCGTTGTTGTCGACGAGGTACAGATACCCGTTGGGCGCTTTCGGATTCGCGCGCGCGGAAGTGCCGGCGGCCACAACGGCTTGAAGAGCGTCGAGCAGGCTCTCGGCAATCAGGAATACGCGCGTCTCCGGATCGGGGTCGGGCCGAGCGAGGAGCGGAAGGGGGTTTACGGGGATCTGGCGGACTTCGTACTCGCGCCATTCGCGCGTGACGAGCGCGAAGATGTGCTGGCGCTTTTGCCTCAGCTCACAGCGACGGCAGAGACGTGGCTCACCGATGGCGTCGAGAAGGCCATGAACCTTCATAACCGGGTCCCCACCCCAGAGGACTGAACTACAACTGAACTGGTGCGAGTTGTGAGTGGCGTAGCTGTTAGTTGCGAGTTCACTACGCCCGGACTTATCTCTGCGGCATTCCACGTACACGCAGTTGCTCCTGCCTTGACCTGCACGAGAAATGTCAGGGCGTAGTGAACTGGTCACCGGCGACTAAGCTACTGGCAACTCGCACCCGTTCAGTTGCCTTTTTGCGATTATCTTGACTCCCAATGTTAAAACTTGGAATCGTCGGGCTCCCCAACGTCGGGAAGTCGACACTGTTCAACGCGCTCACCGCGGCGAAAGCCGACGCGGCCAACTATCCGTTTTGCACCGTCGAGCCGAACGTCGGCATGGTCGAGGTGCCGGACTCCCGTCTTGGCGAGCTTGCGAGAATAGTGCAGCCGAAAAAGACTGTTCCGGCGGTTGTCCAGTTCGTGGACATCGCCGGTCTCGTCAAGGGAGCGGCTGAAGGCGAGGGGCTCGGCAACAAGTTTCTCTCCAACATTAGGGAGACGGACGCCATCGTCCACGTGGTCCGCTGCTTCGAGGATCCGGACGTCACCCACGTCATGGGTGCGGTGGATCCGGTGCGGGACCGCGAAGTGATTGAGTTCGAGCTGGCCATCGCCGATCTCGCATCACTGGAGAAGCGCCTCGACAAAACGCGCCGCTCCGCTCGTACCGGCGACAAGGAAGCGCTGGCTGAGCTGCCGGTGCTGGAGAAGGCCTACAGTTTTCTGAAAGATGGCAGGGGGCTGTGGGAAGCGCGGCTTTCCGCCGCGGAGAAAGCGGTGCTCGCGCCTTTATCTCTCCTGACGGTGAAGCCGGTTCTCTATGCCGCCAACGTCAGCGATGCGGAGCTCTCGGGGGAAGAGGGGCCGCACCTTCGAGCGCTTCGCGAAGCCGTGAAAAAGAGCGGCGAGCGGGCCGAAGTGGTTCCATTCTCCGCCAAGATCGAGGCCGAGCTGGCTGAGCTTCCTCCTGAAGATCGTGCTGATTTTCTGTCCTCCCTCGGTCTCGAATCCGCTGGACTCGACCGGCTGATTCAAGCCGGCTACAAGCTGCTGGGTCTCGAGACCTATTTCACCGCCGGCGAGCAGGAAGTGCGCGCCTGGACGATTCATCACGGCGACACGGCGCCAAAGGCAGCGGCTGTGATCCACACCGATTTCGAGCGCGGATTCATCCGCGCCGAGACGGTTTCCTACGATTCCTTCGTCGGCAACGAGGGGTGGAAAGGCGCGCGCGAGAAGGGTGTGGTGAGGTCGGAAGGCAAGGAGTACGTCGTCCAGGACGGGGACGTACTCCTTTTCCGATTCAACGTCTAGCTGCGACCTAGTTGGAGCGTACTATCTGGCCGCGAATCGCACCAGCGGGAAACCCCGGCGACGTGTGGACGTTCACGTACGCCGTGCCGGCGATGAACAGCGCCCGGAGCGCGTCGACCGTGAAGCTCTGATTGTTCGCGTTTGTGATTGTTCCAGTCGCGATGACTCCGTCCACCTGGCCGTAGGGAGGTCCGTTGGGGGTGAACAGGTTGACGATCACGCCCGCATTTACACCTGCGGCCGCCGGACCGTGGATATGCGAAGCCGAGATAGTGGTGAGGCCATTCACAACTAGCTCGTAGTCGATCGAGGTTCCGTGGTCGACGAAGGTCGCTCGGCCAGTTCCGGTTGCTGTCGACGCTCCGTTTGGTTCATTGGCGGCGTTGAGCGTAGCGGTGTAGGTCGGTAGTTTGGGAGCGTTCGAATTGCCGCAGCTGATCGCAAAAGCCGTCACGGCCACCGCGGCGGCAATGCCGGCCGCTATTCTTACTGTTCTGCGCATGAAACCTCCTTTGAGGGCGTACGGAGAAGGTACTGGCCCAACTCGGTGCATAAAGTGTGGCAGCGTGGATGACCGCGGAGGCCCGGCCGGGAGTGCGTAGCAAGCGGTGAACGGTGTGGCAGTTGTTTGGACTTCCCCTCCCGACTAGCTTTAATCCTCTCACAACGGCCGTAACGCGGCCTTCACACCTTCCTCCCACTTCGGCAACCAGATGGGGGGCGGTTTACGACCAAAAGGAGGATTGCCAAGTGCCTCGCACATACGAGGCGGTCTATATCTTCGACTCTACCCTCGAAGATGCCGCCATCAACGAAAAGGTCAGCCGCTTCCACGGAATGCTTGGCGCGACCGAGCAGCCGGAAGTCGCGCACTGGGGACGGCGCCAGCTCGCCTACTCGATCGGCCCCCGCGAAAACGGCTACTACGTCGTTTCGAAGTTCTCGACCGAGCCCACCACCCTGCCGGAGTACGAGCGCGCGCTCAGGCTCGATGACGGTGTCATCCGCTACCTGATCACGCTGCACGAGCACGAAGTCGGCGCGCCGCCTCAGTCCGAGGAAGAGCTGGCCGCCGCGACGCGCCGTGACGACGATGACGACGACGAGGATTAATCAATGAGACGACCACAAAAGAGCTGCCCATTCTGTGAGAGCCGCGTCCGTTGGATCGACTACAAGGACGATCGCACCCTCGGACGCTTCATCACCGATCAGGGGAAGATTCTTCCCTCGAGATTGAGCGGGTCCTGCGCGCGTCACCAGCGCCAGCTCTCGACGGCGATCAAGAGAGCGAGATTCCTGGCGCTCATCCCGTACATTCGCGGTCACCAGGCGTAAATGACCGCGGCCGCCACGACGCCGACCAGGAAGCAATCGTGGTGGCCGCTGCTGTGGGGGCTAGCCGGGTTCCTTCTTATTCCGGTCGCCCCGCCGTTGAACGTATTGGCACCAATTGATCAGACTCTCGTTCTGCTCGTACCAACCGTGGCGGTGTGCGCAATCCTCGGCTGGAAAGCCGGCGGACGAGCTGCACTGGCGATTGTCTGGCTGGTGTTCTCAGCGTGGATGCTATTGCAGCCGGTGGGCTCCCCCGGAACTCCGTACGACGAGATGGCGCGAGGATGGGCGATTCTCCTCGCTGCGAGCTTCGGTCTCGTCAGCCTGTGGAGCGCAACCCTTCCTTTCTTCGTCCGCGCTCTCACGGCAGTGGGTATCGCTACGGCCGTTGGCTTCATGATCGCGCTCTCATCGCCGAGCGGAATCGCCAGATTCCAGCACGCGGCCTCATCCGAGCTCACCAGGCGAGTGTCCACAACCATCGAGAGGATCGAGACTGGCCGGGATACGCCGCAGTGGCGAGACCTCGCTAAGAAGGCTCCCTCACTCGATCCTATGTATGACGACGGTGAGGCAATGATGCGAGCGATCCCTGGCCGCGCTGCCGGCCTGCTCCCGGCACTGCTGGCTCTCGAGTCGCTGGCCGCACTTGCCCTGGGCTGGGGCATTTATCAGCGACTCTCGTCGGTGAAGATCGGGCCGCCATTGAGCCCTTTGACGGAGTTCCGTTTCAACGACCAGCTCGTTTGGGGAGTCGCAGTCGGCGCCACTCTGTGTTTGCTGCCGACTTTTGCCGATGGCAGAAACGCGGGATTCAATCTGTTGACGTTCTTCGGGGTGCTCTACCTCTTGCGTGGTGTGGGAGTTCTGGCGTGGATCGCCCAGGGCCGCTACCTGGTCCTCGGTATCCTCAGCCTCTTCCCGCCGTTTGGAATGATGCTTGGTGTTATGGCGCTCGCACTGGGGCTGGGAGATACCTGGCTCGATCTCCGTCGGCGTGCGAGGGCGAGCTGACTGTACGATTTACTCCGGGTTTGTGCTAGAATTACCCGGTTCTCAACGATCACTGAAGGTAATTTTCCAATGGAAGTCATACTCAGACAGGCTGTAGAAAAGCTCGGCCACCCCGGCGACATCGTAAAGGTTTCCGCCGGCTTCGCGCGGAATTATCTCCTGCCGCGCGGATTCGCCTACGAGGCGACCGCTGGCAACCGGAAGCGCATCGAGCAGGAGCGGCAGCGTCTCGACCAGGCCGAGGAGCAACGGCGCGGCTCTGCCTCGGAGCTGGCGACCAAGCTTGAACAGGTCTCGCTCACCTTCTCTGCCAGGGTCGGGGAGGAAGGCAAGCTCTTCGGCTCAGTTACCACGTCCGACATTGCTCACCAGCTGGAATCCCAGGGCTTCCACGTAGAGAAGAGACAGATCGAGCTGCACGAGCCAATCCGCGCACTCGGGGTCTATCGCGTACAGATCCGCCTGCACGCCGACGTCCACCCCGAGATCAAAGTCTGGGTCATCAAGCAGTAAGCAGCTCCGCTACGGCAGACCTGGCCGCCCATCCAACGGGGCCAGGTCTTTTCGCGTCCGGCACTTGGCGTGCGAAATGCGAAATGAGCCCCTCACGGAACTTTCGCGCACCAGATAAGCTACATACAGAGATTCGGCGCGATGCGCCGGTCATGAACCTTCACTGAACTGCATGGCGACATCCCTCCCTTCTATAACCGCCCGCGAAGGCGCGCAACGGGTACAGCGCGCCGCCCAGTTATGCCTGGACATGAGAGCCAACGACGTCGTAGTGCTGAACCTGGTAGGCGTTACCGACATGACGGATTACTTCGTCATCGCGAGTGGGACCTCGGACACCCACGTGAGATCGATCGGCGAGCACGTGATATCCGAGATGAAAAGAGTAGGGCTGAGCGTGCATCACACTGAAGGATTGCAACAGGGCCGCTGGGTGCTGCTCGATTTCTTCGATTTTGTAGTCCACATATTCCACCCGACGCTTCGCTCATTCTACCAGATCGAAAGACTCTGGAGCGATGCGGAAGTCGTCGCGCTGGAGTCACCGGAGTAACGCAGATGAAAGCGGCAAGGATTCTCGCCATTGCGGCGGTCCTACTGTGCGCGACTCGCCTCGACGCACAGCAGTATTTCGGGTTGAATCAGGTGCAGTACAAGCACTTCAACTGGCGCGTGCTCGAGACCGAGCACTTCCTCGTTCACTACTATCCGGAAGAGAGAGAGGGCGCGATGGCCGCCGCCCGAATAGCCGAGCGGGCGTACGCCAGACTCTCACGCGTCCTCGACCACCAGTTCCGCGAGAAGAAGCCGATCATCCTCTTCGCCTCCCGCGCTGACTTCGGACAGAACAACGTCGCCGGTGATCCGGGAGAAGGCACCGGCGGATTCACCGAACCCTCGCGCCACCGCCTGATCCTTCCTCTCACCGGCGACCTTGGCAGCTTCGAGCACGTGCTCACGCACGAAATGGTGCACGAGTTCCAGTTCGACATCTTCGCACGCGGCAAAGCCGGCGCGAATCTGCAGACCCTCGCTCAGATCGATCCGCCGCTCTGGTTCATGGAGGGAATGTCCGAGTATCTGTCGAGCGGGCCGGGGCACCCACTGACCGCCTCGTGGCTCCGCGACGCGGCGGTGAATGGGAACCTCCCGACGATCGAACAGATGACGGAGCGCCCGGACAAGTATTTCCCGTATCGCTACGGCCAGGCTCTTCTGGAGTATATCGGCGAGCGCTGGGGCGATGCGGCGATTGGCGAGATTCTCCAGAATACGACTACGCTCGGGGTCGCGCGCGCATTTCAGCGGCAGCTCGGCCTCACGCTGCACGAGCTGAGCGACGACTGGCGCGAAGCGATCAACGCGAAGTATCTGCCTCAGGCGGCGATACTGGAAAGGCCTCGCGCCTTCTCGCAGCCGCTGCTCACCGAGAAGAGGAGCGAAGGCCAAGTCTTCCTGGCGCCTTCACTTTCCAACGACGGCAATCGCATCGCGTTCCTCTCCAACGGAAACCAGAGACGCGGCGAGCTGTTCATCGATCTCTGGCTCGCTGACGCTCATACCGGCAAGCGAATCAAGCGTCTGGTCGAAAGCACCACCAACCCGAACTTCGAGGAGCTCAGGTTTCTCTATTCGCAGAGCTCCTTCTCCAACGACGGACGCATGCTGGCGTTCACGGCATACCGCGAAGGCAAGGACGTGCTCTATCTGATGGACGTCGCCAGCGCGTCGGTGAAGAAGCGCATCGATCTGCCGTCCATCGATGCGATCTGGAGTCCGGTATGGTCGCCGGATGACAATCAGATCGCTTTCAGCGGCACGCACGGCGGGATTACCGATCTCTACATCATGGACGCCAATGGCAAGAATTTGCGCCAGCTCACCAACGACGAGTACGGCGACATGCAGCCCGCCTGGTCGCCCGATGGCAAGCGCCTCGCGTTCGCCACGGATCGGAGTCCCGAAACTAACTTGTCGATCCTCAAGTTCTCCAAGTGGCGCATCGCTGTAATGGATCTCCAGTCGGGTGCGATCGAGGTCCTTCCCAACCAGGGCGGACTGAACCTGAACCCTACGTGGTCGCCGGATGGGCGGCAGATCGCGTTCATCTCCGACCGGACCGGAATTCCAAACATTTTCCTGTTCGATTTCACCGACCGCAAGCACTACCAGCTGACGAACGTGCTCGGCGGCGTTTCGGCGATCACGGAGTACAGTCCGGCAATAAGCTGGGCGCGCGGAGCGGACAGGATCGCGTATACGAATTTCGAGAAGGGCGACTACACCGTCTGGACGATCGACAATCCGCGTGCGCTCAAGAAAACGGCGTTCAATCCGAACACGCCTAACCTTGTCGCAAGCATCCTCCCGGTCGATACGACGGCCGGAGTCAGAGCACCGGATTCGCTGACGCTGCGGCCGCGCACCGGCGAGCCTACATCGACGTACCGCAGCCCGGCGGGCACGCGTCAGTCGTCAATGCTGCCGCTGGGCGAATCCACTCTTGACCTGCCGACGAGTGTGGCAGTGCTCAACTCTGATCCACTGTACGGTCTGCCCGACACGACTCGATTCCGGGAGCGTCCGTATCGCGTCTCACTCCATCCCGATTACATCGCCGATCCCGGAATCGGCTACACACCCAACTACGGGACATTCGCTGGGGGTACCGCGTTCGTCTTCAGCGACCTGCTCGGCAACCACCAGCTTGCGGTCTCAGGCAACGTCTACGGCAGGTTGAGCGACGCCAGCGTTTTCGTTGGCTACGCAAACCTGAGTCACAGGCTGCAGTACACTACCGGAGTGTCGCAGGACCCGGTGTACGTTCCGCTCGGTTACGGGGCGACTCCGATAAGCAATCAGGTTATCCGCTACGAGAGCCAGTATCTCCGATATGTGGTGCGCGACCTTTTCCTGGTCGGTCAGTACCCGTTCAACCGCTTCACCCGCTTCGAAACGGGAGCGCAGTTCAACAGCATCTCCGAGGGAATCGTTCGAGTCTTTCAGGATTGCGCGGTCGGCGGCTTCTGCACCGACGTGCAATTCAAGAACGACACGACACTCGCGACGATCAATTACGCGACGCCAACGGCGGCGTTCGTGTCCGACAACACGCTCTTCGGCAACACCGGCCCGGTGATGGGCCGCCGGATGCGCTTCCAGGTATCGAAGAGTCTTGGCAGGCTGAATTTCGCGGATTACCTAGCCGACTATCGCCGCTACGATCCGATCATCTTCAACACGCTTACCTTCGCGACGAGATTCCTCGGCTCGATGGCAATCGGACGCGACGAGAGCTTCTTCCCGAAGTACATCGGACGTCCTGACTTCGTACGCGGATACGATCGCGCGAATTTCAACTACTTCGATTGCACGTCCGTCATTGGTGCGCAGTCGACATGCAACAACCAGCAGCTTGCTGGCAGCCGCGTTGCCGTCTTCAACGAGGAGCTGCGCTTCCCGATCATCCGTCGCTTCGACGTTGGGAGCAGTTTCGGATTGCCTCCGGTGGACGGGCTCATTTTCTACGACGCCGGTCTCGCGTGGAGTCAGGGAATCAAACCTCACCTCGGTAACGCTCCCCAGGGCTTTGATCCCACCAAAGATCGTTACCCGCTCACGAGCTGGGGTGCGGGTTTGCGAGTGAATCTTTTCAACCTGGCGATTCTTCGCTGGGATTACGCGCGGCCCCTGGTCGGAGGACGTAAGCCGAATTGGACGTTCTCATTGGGAGCGAGCTACTAACCGTTGCGCCGGCTCCTACTGCTGGCGCTGCTCTGTGCAGCGTGCAATAACGACAGGGCAGCGCCTGACAGCACCACCCCGTCAGTTGTAGAGAATCACGGTCCCGAGCCCCTCCTCCTCCGAGTACCGCGTGGAGGAGGGACCGGGCGCGTCTACAGGTATCCAAAGCTCGACTCGACCGTGTGGACGGTCGATGAGGCACCGGCAATCGACCGAGTGCTCGCCTTCGATCCCGATGCCGGAAGCATCGCGGTCGTGGATTCGAAGGGATATGCGGGGCGCCTGGATCTCAGAGAGACAGATGTGCTCAAAGCGGCCCGAACGAAGCTCACTTCGCTCTCGTCGGCGAATGGGAGCGACATCTACGGGATCAACGCGAAGGGTGAGATCGTCCGCCTGAACCCGAATGGCGGTGACTGGAAATTCAAGCCGCCTGTTCCCGCTCGCACGGTCTTGGCGCAACCAAACGGTGAGCTCATCGTGACGGGGAACAAGGGCGCGCAGACCCTGCTCTGGAAAGTGCGCCCACCTGACGACGTCGCGCAGGACAGTGCCGTCCTCCCGCTCTCCGGCCGGGGAGTTCGTACGCAGGTCGGTGACAGAGTCTATTTCACGGTCGACAGCGGTCTCGTCGGCATCAAAGTCAAAGATCTTTCGCCCGTTGGTGCGATCAAGCTGGCCAACCGGGTCTCCGCGCTCGCCCCGACGCCCAGTGGAGACAGACTGTACGTAGCCATGGTTGGCGACAGTGGTCTCTCCGTCGTGGATCGCTACACCGAGAGCGTCAAGACGAGCATAGAGCTGCCGCAGCCGCCGAGCGAATTGAGAATGGACGCGCTGGGACGCTATCTGCTGGCGCGGATTCCGAAGGCGGACTCGGCCTGGGTGATCGCCATCGGTGACAACAGGCTTGTGGGCGCCGTCGCAACGCGGTGGGAGACAGACCTGCCCGCTGTGACGCCGGATGGAACGCTGGCTCTCCTGGGCGGCAAGGACGTCTCACTCGTGGATCCCGAGAAGCTCAAGGTGAAATCCACTGTCGCCGGCGGCGCAAAAGACTTCTGGTACTTCTTCGCCTGGGACGGTTTCCGCCCGCGCCCACAGGGTCTCGACCAGCCGGTCACATTCCCCAGCGACAGCTTGCAGCGTGATTCGCCGTCGGCCAGCTCCACACCATCGGGCGCTGGTGCATCGCCGACCGCGCCTGCTGTCCGGGACACAAATCGCGCGCCGGCCACTGCTGTCACGCCGTCGCCCGGGTTCACGGTTTCCTTCGCGGCGCTTCTGAGTGAACAAAAAGCGCAGCAGATCGCGACAACCATCAAGGTCGATGGAAACGCGGCGCACGTCGTTTCGACGACGACCGCCGGCTCACCGATATTCCGCGTGGTAATGGGACCGTTCCCGACACGCGACCAGGCGGAAAAAATCGGACGCGCGGCGAAACGCGAATACTGGATCTACGAGGGCTCCCCTTGAGCCAGAAGGTCTCCGGTGGTCGCCCCGTAGCATGGGAAGACGCCGGAAGGCAGGTCGCGCCAGTCCTGGGCAGTTATTCAGCAATCGTCGTCATCTCCAGTGATCCTCTCGCCGCGGCTTATGTCGCGCTGGGAATCGCGCGCGCCGAAGCAGAGCACAGACGCTCGGTCGTAGGCGATCTCGTCGGTGATCTTCCCCCGTTGCGCTCGCTGGTACGAGAAGAAGATCCACACGGCATAACGGACAGCTTCCTCTATGGAGTCTCGCTCAACAAGATCGGCTACGAGGTAGAAGGAGTCCCAAATCTCTACGTGATGCCGAGCGGGACTGATCCCCTGATCGACGCTGAGATCATGCGGAGCCAGAGGTGGACGAAACTCGCGACCGGCTTCGCGGAGGCCGGCGCGTTCCTGGTTCTTGTCGCGGGCAGTGATGCTGCGGGACTCGAAGATCTCGTCGAGCAACTCGATGGAGCGGTCCTCGTGAAGGATGCGGAGCTGCAGAACGCGCCGTCCGCGCTGGTGCTTGCACGCGTCGGGGGTCCTACGCGCACACTGAAACTTCCACTCCACCGATTCACCGCGGGTGCAGCGCACTGGCCGCGTCACAAGTGGCTATATCCAGCGCTCGGCGCACTCGCGGTACTGGTGTTGGGCGGCTTGGGATTGGCACTCATACTCGGTCGGGCAGGTCAAACGGCTCAACCGGCCAACGGCGTTGTCGCGGCGGGGACAGTCGCTCGACCGGTGCCGCCGCCACCACGGCCCGCGCCGGAAACGCTTTACATCGCTCCGCCCGCAAATGCCATCGATTCCTCGGTTGCGTCGGCCTTCTCCGTCGAATTACTAGTCGCAAACACCGCCGAAGGTGCTAACTTGTTCGTGCGGAAAAATGGCGCGGCACTTCCAGCCGCGGCCGTGTCACCGGTTCCAATTGGTCCGGAGCGAGCCACATGGTACAGAGTGACGGCTGGTGCTTACACGAGGAGAGATCAGGCTGACTCGCTGCTGCGCGTGCTGCGGGAGTCGAGACTTCTCGCCAACGACTCCTCCGAACACGTCGTGCAGACACCGCTGGCGTTGCTCGTCGACAGCGTGCCGACCCAGGGTGGGATCGTCGATGCCATCCGCGCGGCGGTCCAGAAGTACGCAGCTCGCGGCTTGCCCGTGTATACGCTGATGCAGGACGATGGAGGCGCGCGGATCTACGCGGGCGCTTTCACGACGGCCACTCAGTCGGCCGAACTGATTAAATCCTTACGTGCGGCGGGCCTCAAGCCCGTTCTCGTTTACCGAACCGGGAGTACGCCTTAGTGCGTTTGACGAAGCTCGAGATTCACGGATTCAAGTCGTTCGCTGATCGCATCGAAATGGTGTTCGAGCCCGGTGTGACTGCGATAGTGGGCCCCAACGGCTGCGGAAAATCCAACGTCTCGGATGCCGTGCGCTGGGTGCTCGGCGAGCAGCGCGCAAAAGCCCTGCGCGGCGCGAAGATGGAAGAGGTGATCTTCCAGGGGTCTTCCGCGCGGCGCGCTGTAAACGTCGCAGAGGTATCGCTGCATTTCGAGAATGACGATGGTTCCCTCGACATTCCGTTCCGCGAAGTGGTGATAACGCGGCGACTGAGTCGCTCCGGCGAAAGCGATTATTTCCTCAACAGCTCTCCGTGCCGCCTGCGCGACATCCACGACATGGTTCGTGGCACCGGGCTCGGCGCCGATTCCGGTGTGGTAATCGAAGCGAGGATGATTGACGCATTGCTTTCCGATAGACCCGACGACCGACGCGAGCTGTTCGAGGAAGCGGCGGGTGTGGGTCTCTATCGCGATCGCAAGCGGAGCGCGGAGCGACGTCTGGAGGAAACTGCAACCGACCTCGCTCGCATCGACGACCTCATTTCGGAAGTCCAGAGCCAGGTACGCTCGTTGGCGCGACAGAGAAAGCGCGCCGAGCGTCATGGCGAGCTGATGGCTCGTCGGTTTACCCTCGAAGTCGCGCACGCTTCCCGGGAAATGGACGCGTGGCGCGGTGATCTTCTCCGGCTCGAGGAGCGAGTAACGAGCCTTCGCACTGAAGTGCCCGCGGAAGAAGAGCGTCTTCGGAGCGCCGAATCAGCGCGTGATGCCGCTCTGGCCGCGCGCACGACCGCTGAGGCCAGACGCAAGGAGCTCGGGCGGCTCGTCACCGATCAGCGCGAGAGCACGCAGCAGCTGCGCGGAGAGATTGCAGTCGCCGCGGAACGGCTGCGCAATTCGACTTCCCGTCGGGAGCGCGCGGAAGAGGAACGACGCGAGGGCGATGCGGTCGCGGGCCGCGTAAGCACAGAGCTGGAGCGAGCGTCGAGCGAGCTGGCGCAGCTCGAAGCCGCGCTTGGCGCCGCGGACGTGGCGCTTGCCTCTCACGCCCGGCACGAGGAGGAAGTTCGCGGCGCTCTCAGCGTCGCGCGCTCCAATGTCGAGCACAGTGATCGGACGTTGCGCGAGTTGCGCGAGGAGCTGCACCGCGCGGACCTCGACCGGCAGAGCAGCGAGAGGGAGCGGTCGGAAATCGCTGCTCGCAGATCGACGCTCGAGGCCGAGCAAGCGCAGCTCTTCGACGCGGCGGAAGCGTCGCGTCGCGATCTGGCGGCAGCGGAAGACGCCGCTGCTATCGCGGCGACGCGTGTGGCCGAAACCACCGTTGCCGCCGATGACGCGCGTGACTTTGCACTCCAGGCACGCGAACGCGAGAACGCAGCGAGAACGGATCTCTTTCGTGCCGACGAGCTGCACACTGCATCAGTCGCCAAGCTGAACGCCCTCGAGGCTCTCGAGAGAGAGCGCGTTGGGCTCGCACCGGCTGCAGCGCGTCTCCTCAAGGAACGCGGCATTTTCGGAGAAGGAGCCGTGCTGGGCCCGCTCAGCGACTTCATCAGCGCCGATGCAAATTCGGCCGGGCTGGTCGAGCGATTCCTCGGTGCCACCGTGAACGCGGTGCTAGTGCGCGACCGAGCCGTCGCCGAGGCGGTGCGCGCCTGGCATGCGTCGGCGGAACCTGGACCGCTGCTGCTGCTGCCCGTGGATTCATTGGTAGAGCAACCAGCAGATGCTGCAGAGATCCCGAACGGACTTGCCGGATTGGTAGCAGCATCGTCGCCAGCGAGTGCATGGGTCCGTTCACTCCTGGGACGCGTAACGCCAATGGAGAGCGGCACCGCATTCGTGGATGCACGGGGCGCTATCTGGCTGCCGGCGGCTGAGTCGGGGCCGGGTCCTCTGCGGCGACGCGCGGAAATCGTCGAGCTCAAGCAGGCGGTAACGAACAGCGCGACTGCCCGCCACAATGCGGCAGCCGCCGCAGAATCCGAACGGGCTGCGCTCGCTTCAGCGGAGCGCGCAGCAGTTGTCGCACAGGAAGCCGCTACTCAGGCAACGCGAGCAAACGTCGAAGCAGCTGACCAATCCGCGGCATTGGCGCGACAGCACCAGCGAGCCGCTCGCGAGGCCGCGGAAGCCCGCGCCCTTATCGAGAGGCTTGGTGAGCGCGAAACATTGACGGTCGCACGCCTGGATACGCTGGCGAGCAGTGCGCGAGAGATCGGGGCCAGGATCTCGGAACACGAAGCTGCCGTGTCCGTCGCGCGCGCGATGCTGGCAACGGCCGAGCAGAAGCAGGACGAGGCGCGCGACCAGCGGACCGCGAGTCAGATTCGCCGCGCTCAGGCGCAGGCGCAGCTCGAGGTGGCGGCGGATCGTCGGCGTCACCTCAGCGACGAGTTCGCTTCGGCTACGGGACGCCTCGAGTCATTGCAGCTCGAGCTCACCACGCTGTCGAGCGCGGATGCGCAGCTCACGCAGCAACTGTCGCAATGGCAGAGTGATCTCGATGCGAGAGAGGGCACGCTCGAAGACGCGGAGCAAAAGCTTGCGGACGCCGAGCTGGCGGTCCGCGAAGTGGACGAGCGTTTGACGAGCAACGAGCACGTGCTCACCGAGATGCGGCACCACGTTGCGACACTCGGGGAGGAGCTGCACTCCGCGGAGCTCCGCTACACCGAGCTGTCGGGACGGAGAACGGCGATCCGTGAGAGGCTCGAAGCTGAATGGAAGAAGCCCGTCGAGGAGCTGCTCGCAGGAGCAGAGACTCTCGAGCTGGACGACGAGACTCTGCGCGCCGAAGCGGCGGTAGTGCGCGAGCAGCTGGACGCGCTCGGTCCGGTCAACCCGCTGGCAATCGAGGAGCATGAAGAGGAGACGAAGCGCCTCTCCTTCCTCACCACTCAGCGCGACGATCTCAATTCCGCGAAGGGCTCGCTCCAGCAGGCAATTCGCGAAATCGATACGACGGCGAGAGAGCTGTTTCTCCAGACCTTCGTCAAGGTGCGCGAGAACTTCCGCAACATCTTCATGACACTGTTCGGCGGTGGCGAGTGCGATCTGAGACTCGAGAATCCGGAGAGTCCGCTCGAGGGAGACATAGAGATCCACGCGTCACCGCGCGGGAAGCGTACGCAGCGGATCCACCTCCTCTCGAGCGGAGAGAAAGCGCTCGTCGCGCTGTCATTGCTCTTCGGAATCTTCCTAACGAAGCCGAGTCCCTTCTGCCTCCTGGACGAGGTGGACGCTCCTCTCGACGATCAGAACATTGGACACTTCGTTCGAATGCTCAATCGATTCAAGGCCAACACTCAATTCATCGTGATCACGCACAATCCGCGCACGACGACGGAAGCGGCGGATGCGGTGTACGGCGTGACGATGCAGGAGCCCGGCGTCTCGTCCCTGGTGAGCGTCCGCATGCGCGGCAGAACCGTAGATGAGACCATTTCCCCAGCGCATCCCGCGCACACACCGCAGCTGCACGACGAGCCCGCAGAAATCGCCGACACAGCGCCAGTCACCGCTTAAATGCTAGTAGTCATGCAGCACGACGCAACGGCAAAAGACATCGATCGCGTCGTCAGCGTCATCAAGGAAATGGGGTACGAGGCGAGACCGATGCCGGGCGCACAGCGCACGGCGGTCGGGCTCGTCGGGAACGATGGGCGCGTAGACTCGTCGCGGATCGAGGCCCTGCCGGGCGTCGCCCAGGTCATTCACGTCACCGAGCCCTACAAGCAGGTCTCGCGCGAGTGGAAGCCGGAGAGCACCGTCGTAACTCTGGCCCCGGGGGTGGTTGTGGGCGGTGATGCTGTCGTCGTCATCGGCGGGCCCTGCTCTGTTGAATCCGAGGCGCAGATACTGTCCGCAGCGCGCATCGTGAAGGCCGCCGGTGGCAATGCCTTGCGCGGCGGCGCGTTCAAACCGCGCAGCTCTCCGTACTCATTTCAGGGAATGGGACGGAAGGGGCTCGAACTTCTTGCCCTCGCGCGCAGGGAGACCGGACTTCCGATCGTGACGGAGGCGATGGACTCCGATGGGGCGCAGATGGTCGCGGAAATGGCCGACTGTATCCAGATAGGCGCGCGCAACATGCAGAACTATTCGCTGCTCAAGACGGTCGGCAAGATGAAAAAGCCGGTGCTGCTGAAACGAGGCCTGGCGGCGACGATCAATGAGCTGCTTCTGAGCGCCGAATACATCCTCGCGGAAGGAAATGAAAACGTCATTCTGTGCGAGCGTGGCGTGAGAAGCTTCGACCCGGCGGCGCGCAACATGCTCGACCTCACCGCGATCCCGATCGTCCATCGGCTCTCGCATCTGCCGATCATCGCGGATCCGAGTCACGGCACGGGATTGCGTGACAAGGTGATTCCGATGGCTCGCGCGGCGGTTGCCGCCGGGGCGGATGGTGTGCTCATCGAAGTCCATCCTGAGCCCGACCGGGCACTTTCCGACGGCGCGCAGTCTCTGTATCCGGAACAATTCAAGCAGCTCGTGGGCGAGCTTCGCGCCGTCGCCGCCGCTATAGGGCGCAGCATTCCTCCCGCGAAAACCGGAACGGCATAGCTGTCGCAGGGTAAGCTCATACATGAAAAAGCTCACCTACTTCGTGGCGGTCGCGTTGACCGCGCTCCCAGTCGCAGCGCGGGCGCAGAGCGCGGACGCAATCATCGATCGCGCAGCGGCCGCCTATTCCCGTCTCAACAGCATGCGCGCGGAGTTCCGGCAAACGCTCACCAATCCGCTCACCGGCAACACGCAGACGACGAGCGGCGTGATCCTCCGCAGGAAGCCCAATCTTCTGAGCATCAACTTCGAGAGCGGTGATCGAGTCGCCGCCGACGGATCGACGCTCTGGTTCTACCTCCCGAGCAGCGCGCCCGGACAGGTTATTCGGATGCCGTACAGCGGTGAGAACGCGAACACTGTGGATCCGGCTAACCAGTTTCTGAACTCTCCGCGCACTCGATTCACCGTCTCTTCAGCTGGCAGCGCCGCTCTCGGTGGCCGCGCGACACACGCGATAACACTCGTGCCCAAGCGTCCCAACTCGGCTTTCACGAGCGCGAAGGTGTGGATCGACGACAACGATTCGAGCATCAGACAGTTCGACCTGGAGACGGCCAACGGATTGAGGCGGCACGTAGTGATCACGAGCTTCACCGCGAACCCAGATCTGAGCAAGTCGAGTTTTCGGTTCTCGGTTCCCAAGGGCGTGAAAGTCGTCGACCAGGCGAGCGGCGTCACGTTCTAGAACGCAGCCTTACTTAGTGGGCCGCAGCATCCCCGCGAGCGCGGCCAGCTTTTTCGGATCAACCCCTCGGCCCCTCGCTATCTCCACGGCCGCCGCCGAGAGAGCGCGGTAGACTTCCGACGCCGCTCCGTGCCCCTGCAGCGCCCGCAGGTGCTTGCCCACAGTCTCGGCGTCTCCTCGCACGATTGGGCCGGTGAGCGCGTCGTCCGGAAGCGCTTGCTTCATGTTCGCCAGAGCGCCACTCATCAGGCTCTCGACGGCCTGGTAGGCGCTCGAGTCGGGAACGCCGATGTCGTGAAGCAGGTGTCCCGCGACCGATGCGAGAACGACCGGGAAATTGGAGGAGATCACAGCGGCAGCGTGGTACGCGGGCTTTTTCCCGGCAGGAATGTCGAGCGTCCGCGCGCCTATATGGCCGGCCAGCCGTCGTGAGGTGCTCCTGGCGCCGTTCTCTCCGTCGATGCCCACCCATCCTTTGCGCAGAAGCTCCGCGGCCACCTCAGGGTCGCTGAACGGCACGAGGGGATGGAACGTCCCCCCCAGAAAGCCGGACTCATTCAGCGCCCGGAGGCCGGCCGGCTCGGCAATCGCCGATGTGTGAAGAATCACCGTACCCCGTGCAACCCGACCGTCGCGAGATGCGGCGATTACTTCGTCGATGGTTTCGTCGAGCTGCGGGTCGCGGACGCAGACGACGATCACGTTCGCGCTCGCCAGCTCCTTCGGCAGCGCGCCCGTCGAAGTCGCGACGCCGGACGGACGCTTGCCGTGAAGACCAACGACTTCCACCCCCGATGCACGAAAGGCGCGGGAAAGTCCGCGCCCCACATGACCAGGACCGATGATGAAAACCCGCTCGCTCACTGACTTTCCAGACTGTCGGCCGGCTGCGCCTGGGCAGTCGCCCTGCGCAGCAGCTCGCTCTCGGTCCGCGACCCATGCGCCAGCTGCAGCGCCCGTTGTAAGGCCTTGTCGACGGATGCCCGGCGCCTGAACTCCGCCTCGCTCCCGAACACATAGCGCGCGATGTCATACCCGATGAGCCGTGTAACAAGCGGCTCGCCTTCGTCGAAGGCCGAGCGCGGTATGTCGATTCCCCGCTGCTTCATCCGGTTCCAGACTTCCTCGCGCATCGCCGGAGTCACCACAAAATCAGGAGATGCTACCCCGTGAGTAGCCTTGATGTAGAGAGCGTAGTCCGTAACGGCGTCCCGGAAATGACCACCGTTGGCGCCGAGGGCGTGAATGAAGTTTCCCTCCGGGATGGGGATGATGCTGTCTCCCGCGATCACATCCGGGGTGATGCCCCCTCCGCCGTACACAACTCGGCCCGCGTCCGTGCGAAATCTCTCGCGCTTTACGGGTGCGGCATCATCACTCTCGTCGTCGTTCGGCCGCGGACGCGTGATGGATCGGCCAACAGGAGTGAACCATCTGGCGGTTGTGAGCTTTAGGCCACCCTGATCGCCAAAAGAGACGACGCTCTGCGCGCTTCCCTTTCCGTACGTAGGCGTTCCGACGATGAGCGCGCGATCGTGATCCTGCAGCGCGCCAGCCACTATCTCGGCGGCGCTGGCGCTCCGTCCATCGACGAGAACGATCAGCGGGAGGTCAGGCCACCGTTGTTTGGCGGTGTCGGCGAACTCCCGATTCGCCTCGGCGAGCCGGCCGTGCATGCTGACGATCTTTTGTCCCAGGTTCAGAAACAGATCGGAGACTTTTACTCCCTGGTTCAGCAATCCGCCGGGATTCGTGCGCAGATCGAGCACGAGCGTCTTCATTCCATGGGCGAGCAGTCCGTTGATCGCCCCGTTGAGCTCCTTCGACGTCGAATCGCTGAACGCCTTGAGGTCGATGTACCCAACGCCGTCGCCGAGCATCGACGACCTTCGCACGGCGCTCTGATGAATCGTCGAGCGCACGAGCCTGACCTCCATCGGGGTCGGAGCCCCGGGCCGCTCGATCTTCAACGTCACGGGAGTGCCCGCCTTGCCACGCAGCGCCTTGGATGCCTCTTCGCTCGTCCACCCCTTTGCGGGTTTGTTCATGATCTCAATGATGCGGTCTCCGGGCTGCAGTCCGGCGCGCTCAGCAGGCCCGCCGGGCAGCGGCGCGACGACGATCAGCCAGCCATCTCGAAGATCCGTTTCGAGCCCGAGGCCGGCGTAGTTGCCGCTGGTGGTCTCGTTGAGCCGGGCGAAACGCTCCGGCGGAAGGAACGTCGAGTAAGGATCCCTCAGCTCGTACAGCATCCCGTCCACTGATTTGCGGTAAAGCGTAGAGTCACTGATGGAATCGACGAAGTCGTTCTGGACGTGACGCAGAACGTTGTCGAACAGCTGTGCCCCCTCGAACTCGGTAAATGCTCCGGTGCGAGAGCCCCGCTGGAGCAACCATCCGCCAGTGACGAGGGCTCCGAACAGCGTGCCGGCGACAATCACCGCGCGAGCACGCGCCGATGCGCTGGGAAGTCTGAGTTTCATCCTCTATTTAACTCTTGATGCTGCCGAAAGGTTGCGGGAACGCTGATGCCAGAGCGGAGACGATGCGCTTCAGCACCGTCGCTTCGTCGCCCGTCCCATCAATCAACTTGATCGGACCGCACTCCGGATGCGAGTGCTGCCAGGCGGCCTCGACGAACTTTCGAAATGCGTCCCCGACGCGGTCGTGGAAATCGTCGCCCGAGCGCTCCATGCGGTCGCGCTTCCCACGCGCATCAGCCCGTCCCAGGCCTTCGGCCGGCGGAACGTCCAGGAGCAGCGTCAGATCGGGCACCAACCCGCCCGTCGCCAGCCGATTTGCGGCGCGCACTTCCTCTTCGGGCAAGCCGCGCCCCACGATCTGGTACGCGTAGGTGGAAAGAAAGAAGCGGTCGAGGAGAACCACGTTGCCCTTGGCCAGCGCGGGACCGATCTCCCGCGCGATCAGCTCCGCGCGCGACGCCATGAAGAGCAGGGCTTCAGCCGCATCGTTCATGTGATGGTCGGATTCGAGGACGATCTCCCGAATTGCGTCGCCCACCGGAGTTCCGCCGGGCTCGCGGACAGCGAGAGCGGGAACGCCGGCCTTCGCCAATCGCTCTGCAATCAGTCTGATCTGGGTGGTCTTCCCCGCGCCTTCGGCTCCCTCGAAGACGATCAGTTTGCCGCGGGCCATGCTCAAGAGAGAGTGATGATCGGGCTCGCGGCGCCCTTCTTCATGCCGTCCATGATCCACTGATTAACGCGCAGCATGAGCTTGTCGAAGTTCTCCTGCGCCGCGACCGCGCGCTGATACGCGGACTGTGCCTGGATCTTCTCGAGCATCGAGTCCAGCTGCTGCTCCATCTCGAGAGTAGGATTCTCTCCCCGCTGAATCAGCTGCTGCGCCTCGCCACGGAGCTTCTCCATCTCCTGAAGCAGCACGACCGCTTCACGGTCATTGTTGAGCGCTTCGCTCGACCGCTTCAGCGTCTGGTATTCAGCGCTTTGCCCAATCAGGCGGCCCACGTCCTTGGCCTTCTCTTCCAGCATGGTAGAGTCTCCAGTCATGCCCGGGCGGTCAATTGCGGCGCGCGAACACGAACCGTTCGCGGCCGGTCAGATCGAGGAGGACCTCGACGTCAGCGTACCGCCCATCCACCGCAATCATCTCCGCGACCGTTCCCGCGCGGCGGGTGTCGACCTCGAGCGCAAGCAGCCCTCCGCTCGCAAGCGACGCCGGCGCCCGTTTGACGAGCTCGCGCGTCACTGCCAGCCCATCATCCGCACAAAGGAGCGCAACGCTCGGCTCCCAGTCGCGCACATCGGGCGGAAGCTCGGCGATTTCAGCGAAGCTGATGTACGGCGGATTGCACACGATGGCGTCCAGTTTCTCTCCGCCGAGAGGGGCAAGCAGCGAGCCGTGGCGGAAATCCACGCGAGCTTTCAGGACTCCAGCAAGCGCAACCGCATTTGCCTTCGCCACCATCAACGCGTCCAGCGAGATATCGGTAGCGAAGACCCGAGCGAACTCGTGTTCGAAGGCGAGCGAAAGCGCAATCGCGCCGGAGCCCGTGCCGATGTCGGCGATAGTTCGCGTATTCCTGTCGGATCGCTCGAGGACGCGCTCGACCAGCACTTCCGTCTCGACACGCGGGATGAGGACTCTCTCGTCGATCTCGAGAGTGAGATGCCGAAAGCACGCTCGGGACACCGCGTAGGCGAGGGGCGCGCCGGCAGCGCGCTTCATGGCGGCCCGTATCACAGCGCGAGCGACATCCGGCGAGGCGTCGGAGATCGTGTTCGCCGCAGCCCAGAATTTTGGGACGTCCAGCACAGCGGCGACGATTTCGCGCGCTTCGCGAACCGGCTCGCTCACCCCTTCGGACTCGAGCATCGCCGAGCATCCGGCGAGCAGATCGCCGATCGTTCCGATCGGCAGGCTCGTCGGAAAGAACGCCGCACCCTGGTTAGTCGCCAAGCTTCTCCTCGACGTCGGCCACCTTGAGCGCCTCGATGAATGGCTCGATCTCGCCGTTCAGCACCTTCGTCAGCTCGTGCAAAGTCAGGTTGATCCGGTGGTCGGTGACACGGTTCTGCGGATAATTATACGTCCGGATCTTCGCGGACCTGTCGCCGGTTCCCACCTGCGTTTTGCGCATCCGCGATCTCGCCGCTTCCTGTTCGGCGATTCTCGCGTCCAGCAGGCGCGCGCGCAGAACTTCCATTGCCTTGAGCTTGTTCTGAAGCTGCGACTTCTGGTCCTGCTGACTGACCACAATTCCGCTCGGGATGTGCGTGATTCGCACAGCGGAATCAGTGGTGTTCACGCTCTGTCCGCCAGGACCTGACGAGCGGAAGACATCGATGCGGAGATCCTTGTCCTCGATCTTGAGGTCGATCTCCTCGGCTTCGGGGAGGACTGCAACGGTTGCCGCGGAAGTGTGGATGCGCCCCTGACTCTCCGTCACAGGCACGCGCTGCACTCGATGCACTCCCGATTCCCAGCGCATCGCGCCGAAAGCCCCTTCACCTTTCACCTTGAAGATCGCTTCCTTCATTCCGCCGAGTGTGCCTTCGGATTGTGAGATGATCTCGACGCGCCAGTGGCGTCCCTCGGCGAAGCGGGTGTACATGCGGTAGAGGTCGGCGGCGAATATCGCCGCCTCGTCGCCACCTGTGCCGCCCCTGATCTCCACGATGGCGGGACGGTCGTCGAGCGGGTCGTGTGGAATCAGCGCAGGCTTTATCTCATCGAGCAGTGTGCCGATGGATTTTTCGAGTCGGGCGATTTCGTCTGCTGCCTCTCGCGCCATCTCGGGATCTTCAGAGTCCAGGAGCTCGCGGGTTTCCGCGAGCTCCTGCTCGTACCTCTGAAGCTTGACGGCCATTTCCACCAGCGGCTGGAGATGTCTGAGCTCACGGCCCAGCGCCGCCATGCGCTGCTGGTCCCTTACAGTCTTCGGATCGGAGAGCTCTCGCTCTACCTCAGAGGCACGCTCGACGGCGTCTCTGAGCCGGTCGCGGAGACTCAGCTTTCGGTGCTAGGCGCAGCGGCTGGCTTGCCGTACTTCTGACGGAAGCGCTCGACGCGTCCCGCGGTATCGACGAGCTTCTGCTTGCCCGTGAAGAAGGGATGGCAGTTGGCGCAGATGTCGGTGTGAATCTCCGCCTGGGTGGATCGGGTCTGGTATGTATTGCCGCAGGCGCACCTGACGGTCGCCGTAGCGTACACTGGATGGATATCGGGTTTCATTGGAGTCTCTTTTTGTTGTTCGTGTAGAGCTATGAACTATAGCTAAATTGGACTCTTCAAACAAGTTAGCTGCGTCGAAATCGCGCGCCCTCGTTGCCACGCGCTTCCCGATGCATTTTTCGTAGATGAAAGCGCTCGCATTAATTCCTCTGCTCTCTGTCGCAGTAGCATTCGGATCGATCGACGCACAGGTGCTTCCCGTCAATCCTGCGTTCGCCCCCTCAGCCACCGTTGCCTCCAGCGAGCCGGGGGCCAACCTCACCGTTTATCTCCTCACATTCGGCTGGGGCGACGAGGTATGGGAGCGATTCGGACACAACGCGATCTGGATCAAGGATCGCACGCGCGGGACCGACACCACCTACAACTGGGGAATGTTCTCCTTCGATGAGCCGCATTTCCTGAGGCGATTCCTGACCGGTGACACGCGCTACTGGATGCAGGCGTTCGATCTCGACGCCATGCTCGCGGAATACAAGAGGAGGAATCGGTCGGTTCTGGCGCAGGAGCTCAATCTCACACCCGCCCAGCGTTTGAAGCTCCAAGAATTCGTGCGATGGAACGAGCTTCCGCAGAACAAGTTCTATCGCTACGACTATTACCGCGACAACTGCTCGACACGCCTCCGTGATGCGCTCGACCACGCGATGGGAGCACAACTCCAGACGTCGACTGTCACGCGAATGACCTCGGGCACGTACCGCTTTCACACGCTGCGCCTGCTCGGCGACAATCTCCCCCTCTATACAGGCGCCAACCTCGCGCTCGGACATCCGGCCGATAAAGCGTTGTCTCAGTGGGAGGAGATGTTTCTGCCGGTGAGAATGGCGAACGATCTGCGCACTGTCCGGTTGACCGACAGCACCGGAACGCAGATTCCATTCGTTCGATCGGAGATGGCCCTGTTCACGGCGGGACGACCGCCGGAGCCATCGGCGCCGCCGAACTATCTGCCGTGGTTCGTCGCCGCCGGAATTCTCGTCGCGGGCGTCATGATCGCACTCGTGCGCAGTGCGGAGGGAGGCAACAGAGCGACGCTCTTCGTGGCGACGGCGGTCGCCACCCTTTGGAGCCTGATTGCCGGCGCCGCCGGAACAGCGCTCGTGATCGCCTGGCTATTTACAAAGCATTACTTCATGAGCCGCAACGAAAACCTGCTGCACTTCGACCCGCTCTCCCTCGCACTCGTGGTGCTGGTACCACTTTCGATTTACGGGCTGCGCGGTGTCTCGAAGGCGCTCAAGCTGGCGGGCATAGTAGCGTCGCTATCGTTGCTTGGATTCGTCGCGCAGGGAATTCCTTTCTTCCATCAGAGGAACGGCGAGATCATCGCGTTGGCACTGCCCATCAATCTCGCCGTTTGGTGGACCGTTTACAGGCTGTCGCACTACAAGCGGACTTCCTTGCCTTCTTCAGCCGCCCTGTAGATCGCCTCCATCAGCCTGATCACGAGGAGCTGATCCTCGGGGGCGTCGTACGGCGTGTCTTCGTTCACCACCGCGATGAAGTGCGCCAGCTCGGCGCGGTACGACTGGAGAAACGCGCTCTCCCGCGCGGCCGCGCCGCTCGGTGAAACGTCGGTGGGCTTTCCGTTGAGCATCTTCACGACGCGTAGCGGCGCCAGTCGCGCGCTGCCCCGCGCCGACAATACTTCGAACCACCAGCGCTCCTCCTGGCCGACGTACGACCAGGAGACGTCAAAGCTGAAGTCGACGCCTCCCGCACACTCGATGTGGACCATCATCGAATCTTCGACGGTGTTCGCGCCGCGACTGCGATCCATGCTTGCCGAGACGCGGACGGGCTCGGGAAAATCCGCGAGCCAGAGCGCCAGATCCACCAGTGGATATCCGTGCTCGAAGAAGGCTCCGCCGCCCGCCTCTGGGCGTCTGAACCGCCAGCCCGTTCGCGCGCTCGCAAATTGATATTGGCCAGCTCGCACGCCAATCATTCGACCGAGCTCTCCACCCTGCAGAAAACGATACAGCTGCTGCACATCGCTGCGGAACCGATGGTTGTTTCCGACGACGACCTTCCGGCCCGACTGTTTAGCCGCAGCCAGAATCCGCTCGACACCTCGCGAAGTGAGCGACAGCGGACGCTCACACAACACATCGACCTTTGATTTGAGCGCCCGGAGAACGTGCGGCTCGTGAAGATGATTCGGCGTGGCAATCACGACCGCATCGACTTGATCCAGCTCGAGCAGATCCTCGAAATCGGTGAACACGTCGGGGATCTTGAGCCGCTCCGCGATGGCGCTCGCCTTGGGACCATCGTTGTCGCACAGCGCGACCAGCTCGGCGCCCTTGATTTTCGAGAGCACCGGGAGATGCGCGAGCTGCGCTATCGCGCCAGCGCCGACAAGTCCGAGTCGGACAGGGCCTTTGCCGGGTTTTGCGTCTTTGGTGTTAACCGGCGATTCGGCCAATCGTGGTCCCCGGATAATAGGTCTCTAGAATCGTACGATAATCCTGCCCTGCCCGCGCGCGACCAATCGCGCCCCACTGGCACATTCCGATTCCGTGCCCGTACCCTCTGCCGTTCAACGTGAGGCTGGACACTTCTCCGCCGCTTGTTGCAGTTGAGAGACTGATCAGTGTGCTGTTCAGAATCGCTCCCTTTGGATCTCGCAGCACGAACCGGATGTCGTTGCCCCGCAGAGTATAGCTGCCGCTTTCGGTCTGCACCGTCAACGCCGCTACGCGCCCCGATGGCGTTCTACCCTGCTCTCTCACGTCGGTAATCCGCCCCAGATTCGCCTTGGGCGCGTTGGTGTAGCTGGCTAGATACTTCTCCATCACCGCTTTCAGGCCTGCAGCATCGTAAGCCTGCGTCCAGCTGAAACGGGGCGAAGGGTCACAGTAGTAATTCTTGGTGCCGGGAATTCTGTCGCTCACTGGACGGAGATATGGCTGATCCGGCTGATCGTACCAGACTTCACTGACGCCCGCCGTACTACCGCCGCACGTCGAATGATACGGCGTGGTGATCGGTTGACCGTTGTAAAGGACCACGACGTCGCTCGTTGTCGCGATAGCAGTGTCCGAGAGTGGCTTCTCCGCATCGACACCGCCGTATACCTGATCCTGCACCGTGGCGTACATGTCGAAGGGCCTGGTGTCACTGAGATGCTTGTACGCGTAGGTGCGAGCTGCGACCGCCTGAGCTTGCACAGCCGCCATTTCTGCCGAGGTGCGGTTACCGATTTCGAGCGGGACAACCCCGCGCAGATAGTCATCCATGGGCAGCCGGTTGACCACGAGTAACCCAGAATCGGTTGAGCTGATTACGAGCTCGCCCCGATATCGCTTGCCGTTCCATAGTACGAATGGGCCGCTCTCAGGCCGGACAATCAATTGCCCCTGATCGGGGGCAACCGTTGGTCCTTCGCGCGCGGCCGTGGCGAGCGCGATCCGAACGATCTGGTCGCGACCGTTCTTGTAGCTCCCGCGAACGACGGGGACATTTCCCGCGCCTCCCTTCGGTGACACCAGCGAGACGCACGCTGCGACGCCGAGCACCGCCGCAACGGCGATCGCCGTGAGGCGGGAACGCCAAAACGGTTTGTCCGAGCGCGTAGCGTCGCGCGAGCTAAGCAATTGCGTCCTCCAGAGCGTCCCGCATCTTCTCCAACGCGGTTGCGACCTCATCGTCCCCGTGCGCGGCCGACATGAAGCAAGCTTCGAATGGCGATGGCGCCAGATAAACCCCCCGGTCGAGCGCTGCGTGAAAGAAGCGACGAAACAACTCCAGGTCCGAAGATTTCGCGTCCGAGAAATTGCGGACAGGCTTTTCGCTGAAGAAAAACCCCCACATCGACCCGGCGTGGCCCGCTGTGAGCGGGACCCCAAGGTCCACAGCGATCTTTTGCAAACCTTCGACCAGCGCCGCGGTGCGTTTCTCGATCCTCGCGTGAAGCGCCGGGGTCAGCGTTGACAGCGTCGCAAGGCCCGCGGCCATGGCCAAGGGGTTCCCGGACAGAGTCCCGGCCTGGTACACGGGTCCGGACGGCGCTATGCGCTCCATGATGTCGCGACGACCCCCATACAAGGCGACTGGAAGCCCGCCGCCGATGACTTTACCGAGGGTAGTGAGATCGGCGGTGACTGAAAAGCGTTCGCGTGCTCCCCCCGATGCGATCCTGAAGCCCGTCATCACCTCGTCGAAGATCAGAAGCGCGCCGGCGCTGTCCGCGAGTGCGCGTAATCCCTCGAGAAATCCACGATCGGGAGGAATGAATCCCGAGTTGCCAACGATCGGCTCGACGATGATCGCGCCAATTCCACGCTTGTTCCGCTTCACTAGATCCGTCGCCGCCTCCAGATCGTTGAAGGGAGCGGTCAGCGTGAGCGACGCAAGCTCCGCCGGCACTCCCGGCGAGTCCGGCAAGCCGAGTGTGGCGACTCCAGATCCCGCGCGTACGAGGAAAGAATCCGCGTGCCCGTGATAGCATCCTTCGAACTTCAGGATCGCGTCGCGGCCCGTAAATGCACGCGCCAGCCGAACGGCGCTCATCGTCGCTTCGGTTCCGCTCGATACGAAGCGCATCATCTCGACGTGTGGCATCCGCGCGCGAATGAGCTCGCCCAGCTGCACTTCGAGCTCGGTCGGCATCCCGAAGCTCGTCCCATTGGCCATCGTCCGCTCGAGCGCGTCGAGCACGATTGGCGAAGCGTGGCCGAGCACCAGCGGGCCCCATGACAGGACGAAGTCGATGTATTCCTTCCCGTCGGCGTCCCAGACACGCGCTCCCTCACCCCGCGCCGCAACGATTGGCTCGCCGCCGACACCGCGAAATGCGCGAACTGGAGAATTCACGCCGCCCGGAAACAGCTCACGCGCGCGCGCCATTATTTCGGCCGAGCGCGCTCCGGTCTCCAGATTCTGAACGGTGAAGGAGGCAGTCGGACGCATCTAGCGCCCGTAACTGCCGATTGTCTGCGTAATCGGCAGCTCGCGCGTAAAGCGGCGGCGGTCAGGGACAATCGCGGGCATTGCGACACGGATCACCGACGCCTGGAAATCGTAGTCGTCAACCACTTCCTCGACCGCTACTTCGGCGAATGTACCCGGGGCGAGCGCTTCATCGATCTGGGTTACGCCATCGATATCGTCGGCCTGCCATGGGAGGCGCGCTTGCGCCGTCCCGTTTTCCACGTCTCTGCGATCAACCAATGCGAGAGCCGTGCAGCCAACTCGCGACTCGTATCGCTCCGCGGTGATCGATCGCTGCAGCTCCGTCAGTCTTTCGAGACGTTCGCGCTTGACGGTCTCGTGAACGTCGTCAACGTACTGTGCGGCACGCGTTCCTTCCTGCGGCGAATAGGTGAACGCGCCGACGCGCTCGAACTGTATCTCCTGGAGAAACTCAAGCAGCTCCTCGAACTGCTCCTCGGTCTCTCCGGGGAATCCGACGATGCAAGTCGTGCGGATAGCGACGTTGGGAACGGCGTCTCGGAATTTGCTGACGCGATCGCGGATCGTGCGCTTCCGTTCCGGACGACGCATGCGCGCGAGAACCAGATCCGATCCGTGCTGGATCGGCATGTCGAGATACGGAAGGATTCGCGGCTCGCGCGCAACCACCTCGAGAAGCCTGTCAGTGATCCCGGCTGAATACAGATAGAGCATTCGTATCCACGGAATGGAAGTTTCGGCGACGAGAGCCTCGAGAAGCTCGGGAAGCTTCTTCCCGTCACGAGTGTCGCGGCCGTAATGCGCGAGATCCTGAGCGACGAGATTCAGCTCGCGCGCTCCCTGCAGCTCGAGGAGCTGTGCCTCGCGCACGACCTCGTCGAGCGCGAAAGAGCGGTGCTTGCCACGCATCAAGGGGATGGCGCAGAAAGCGCAGCCGTGATCGCAGCCTTCGCTGATCTTCATATAGCGCACGTGCGGCAGATCGCCTGTGTAAAGGCGGACGCCCGGATGCAGCTCCTCGCTCGCGGCGCCCAGGAGCCCGCGCTCGCTCAGCTCGGGGACGAGCCGCTGCATTTCCGACGATCCAAGGAAGAGATCCACTTCCGGCAGCGCATCGACGAGCTCGTCCTTGTGGCGCTCGATCATACAGCCGACAGCGACTACCGCCTGGCAACGGCCGTTCGTCTTGTATCGTGCCGCCTCGACCATCGCATCGATGGATTCCTTCTTCGCGGCGTCGATGAAGCCGCAGGTGTTGACGATGATCACTTCCGCATCGGCAAGATTCGCGGTGTACTCCGCGGAGAAATCCGACAGCTGCGCGAGGTACCGCTCGCTGTCGACCGTGTTCTTGTCGCAGCCAAGCGTAATGACGCCGACTTTCACTTTGCTGTTTCGGATGACCGCGAGGCGGGAGTGATCGCTCTCACCGGTAGTTGCCGAATTTGAGCTCGACGCCAAAGTCCTTGCCGCGAAGGAGCGTGATCGCTTCCTGAAGATCGTCGCGCGATGGCGAAGTGACGCGCACCTGATCGCCCTGAATGGCGGCCTGAACTTTCTTGAGCTTGGCTTCCTTTATCGCCGCGGCGACTTTCTTGGCGGTATCGCCGTCGAGAGCCATTTTGAGGGCGATCTCGCGCCGCACCGTATCGCCTCCGGCGGGCGTTATGTCCCCGGGATCTAGGTTTTTCACAGGGACGCTGCGCTTGATCAGCTTGGTCTGCAGCACGTCCCAGAGCGCCTGCATCTTGTAGTCGTTCTCGGCGGTGAGCGCGATCTTCCCCTCAGCGCGCTTGAGCTCGATCGTGGCGGGCGATCCTTTGAAGTCGTACCGCTGGGAGATCTCTTTCTGCGCCTGATTCACGGCGTTGTCGACCTCCTGGAGGTCGACCCCGGTGGTTACATCGAAGGAAGCTTGTTGAGCCATGGGAGAAATCTAACCAGCCCTAACGGCACTGGTCGGCGTTTCGCAAGCTCAGCGCGTGTCGCCGACGAGCTTCTTCGTGAACCGAAGTCCCGTATTCTCGTAGTCCCGCTTCTCGTAGAACTCGTGCGTCGCTTTTCGATGCATTCCCGAGGTGACCGATAATCTCCTGGCGCCATTCCGGGTTGCCCATTGTTCGACGTGCTTCACGAGCGCTGACCCGATGCCGGCACCGCGTGCGTCTTCCAGAACGACCAGCGTCGTGAGCCACGCCACCGGCTCATTGTCGTGGATGGATGGGAGAATGTGCGTGGTCACCAAACCGACGACTTCGCCGTACCCGTTCGTCGCTACGAACACTGCCGCGCGGGGAAAGGTGGCCACAGCGCTGAGGCGCGCGGGAATTTCCGATACGGAGGCGGGGTAGCCGAGCTGTGCCAGCAGCTCGCAAAGTATCGGAGCATCGGAGGGAGCTGCGGGTCTGATCGTGATTGCGTCAGGCATTCCACTCCTTGCCGGTGTCGAGCTTCCGGCTCGTCAGGCTCGGCCCGCTAGCCGAGGAATGACTCCAGCGACCGTCTGCGCGAATTGTGGCGCAGCTTGAGAAGCGCTTTCTCCTTGATCTGTCGCACCCGCTCGCGCGTGATCTGCAACAGCGTGCCGATGTCCTCGAGGGTCATCGGGTCGGCGCCGTCGAGTCCGAAGTAGAGGCGCAGAATCTTGGACTCACGCTCCTTCAGCGACGACAGCGACTCTTCGATCGCCTCCGACAGCGCCTTCTCGAACGTGATCTCATCCGGCGTCGGATTCACGTTGTCGGCGAGATAATCCAGCAGCCGGTTGTCCTCGCCCGGCGTCATCGGCGCGTCGAGCGACAGATGCACCTGCGAGATCATCATCGTCTTGGCGACTTCGTCCTCGCTGATGTCCATGCCTTCGGAAATCTCGAGGTTCGTCGGCTGGCGACCTAGCTCCTGGAGAAGGCTGCTCGCCCGCTTGCCGATGCGGTGCAGCGTGCCGGCGCGATTCAATGGAACGCGCACGATGCGCGACTGCTCGGCGAGTGCCTGCAGAATCGACTGGCGGATCCACCACACGGCGTAGGAGATGAACTTGATGCCCTTCGTCTCGTCGAACTTGTGCGCGGCGCGAATGAGGCCGAGGTTGCCCTCGTTGATCAGATCGGAGAGCGAGACTCCCTGATTCTGATACTTTTTTGCTACGGAGACGACGAATCTGAGATTCGACCTGACCAGGGTGTCGAGCGCTTCCTGGTCATTCTGTCGGATGCGCTTCGCGAGCTCCACTTCCTTCTCGCGAGTGATGAGGGGAAAGACGCTGATGTCCCGGAGGTACTGATCGAGCGATCCTTCGTCGACGGTCGATTTCCGATTCGTCGAAACCTTCATAGCGATAGCATCATCCTCTCAAGAGCTGGGAGCGTCCTAGTGAACGATCTCCCCGAAGCGCTTCCACCGCAAATGAGTCAGCCAGTCGAGGCGGTCTCCGGTGTCCGGCGCGTAGCTATAATAGACCACTATCGGCTGGCCGCGCACAAGAGAGTCGGCCACGAACCCCCAATACCTCGAATCCGACGAATTGTCGCGATTATCTCCGAGGACGAAGTAGTCATGAGGGGGGACGACCAGAGGGCCCCAATTGTTACGCGAAGGATTGTAGTTGGAGATCGCCGCGCCACCCACCAGATACGCCCTTTGCCAGCGGAAATCATCGTCAGTCTGATCGGCCTCCGCGAGAGAGCGCTGAACGTAGTTCTCGTTCACCTGGTTTCCATTTCTGAAGAGGATCGCGCTCTTCATTTCCAGCGTGTCGCCCGGTATTCCGACAATCCGCTTCACATAATTCAGGCGCGGATCAACGGGATAAGTGAAGACCACCACATCACCGTTCCGGGGCGGGTGCAGCGCAGGAAGCTTGCGGCCGCTGCCGGGAATCCCGGCACCATAAACCAGCTTGTTGATGAGGAGGAAATCACCCTCGAAGAGGGTGTGCTCCATGCTCCCGCTCGCGATCTTGAACGCCTCGACCCCGAACGCGCGGATGACGACGAAAAGCGCGAGCGAGACGATCATGATCTTTGCCCAGTGAGCAAAGAACGAGAGTCTGCCGCTCTTGCGCCTTCTGTTGGCGAGCTGAAGCGCGTGGGCGCGCTTGTGTTCGTATGCGTCCATGGTACCTATCTACCGCGGTGATTAGTCCGGCGTTCCCAGATACGTGTCGATTTGGGCGCGCTGAAGGGTGCCCGAGAAATCGGCGTACCCAACCTTGGTTTCCGAATAGAACTCGTAAACTTCCCAGCCCCCTTCCCTGTGCCCATTGCCTGTTTGCTTGACGCCACCGAAGGGGAGATGAGCCTCCGCGCCGATGGTCGGCGCGTTGACGTAGGTTATTCCGTTGTCGAGCTCGTTGAGCGCGCGGAATGCCGTGTTCACATCCCGCGTGTAGATCGATGACGACAATCCGTATTTCACATCGTTGTTCACTGCAAATGCTTCGTCAGCATCCTTTACGCGAATTACGGAGAGAACCGGCCCGAATATCTCTTCCTGCTCGAGACGGCTTCCTGCCTTGACGTTGGTGAAGATGGTCGGCTGGAAGAAGTTCCCCTTGGACAGTTTGTCCGGCCGCTCGCCACCCGTAAGGAGCCTGGCGCCTTCCGATACGCCGATATCAACGTACGTCTCGACCTTTCTGAGCGCGTCCTCGTTGATTAGCGGACCTACATCCGTGCCTTTCTTCCTCCCGTCGCCGAGCTTGAGGGCCCTGGCGCGGTCTTCGAGCATGCCCAGAAACTTGTCGTGAATCTTCTTCTGTAGGATAAGACGACTGGTAGCAGTGCATCGTTGCCCAGTCGTGCCGAACGCACCCCAGAGCGCGCCTTCGAGGGCGAGATCGAGATCCGCATCGTCCATGACGATCTGCGCATTCTTTCCGCCCATCTCCAGCGAGAGGCGCTTGTGAAGCCGCCCGCACGTCTCGCCCACGATTCGACCCGTTTCCGTCGAGCCGGTGAACGAAATGAGCGGGATCCCCGGGTGCTCGACCATCGCGGCGCCTACCTGCTCCCCCCGGCCGTGCACCAGCTGGATCACCTCGGGCGGAAGCCCTGCCTCGAGCAGGATCTCCACCAGCAGCGTTCCGGTATGGGGAACGTCCTCCGCGGGCTTGAAGATCACTGCATTTCCGCATACGAGGGCGGGAAACATCTTCCAGGTGGGGATGGCCATCGGAAAATTGAACGGGCAGATCAGTCCGGCGATTCCGATCGGCCGGCGGTAGCTCATCGCCCACTTATTCCGCAGCTCACTCGGAACAGTCTTTCCAAAGAGTCGCCGCCCCTCGCTCGATGCGTAGTACGCGGTGTCGATTCCTTCCTGCACATCTCCGCGGGTCTCTGTCAGCGGCTTCCCCATCTCGCGGGTCATCGCATCCGCGATCTCTTCCTTGCGCTTGGTCATGATGTCGCCGACAACACGGAGCACGTCACCGCGGCCAGGTGCCGGTGTGCGGCGCCATCTCGCGAAGCCACGCGTCGCGCTCTCGACCGCGCGATCGACGTCGCGTCTGTCGGACAATGGAAACTTGCCGATAACGTCGCCGCGGTCAGCCGGGTTCCGGTTTTCGAAGTATTCGCCCGACTCTGGCCCCACCCATTTTCCCGCAATGAAGTTGTTGAACTTTTTCATCTCAATCCGTCGTTGTTTGTATCGCGCATCGGTCAGCTGTGCTCACGCGAAAGGGAATAACGCTCGATCTTCTTGTAAAGGTTCGACCTCGGCATCTCTACCGCTCGCGCCGTCTCCGACACGTTCCAATCGAACTCGCGGAGCTTGTTGAGTAGGAAAGCACGCTCAGCCGCATCCTTGAACTCCTCGAAGGTGCGGCACTGCGTGAGCGTCGCGAGGCCGGCGTCATCGAGCGCGCGCTGACCGGCGAGCCTGTCAATGTCCCGAGCCGATATCTGGCTGTCCGGTGCGAGAATGAGCAGCCGCTCCACGGTGTTGCGGAGCTCGCGGACGTTGCCCGGCCAGTCGAGCGCGGTCAATCGCTCCAGCGCATCCTCGGTGAATGTGCGGGGCGGGATCCCCTCCCGCGCCGAAAGCGTCGACGCGAAATACTGGGCGAGCGTGGGGATGTCTTCACGCCTCTCACGAATCGGTGCGACGTGAATCGGTACCACGTTCAGCCGGTAGTACAGGTCTTCGCGGAATTTTCCAGCGGTGATCTCGCTCTCGAGCGTCTTGTTCGTCGCCGCGATCACGCGCACATCGACCGAGATCGGCTTCGTCCCGCCAATCCGCGTGATGACGTTGTCCTGAAGCACGCGCAGCACCTTTGCCTGCGCGGCGAGGCTCATGTCTCCGATCTCGTCGAGAAACAACGTACCCTTGTTCGCCTGCTCGAACTTTCCCGCACGGTCGGAAATGGCGCCCGTAAAGGAGCCTTTCATGTGCCCGAACAGCTCGCTCTCGATCAGCTCACCCGGTATCGCCGCACAGTTCACCTCGACGAAAGGCTTGGCCGCGCGCGGTGACATTCGGTGAAGCGCACGGGCGACCAGTTCCTTCCCGGTCCCGTTTTCCCCCGTTATCAGGACTCGAGCGGGAGTCGCGGCGACTTTCTCGATCTTTTCCATGAGCATGCGCATCACGGGCGTCTTGCCGACGATCTCGAATGGCGCGTCGATCGACCCCTTGAGCCGCGCGTTCTCTTCTTGCAGATCCAGGTGCGAGAGGGCATTCCGCAGCATCACGAGGATGCGGTCGGTGTCGAGCGGTTTTTCGAGGATTTCGTAGGCGCCGAGCTGCGTCGCCTCGACCGCGGTGCGAATCGTCGCGTGTCCGCTGATCATCACTACCGTGGCCGTTGGATCGATCTCCCTGATCTTCTTGAGGGCCTCCATTCCGTCCATTCCGGCCATCTTCACGTCGAGAAATACGAGGTGCGGCTTCCACTTCTGGTATTCCGTTATGCCGTCGGTGGCATTTGGAATCGTATGAACTTCGTACCCCTCGAACTCGAGGAGCTGACCCAGTGCCGCGCGGATTCCCTGCTCATCGTCGATGACCAGAATCCTTCGACTCACCTTACACTCTTGTAGAGCGTGATTTTTCCGTTGGCGATCCGCACATCTGAAATGTAAGCCGGCATGACCATCGGCAAACTCGACTCGGAAACTCCATATACCTTGTTTTTTCCGTGCGTCATTTGAGCGATCAGCCGTGGAATGAGGGTCTTCGGCACCTGAAGCTTGCCGAGCTTCACCTCCTGCACCTGGAACTCGGCAAGTCCCGGCTTCAGCATGTGGATCGTCCCGCCAAGTAGCACGCTGTCCCGGGAGCCGAGAAGCATGCCCAGAGCTCCCAGCTGGCCGGCACCGCCGAAGTCCTTGAGATCCACCTCCGAGCGCACGTACAGGCGATCGCCCACAATTGACGCTTCGGCGTTCCGCGCCGAAGGCGGGAGCTGCTTTGCCACGACCAGAAAGATGTAAGACGCCGCTTCGGCGGGACTGAGATTCGCGAAAACCGGCCCGGATCTCTTCGCCAGCGCTTCTACTGCAACGCGCCCGCGCTGTGCATCCTCGGCCGTGAGCGGCTTCCAGCCAGTATTTACGTTGGAGGCGCCGGTACCGGCATCCGTGGTCGACGCGGCCGAGTTTGCGGCCGGTCTATCGACGCGCGCGTACCAGTACCAGAGCGCCACGAGGGCAATGATGAGAACGAGGCAGCCTAGCCTGCGAATGCAACCTTTCATGTCGTGATGGTGGAGGGTTGGAAAGGATGCAGAATACCCTCGCACGACCCGTGCACGCTAGCCGGGACCGCCCCCCCGATCGAAGCCTCCGCCTCCCTCGCCCCCGCCCCGTCTCAATCCGGGGGTCTTGATGCTTTCCGGCACCTTCGCCCACTGCGCCGGGGTCAGAACAGCCTTGGCCTCATTGATCGCCTGTGTCGCCAGTTTCCTTCCCTCCACCATCGATGGCTGGAGCTTGGCGAAGACGGTCATTGGATCCGGATTCTTGACCGTAGTATCGGCAAGCATGTTCGCGACTTTGTCGACCAGCGAATCAGCTTTCACCTTGAAGGCGTCGCCCGAGGACTGAAGCTTCGCGATCTGGTCGGGTGTGAGCTCGATCTTGGCTGAATCGTTGATCGCTATGATGTCGAGGAAGGCGTTCGGGACGAGACGCGTCATTCGGGCCTTGAGCGCTTCCGGGTTCATCCGGCTGCCGCCCGGCCCACGGCCTATCGCGTTATTGAATTGCTGGCGTGCGGGGTCCGTCCCGAGTGCAAGGCGACCCTGAATAGCGATCTGGAACGGGACACGAAATGCGTTTCGCGTTCCATTGGTGACGCCGAAGTGCTCGTTGACCTGGTATTTGTAAGTATCGGTCGTCGGATCGAATCCGCGCACATAAAGTAGAGTACGATCGGGAAATGACGGTTGGCCCCAGCCGTACAAATTGTTGCTCCCGTGAAGCAGTTGATCGAGGCCGGTCAGCGTATTCAGCGCGATCACCGAGATGGTGAGTCTCCGATCGAGGCCAAATGACGCCGGGCGTATGTTCGCCTGCAAATCGAGCGACGGCGACCACGGGCTCGAGCAACTGCTGCGTGAAGCAACCTTCCCGGTTTGACTGAGAAGGCAGTCACGAGCGCGCGACGAAGTGCCGGCGAGCAGACGAGTCATCCCATTTGCAACCGCAGTATCCCCCCTGAGCGCAGCGTCCGCGGGGTTGAACACGAACGCCCGGTCGTTGTTACCGCGACCGTCGCCATTGATGTCTCCACCGACAAGCGGCGAGTAATAGGCGCCGGACGTCGCGCGCGCGATCATTGTCAGCTCGAGCACAGGCTTGATCGGATAGGTGATCGTGCCGAGCAGGGCGTGATGCCGCGCGTTGTCGCTGCGACCCCACTCCGAGAGGTTCGGATTGCCAGAGGTTGATCCCGGTGTTCCGCCAAATCCCTGTGCGCTTCCCTGCGAGAATCCCTGCGACTGATCGAAGGAGCTGGTCAGCGTGTACGACGCGTTGATAAGAATTCCCTTTGTCGTTATGCCGTTGAGGCCGAGCGTGAGCTGCTTCGTGTCAGATCGCAGATTGGACTCGATCTGACTGACGACGCCGAACTGCGGATAAAGTCGCGAGCCGAGCACCGAGACGGCGCCAGTTGTCGGAATGATCGCGTTGGCTGGAGCGTAAACGGGCCGGTTGTTTTCGTTCGAGAGTGTGAACTTGGCGGTGGTGTCCAGGTTGATATCGGTCTGACCGGTCTGCGCCACGCCGCGCGCGTATCCAGCGTCGAGGGAGAACGAATAGCGATCCCAAAACCGGCGGCTAAGGCCGAACGATGCGCGCCACGCGCGCGGCGCCTGAAAGCCGGGATCGAACACGGTAACATTGCGACGCTCGTTTGCGAAGGTCGGCGTTCCACCGTTGCACGACGCAGGAATCGTCGACGGATCGGCGAGGTACGCAGCCCAGTCGGGCGTGGGTGCCGCTGCGCCGACGCAGGTGAGGAGCGATTGGCCGTTATTGAGCCCGGTCGAGTTGAGTGCAGACGCGAAGAGCTGAGCGGGGGCGGTCCCGCGAAATTCACCGATTCCACCGCGCAGTGTGAGCGGTGGTGGCCCGAACTGCGACTCGCCCACGAACACGCTGAATCCAGCCCGTGGGCTGACGCGCACTTCAGAGGGAAGGTTGTCCGTTCGTCTCCCGAAGGTCGCTTCTACGTCGGGATTGTAGTCCGGCTTATCCGGATAACGCGAACCTTCCATGCGAAGCCCGTACGTCATCTGGAACTGCGGCGTCACGCGCCAGGAATCGCCGAGATATACCGCGGCATTGTTGGTGGCGGACTGCTGATCGCGCGCGAATAACGTTCGGGTGAACTGTGTCGGCTGGCCCGCCTCGAAGTCAGCGAGCGAATTAAATGTGAACGTGCCGAACCTGTTCGGAATGAATCCAACGGAGCTCCGCTGCTGATTGAGGAGTCCACCGAGCTTGAACCGATGTCCGCCCGCCGTAGTGAGACGGGAGATCTCGTCGCTGACCTCGAGCAGACTCGACTTCGTTTCCTGTGGCAGCGAAGGGTTCCCGCCGAACTGGAGCGTCGAGATCGCGTTTGTTCCGTCACCGAGTATCGAGGAGACGACGACGCGTCCGTCGGGCACCGACAGATAGCCCTCCGTATTTCGGTTGTCGACCGATTTGTAGCCGCGCAGCTCGTTGATGAACATCCCCACGTGTGAGGTGAGCGTCATCATGCCGCCTCTGCCCGATCCTTTGAGATTGCCGCCGGAGTGCGGCAGCGCGAGCGCATTGAGGCGGGAGCCAAGCTGCGTATTGCCTCGCCAATCGCCGCGCAGCATCAGCGAATGATCTTCGGCGAGGCTGTAGTCGACGCGGACCAACGCGGACGTGTTGTTGTTGAGACGCTCGTCGGGCGCGAGCGGAGATGTGAGCGGAAGACCGAATGTCTGAACGATGTTCAGAAAGCGACTTACGGAATCGGGGTTGGTACCGAGTCGCTGGAGCGTGAGAGGGTCGGCCGCGAGAAGAGAGAGCAGCGGATCGGTGCGGTGCGAGAAGCTGATCGCGCCGAAAGTGAAAAGCTTGTCCTTGATGATCGGGCCGCCGGCGCCGCCGCTCAGCTGGTTTTGGGTGTACTTCTGCCCGAAAGCGGGATTCGTGTCGTCGACGAACTCGAGGCTCGGATCGCGGACCGAGTAGCTGAACGCGCCCTGCACGTTGTTCGTGCCGCCCCGGGTAGTTGACGCGACTTGTCCGCCCGTGAATTGTCCGCGAGCGACATCGTAGGTGCTCGTCACCACGCGAGTACTGCGCACCGCCTCCTGCGGAACACTGCCGGCGCCGAAGCTCAGGCCGTCCAGCGTAATGTTGTTCTGATTAGCCGGCTGACCCGCAACGGAGAACGAAGCCTTCGTCGTATCCGTCCCTGGTACCGAGATGACTCCGGGTGCGAGCGCGGCAAGAGCCGTAAGATCGCCCGCATCGACCGGCAACCGGTTGATGAGATTCGGATTCAGGTTTCGCTCGGTGCTGCCGGGTTCCGGCCGCTGCGACGGATCTCCGCGGCGGGGTGCGGCGCGCACCTGAACTGTGGCGAGCTGTGTCGCGATCCGGCCCATGTCGAAGTCGGTGATGATCCGATCCTCGTCGCCCTGCCGCGTGATCGTGCGAGTGACGGGCGCCATTCCGACCGCACGTACCGTAAGGCGATACGTCCCGCCTCCATCCGGAAACACGATCGTGTACCGGCCATCTGCGCCGGTCGTCTTGGTGCGCGTGATTCCGGTTTCGACCGATGTCGCTTCGACGCGTGCGCCCGTGACAGCCTGGCTGTCGGGACTCGCAATGCGCCCCATCAATATGTCCGTGGTCGATCCGACCTGAGCGAAGCCCCGCGCAGGGAGAAGCAGCACGAACAATGTGATCGCAACGTTCAACGCCTTCGCGTTCATCAGACAGTCTCCACTACAGTTCATTGGTGCCGCTTCCAGTTTTACGCGCTCCGGCACCGGATTGCTGCGAAATCGTACTGTCGAAACATCTCGGTTTGGGTCGAGACAGGTGTGCGCAACAGTGATTCCGGGCGACTGTAAACGCTTTCTCACTTCTCCTCAACGAGCATTACTATGCTTGATGCTTGCCGCCGTGCGTTCGGCTGCTCTTGTCGGGATTGACGCGTACGATGTCATCGTCGAGGTCGACGCGGCACAGGGGCTTCCGCAGTGGACGATTGTTGGGCTGGCCGCGAGTGCGGTCAAAGAAAGCCGCGAAAGGGTTGGCGCTGCCCTTGTAAATTCCGGGTTTACGGTGCCGCCAAGGCGCATCACCGTGAATCTGGCGCCCGCTGATGTGCGCAAAGAAGGCACTGCTTTCGATTTGCCGATTGCGATCGGAATCCTCGTGGCTACTGGCCAGCTTGATGCCGCCGCGGCGGAGAAGCGGATGTTCGTGGGCGAGCTCGGTCTCGATGGTGGACTGCGGCCGATGCGTGGAGCACTGTCGATCGCCCGCCACGCGCAGCGCACAGGCATCTCGACGCTCGTTCTTCCGGCGCCCAACGTGGCCGAGGCTGCCCGCGTGAGCGCTCTCAGTCTGTCGTCGCCACTCGCGCTCAGTGATCTCGTCCACGAACTGCGCGCCGGAGCGTTGACACCGGCCGGCGAAGTCAACCGCTCGCCGGGGCCGAGCGATGAGGTAACTGACTTCGCTGATGTCGTCGGCCAGCAAGCGGCCAAGCGCGCGCTCGAAGTGGCGGCGGCTGGTGGGCACAACGTGCTCCTGGTCGGACCGCCTGGCGCCGGAAAAACCATGCTGGCGCGACGAATGCCGACAATTCTGCCCTCGCTGGGCGAAGACGAAGCGCTCGAGGTAATCGCTATCCATTCCGTCGCCGGGGTTCTCGGACGCAGCAATGTGAGCGAAGGCATGCGCCCCTTCCGAGCGCCGCATCACTCGATCTCCAGCGCCGGACTGATTGGAGGTGGCTCACTGCCGCGACCAGGCGAAGTGAGTCTTGCCCATCACGGTGTGCTCTTTCTGGACGAGATGCTCGAGTTCCCGCGGCATGTGCTCGATGGGCTAAGACAACCGATGGAGGACGGAAGGGTTGTAATTGCGCGCGCGTCACAAGCGGTGACCTTTCCCGCCCGGTTCACTCTGATAGGCGCGTCCAACCCCTGTCCGTGCGGCAGAGCGGCAGATCCGGGCGGAGCATGCAACTGTAGCACGAGCGACGTCGACCGCTACAACGCGCGCATCTCGGGCCCGCTGGCGGACAGAATAGACATGCACGTCATGGTCGGGGCTGTTGCACTCCGCGATCTGAGCGGCGTCAGCAATGGAGACTCTTCCGCCTCAATTCGCTCGCGGGTCGAGCGTGCTCGCGCGACTCAGCGAAAGCGATTCGCCAGAAAGCCGGGAATATCCTGCAACGCCTATGCGGTCGGTCGTTGGCTCGATGCCCACACACCAGTGCACGGTGAAGCAAGAACGCTCTTGCAAATCGCGGCCGAGCGTTTGGGCCTGTCCGCGCGCGGCTATCATCGCGTCCTGAAAGTCGCGCGTACGATTGCCGACCTCGAGGACGTCGCAGAGGTCGCGCCAACTCACATATCGGAAGCGCTCCGGTATCGCCCGCTTGTTCGTTCTGAACCGATCGGAGCTGGTCCAGCGCCCGCGTAGTTAAGCCGCACCCAACCTCCCAGGATGCAAGAAAGGCGGGGGCCCTTTCGGGACACCCCGCCTTTTAGTCTCTGACCGATCCCCTTTCGAGGATCGGTCAGAGAAGGTGCTTACTCCTGCGGCGGTACGACGATTCTATCGCTGCCGATTGTCACGATACGGAAGTCATCGCGACGGTTCTGCTGCCAGCAGGCTTCGTTGTGCTCGGTGCAAACCGGGCGCTCCTCGCCATAACTCACGAGGTCGAAGCGACCTGCCGCAATGCCGTGGTCAACGAGGTACCGCTTGGCGGAAGCCGCACGGCGCTGGCCTAGGGCCAGGTTGTACTCGTCGGAGCCACGCTCGTCAGCGTTACCCTCGATACGTATCCGCATGCCCGAGTTAGCCTGCAGCCACGGGACCTTGCGATCGAGTGTAGCGGCCGCATCTGATCTGATCGTCGACTTGTCGAAGTCGAAGTAGATCGGAGCGGTGATAGCTGTGGTATCAACCATTGCCACTACTGGAGCTACGCAAGCCGGATCCGTCGCCAGAATGTTCGGGTTGTACTGGCAGGTCGGCGGCGGTGGCGGTGGCGGTGGTGGCGGCGGTGGCGCAACGCAGTTCGGGCTCGAAGCTGGAATGCTCTCGAGGCCTGCGTACGTGCACATAACCTCCGGACGCGCACCACCAAACAGCAAGCTCAAACCACCACGAACGTGGAAGTTGAGATTCGCGCTTGGCTTGTGGTTCGGCATGTAGTCAACGACACCATCGATACGAAGCGCGGTGCGGTTAGCTACGCCAAGACGAATGCCTGCAAGACCACTCGCACCGAAGTTATAGGTATAGGACTCGGGCGCGGTTCCACCTTTGAACTTGTAGCTCGTGCGAGTACCACCGGCGCCGATGATGAACTGGCTCTGCCGGCCCATCAGATTGCCGATCGGGAAATTGTAGTTCAGGCGAGTGGCGAACGCGTGCGCGTTGACATCCGTCGGCTGGTTACCAACGCAGCAAGGCGCGGCGCGGTTCGACCGCGGCGCATAATATCCGTCGCCTTCGATTTCCCAGCGGGGATCGCTGAGGAACACACCAACCCGGCCACCGTAACCAAGTCCGTTCTTAGGAATAGCTCTGGCGCGTCCTGCGTTGTCGTCAAAATGGCTCCACTGAGCGAAGCCACCTACTTCAACCGTTCCCGGGAGAGGCGCGACGAGGTCGTCCCACCATACGTACGGGGCCCACATTACGGGGTTACCCGTCGCGCCGCCACCAAAAAGGTCGCGGAGGTCGGGTGAAAGCTGGAGGCCAGCCTGAGCGCCGAAATCGAACTTGCCGCCATTGGAAGGCAGATAGTTCACGAGGCCGTCGACACGAAGTGCGACGCCGCCGAAGCCGAGGTTGAAGCCGGCCAGTCCGTTCGCTCCAAAGCCGTAAGTGCCGCCGCCGTTATCGGTGCCTCCGCGGAAGTTCTCAAGAGCTCCGCCAGCGCCGATGTGGAAAGACGGAAGATTGCCCAGCGGGAAACTGTAGACGAGGCGCGCAGTGAAGGCGCTCGCCTTGACATCGCCGCCTGCACCGTTGTTCAGAGATCCGTTGAAGCGACTGCCAGTCTTTGAGCGGGCGGGCGTGTACCAGCCGTCAGCTTCAAGGTTCCAGTTCGGCGCGATGAAAGCGCCGACCCGTCCGCCGTAGCCCCACGACTTTCCGAAACTCGTGTCCAGGTTCCACTTGCTATCGAAGTGCGTCCACGTGCCGAACCCTCCTACCAGCAACGTACCTGGCGACTGTGCCGCCGCCGATCCGCCGAGGAGTAAGGCCGTCATGGCGCAGACGGTCCAACTTCTTCTCAACATGATTGTTTCCTCTCAAAGGGTGGAGATACAAT
>DASYVU010000036.1:0-1825 GCA_035936715.1 Gemmatimonadaceae bacterium
TCCTCAAGGACATCACCCTGACGGATGCACAGAAGGCGCAGGTCAAGACGATCCGCGAGAAGTATCTGCCGCAGCAGCTGGAGCTTCGCAAGGCAACACAGGCGACCGGTAAACCTGCCGACGAAGCCACCTACAGCAAGATGATGGATCTTCAGGAGAAGCAGGCCGCCGAGATCCGGGCGGTGCTCACCCCCGATCAGCAAACAGTCTTCGACCAGAATCTGAAGGCGATGAGGGATCGGATGGAAGCGCGCCGCAAGGGAAGCAGCTAAGCTCCCGCTACGGCCGCGGCTCGAGAGCCGCGATGGTATAGTTGCTCTTCGGGTTCCAGAGGATCCAGCTCTGGAACCCGTTGTCGTATCCAGCCTTTTTCTGGGCGCGAATCTCCGCTGCGTAGTAGTGTGGCGAGCCCAGGGTGAAATCCTGGTACCAGGGGATGATCCTGGCGGCGTTGGGAATGGAGTCAGTCCTTGCGATCACATCCTTCAGCACGCGGTCGATCGTCGCGTAAGGATGCGCGTTCGGATTCCGGTACTTGTAGGTGCCGCGCGCGAAGTGTGAGGGATAGACCATTGGAAGGACGACGTCGACCTGATCGACGAACATCTCCCACTTCTGTCCGATGCCCATGTCGGTCGTGTCGGTTGCGGTCAATCCGAACACATCGGCGGTCACCGGGATTCCATGCGGCTTGAGAGTGTTGCGGAGAAATCCCAGTTGTTCGCGAATCACCTGTGCGCGGCTGCGGCCCTCGGCGAGGGGATAGACCGTTTCGTTGATGAGTCGTTTCTCATCGGGGAAGCGTACGTAGTCGAATTGCACCTCGCTGAAGCCGATGTCGTACGCCTCGAGCGCGAGATCCGCTGCGTACTGCCAGACTGCGCGCTGGTGCGGGTCCAGCCACGGATGTCCGTTTTTGTCCAGCCATGGCTTCAGATCCGACTTTCTCTTGATCGCGAGCTCGAGCTTCTTCTGCGCCAGGAGCGGATCCTTGGCGACGACGATACGCGCAATCGGATAAATGTGGTGAGCGACCATCGTATCGAGAATTGCGCGGATTCTCGAGCGCGATAAGGAGTGGCCGTCGGCGGTATCGGCACCGATCTCTCGCGCCAGCGGAACGTTTGAGGGATAGAGCACAAACCCGCGATCATCCTTCACATCGATCACGAGTGCGTTTATCTCCGTCCTTTTCGCGACGCCGATCAGGTCGGTGAGCTTCCTCCCTAGCGCGGCCCAGCGATTCACGTAAAGCCCGCGGAGTGTATCCGGCGTCGGGACACGAACGACAGGACGCACCGTAGAACCGACCCGCGTCGGTGTCGAAGTTCCCGCGAAGCCTTCGTGAGTCGAAGCTCCGGCTTGCAACGGCACGTCACGCTCGTGCTGGCAGGCGAGCGAGACGGACAAAAAAGCTATTGTGGCGGAGCGCGCGACGATCAGAGTGCGTTCAGTTCTGCGTTGGCGTCGGAGAGGTAACCCATATCTCTGACGACACTCTGAGCCTGTTGGGTAACCATCGTGAGACCGGTGGGCTGCGCGTTGAGACCACCAGTGCGGAACCGCACCAGTTCGAGTCGCATCGATCTGAGGAGTTGACGGCAATTGTCCAGTTTTTCCTGTGCTTCCTGCTTCTTGCGGCCGAGGTCGGCGAGCGCCCGCCGCTGTCGGCGGAGCAGAGCCAGTCGGCGAACGCGACCCTCGCTCGCTCCGTAGTCGAGCGGATTTGCCTGTGATTCCAGCGTCGTGATCTCCTTCTCGACGGCCTCGGGCGATTCGCGTCCGGCACTGCGATCCATGTCGGAAAGCGAGAGCGCGAGCTGCT
>DASYVU010000037.1:0-3610 GCA_035936715.1 Gemmatimonadaceae bacterium
ACGACCACCGGCAGCTGAAACTCGTCATCCCGCATGTGATAGTTCTCGCGCACCTTCTGGAGATCGACCAGCAGAGCGCGGGCGTTGGCCAGCGCCGTGTCGGCGGCCGCTCGACTGCCGCGCCGCTGCAACCGGAAGTACTCAGTCATGTGCGCGTTGTACTCCGCTGCATTTTCCCGGATCGCCTGCCCGCCGAGGGCTTCCTCGTGGCTGACGTCACCCCCAGGTCCGAGCTTTCTCAGCGCGCTCGCGATCACGAACTCGGGCATCGCGTCGGTCCAGACCGGCTGCATCATCAGCGAGGTCATCATCATGTCGCGGCCGAAGTACGTCGCGTAGTTGGGGAGGCCGGCCATCAGCTTCTCTTTGGAACTGAGCAGCTCGGTCCCCCGCGCGTCCCGCTCGAGCTGGCGGTAGCGGGACACCGTCGCGCTTTTTGCGGCGTTGCCCTGGGCGCGATCGGCGGCAACGCGCGCGTCGTTCAGAAAGCGCAAAAAAGCGCTATTGAAGATCTGATCACGCGCCAGCGGAGTGAGCGCGGGCGCGTCGGTGGTGACGCGCACGGTGAATCGGATCGGCCGGTTGGTATTGGCGCGGATCGAGACTATCGGCACGCTCACGAGAAGCGAAGCATCGCGCGAGTCGGGACTCAGATCGAGCTGAAGATTCGTTTTGCCGTCGAGCGTCGTCTGAAACGCGCTGACGCCGCGCCCGTCGCGCACACCGGTAGTGATAAGGTCGGGCTCGAGCCTCGCCCGGAGCTCCGACGTAAACCCAGCGTTGAGCAGCCCCAACTCCCGCTGCCGCTCCGTCGGGTCGACACGATCCAGATTCGCGATCAGCTCTTCCTGCTCCCGCAATCTGAAAGTAGGCCAGTCAAATCGCTCGAGCTGCCGCCCAGAATAGCCCAGATCGCGCTCCACGCGCATGGAGCCGAGAAGGATCCACCCGATCAGGATCTGCGGCGCATTCGCGACCAGCTGGTATTCGATCGTCCGGCGGTTGCCGGTCTGAGAGATGATCGCGTCGGCCGACCCCCATTCGAGCCGAACCGGCTTGCCCGCTGCATCCCGAACGGTGAATCCAACGCTCTCGTTCACCGCGTCCGGCAGGAGATTCACCACGCGCCCGCTCCGCGCATCGAGATAGATCTGGACCACATTGCCTTTCGTATCGCGGAAGAAGCGCGTCTGGTAGCCCTGATACGCCGCGAAATCGTCGAGCCCCTGCTCGGGAAAGGCGAGCACGGGCTGCACGGTGCGAGTCTGTGCGACCAGAGGGGCTGCGCGGAACGCGCAATCAGCGAGGCCTACTGCGCCCCAGACGGCCAACACATACATCTTCCTCATGTATCGCTTCTCCCTCGAACGGGCGTGAGGATTCGGGTCCGGGATAATGTGGCACCGTGAGAGCGTCGCGTCATTAGCGCCAGGTACGAAATGTGGCCGTCGCGAGGCGCACGAGACCCCGCCTAGGTGATACTATTTCGCAACCCAATCCTTGATTTGAAAGTGACCCTCGACCTGGCTCTCGTCGGCAACGGAAGCATCGGAGCGCTCATCGACGCCCGCGGCTCCGTCGCGTGGTGCTGCTTTCCACGCTTCGATGGCGATCCGGTTTTCTGCTCGCTGCTCGCCGGCGAATCCCCAGATCACGAAATCGGTACGTTCACGATCGAGCTCGAGGGGGGCGTCAAGACCGAGCAGCTGTACGTCCCCGACAGTCCGATACTCGTCACGCGCTTGCTCGACGCCAAGGGCGGAGGCATCGAGATCACCGACTTCTGCCCGCGCTACGAGCAGGATGGCGATCTGTACTGTCCGAAGCTGCTCGTACGTCAGGTGCGCCCCATCGGGGGAAAACCGATCATCTCCGTGCGAGTGGAGCCTGCCGCCGACTACGGATGCAGTAAACGCCAGCACGTGCTCGGAGCCGGTCACATCAGTTACGCAGGCGACCAGGCGCTTCGGCTCACCACCGAAGCGCCTGCGGAAGCGATAGTGAGTGGCGGGCTATTCCATGTAGATCAGACAGTCACCATGATTTTTGGCTTGGATGATCCCGGCGCGAATGCGAGCGGCGCAACGACCGTCGGTGCCGCTATGCTCGAGCGAACCGCTGGCTATTGGCGGCATTGGACAAGCACCCTCAAGGCGCCGGCCGAATGGCGGGAGGCAGTGATTCGCGCTGCGATAACGCTGGAGCTGAACGTATACGAGCCGACAGGCGCCATCGTCGCATCGATGACGACGTCCATTCCGGAGGCTCCCAACACCGGCCGCACCTGGGACTACCGTTACTGCTGGCCCCGCGACGCCTACTTCACCGCCGACGCGCTTTGCCGGCTCGGCGACACGCGTACGGTCGAGCACTACCTCAGCTTTCTCCTTGGCGTCGCAGCCAACACTCAAGACGCGCGTCTGGTTCCGATCTACTCCGTGGACGGCGGACCGATCCCGGGCGAGCGCATCGCCCAGTGTCTCCCCGGCTATCGAGGTATGGGACCGGTGCGCGTCGGCAACAAGGCCAGCGAGCAGAACCAGCACGATCTCTATGGAGAGGCCGTACTCACGGCCGAATCACTTTTTCTGAATTCGCGTGCGAGCCACGTGGGCGACGAGACGCTGCTGTCGAGGCTCGAGGCCTTCGGTGAGCAAGCCTCTCGACTATATGAAGTTCCGGACGCCGGATTGTGGGAGCTACGCGGCGCCGAACGCGTGCACACCTTCTCGAGCCTCATGTGCTGGGCAGCGTGCGACAGGCTCGCCAAGTACGCGGCTACTCTGAAGCTCGCGGATCGCGTCGATTATTGGCGGTCGCGCGCGACGAAGATTCACGAAGTTATTTCGCGCCGCTCGTGGAACTCGAAGTTGAACGCGTTTACAGCGACCATGGATGGAGACTCTCTCGACGCGAGCCTGCTGCTGATGCCGCGGCTGGGGTTTCTCGAGGCAAGCGATGCGCGTTTTGCTGGAACCGTCGCCGCAATGGAGAAACACCTCAAGCACGGAGACCTCGTCTATCGCTACGTTGAGCGGGACGACTTCGGTCTTCCGCAGAACGCGTTTCTCGTTTGCACGTTCTGGTACATCGAAGCGCTGGCGGCGATGGGAGGCGAGCGGCGCGCGGAGGCGCGGGCCTTATTCGACAAAGTGCTCGCCGCGCGCAACCGGCACGGGCTGCTGGCGGAGGATCTCGATCCACGTACTCTCGAGCAGTGGGGGAACTTTCCGCAGACGTACTGCATGGCCGGCATCATCGACTGCGCTATGGGGCTTTCTACGGTCTGATTTGGACTAAGAAAGGCAACTGAAGACTACCTGCCCGGGGCCACCAGCTTTAAGGCTGACGGCTCCGGGCAGGTAGTCTTCTTTGGTTTTTTTCGCGACCGGATCTAGTCGTTACCGGAACACTATCCAAAGGGCACCGATTATCGCGGCGAGCAGCACCGACAACCCGATCTCGAGCCGCCGCTCTGCCAGAGGGACTGCTACCAATTCCGACGGCGCCACGGTCTGGAGTGTGAGGTCCGCTACGCGTTCTGTAGCTGGTGGAGGAGTCATCATACTCACGACGATAAGGATGGCGCTGCACAACAGGAAGAGGAGTG
>DASYVU010000038.1:0-7071 GCA_035936715.1 Gemmatimonadaceae bacterium
CGACTATTGCGTCGTGGAGCGGCTCGCGTATGACAGCGCCGTAGTCGATTCCGCCCTGCGCCGTGCCTGAATAGTCGGTGGCGATCTTCCGCAAATCGATCACTTCGACTTTCGGGAGCCGCCCGCCGCCGACGCGATCGGGCAAGGTCAGAAGCTTGAATTTGCCCGAAGTCGCGTTGGCCCAGCTCTCCAGGGACGGCGTGGCGCTTCCCAGAAGAGTGATAGCGCCCTCGTTCTTCGCTCTCACAATCGCCACTTCCCGCGCGTGGTAGCGAGGCGTCTCGCCCTGCTTGTAGCTGGATTCATGCTCCTCGTCGACGATGATCGCGCCCAGGTTGTCGAGCGGAGCGAACACCGCCGAGCGCGCGCCAACGACGATCCTCTTCTCTCCGCGCTTGAGCGCGAGCCACGCATCGTAGCGCTCGCCCTCGCTCAAAGCGGAATGAAGCACGGCAATCCGGTCGCCGAACGCTGCGCGAAACCGATCGACTGTCTGCGGCGTGAGCGCGATCTCGGGAACGAGCACGATCGCCGTCTGTCCGCGCTCATCCACAATTCGACGGAGCAGCTCAATGTACACCAGTGTCTTTCCGCTTCCAGTGATTCCGTGAAGAAGGAATACGTCGCCCTTCTCCGCGCCCGCCATCGTGTCGATAGCGTGCTGCTGCGCCGGAGTCGGCTGGAGTCGCGTCGCGGATATGCCGCCGCGACTGGAGAATGGATCGCGCTCGACCTCTTCATCCTCGATGATTATCAAGCCGCGTTTCTCGAGGGACTTGAGGACCGAGGGTGAGAACTCGAGCTGCGAGCTCAACTGTTCCGCCGTCGTCCTGTTTCCGAGAGACTCTATCAGCTGGAACACAGCTCGCTGCTGCGGCGACCTCGCGAACACCTTGTCACGCTGAAGGAGGGAAGGGATTTCCACGCCGATGCGGACGACTCGCTGCGTCTTGCGTGTCGGATGTGGATCGTCGGCCCCGGTGAGAGCCGCCGGAAGCGCCGTGCGGAGAGCGACGCCGAGTGGAACGATGTAGTAGTCGGACATCCACCTGCACAGTTCGAGCAGCGACTGACTGACCGCCGGTTTGGCGTCGGGCGATTCGAGAACCGCTTTGGGCTTTCGCTTGAGCGGACTCACGTCGCCAACCCCTACGCAGACACCGATCTCCCGGCCGCTTCGCAGTGGGACGACAACCCGCGACCCGACAACGACCGGATTTGCGAGCCCTTCTTCTACTGTGTATGTGAAATTCTGGAACAGCGGGAGGGGCAGCGCGACTTCGACGAACCTGGAAGGCTTCTCACGCACTTTGGAACGCCGTTGTCAGATCCGCGCTCGGTACGGGCGATGCGCCGAGGCCGGGTGCATCCGACAGCTTGATGACGCCACCGGAGACGGACGTGCCGCGAAACGGATCGGTAGCCAGGAGCGCGGCTCCATCGAAATCAGCTGCGTCGAGAAGCGGGGCAATCTGCGCTATCGCGGAGATTCCAAGCGAGCTCTCGATCATGCATCCCGCCATCACCTGCATGTCGAGGGCACGAGCGGTGTGCACCATGCGCATCGCTTCTCTGAGGCTGCCACACTTGGCGAGCTTGATATTGATCCCATCGACCGCTCCGGCGAGCTTGGGAATATCGGTCGCGACAAGACACGACTCGTCAGCAAAAACGGGCAGCTTGGCTCGTTTGCGGACGAATCGAAGCCCCTCGATGTCGTTCCCCGCGACAGGCTGCTCGAGCATCTCGACGCCCTGCTCAACGAGGAATTCGCTCATGCGCACCGCGTGCTTCGCTGTCCACGCCCCGTTCGCGTCCACGCGTAGCCGCTTGTCCGGTGCGGCATCCCGAATGATGCGGACGATCTCCATGTCCCGGTCCGTTCCCAGCTTGATTTTGAGAATGGGATACTCGCGCGCTTCGCGAACTCGCTGCTCGAGCTCATGGTTCTCCGCGATTGCGATCGTGAAGCTCGATTGCGGAGCTGTTGCCGCATCGAGACCCCAGATTCGGTGAACCGGAAGCCCCAGACGCTTTCCAAGCAGATCGTGCAATGCGGAGCTGACGGCGCTCTTCGCCGAGGCGTTCCCGCGAAGCGCGCGATTCAATTGAGCTTCGATGGCCTCGAGCGACATTGGATCAGCGCGCTCGAGAAGAGGCTTGAACTGTCCGAGCGCCGCGATGACCGTGGCGACCGATTCACCATAGTAGCGATTGGGCGCCGCTTCGCCGAAACCCTCCAGTCCATCATCGTCGGTGATGCGCACTATCACGTTTCGATGGTGCGCGTACCCGCCCCGAGCAATGACGAACGGGTGCGTTGGCTTGAGCTCGATTGTCTGGTGCGAGAGCTTCATCCGGCAGTGACGGTTGCCGTCGCGCGTGCCGTGCGGGCCATGCGGAACTCGTGATGCGATGATGCGCCGGACAGGAAGTTGATGAGCGCGTCGGCGAGATCGTTGCCCCGCTCGAAACGGTGTGCCGGATTCTTCTCCAGGCAACGCATGACGATCGCCGCGAGCTGCGGAGGGATTTTCGACTCCACGACGTCGGGCGAGACCGCTGTCTCCGTCACGTGCTTGTAGCTGATGGAATAGCTGTCCGCCCCGTCGAAGGGCGGAAAGCCGAGGAGCGTCTCGTACATCACGACGCCAAGTCCGTAAATGTCACTGCGGCCGTCGAGCAGCTTTCCCCTGGCCTGCTCGGGGGACATGTAGTGCGGCGTGCCCATGACATTTCCGCTGCCCGTCATGCGGCTTCGGAAGTGACCCGTCGCGATCCCGAAGTCAGTCACCAGTGCGTTCTCGTCCTCATCGAAGAGAATGTTGTCCGGTTTGATGTCGCGGTGAACGAGACCTCTCCGGTGCGCGTAGTCGAGGCCGGTCGCGACCTGCGCGGCGACGGCGGCGGTAGTCTCCGGAGAAAGGGAGCGGTGACCGCCGATGCGATCGCTCAGCGTTCCGCGGGCGAGGTATGGCATCACGAGATAGACGTGGTCATCCACCATCCCGAAGTCGATGATCTTGCAGATGTGTGGGTGCATCAGCTGCGCGGCGGACTCAGCTTCCCGCCGGAATCGCTCGCGCATTTCGTGCTCGCGTGCCAGGTGCGGGTGCAGCACTTTGATCACCACTGGGGAGTCGAGACAGACCTGGAGCGCATAGTAGACGCTCGCCATTCCGCCCTCTCCCACGCGGTGCATGATCGTGTAGCGTCCACCGGTGACTTGCCGAAGCGCAGTAACCGATGGGTCGGGCGGCGCCTGACGCTTGTCCGAGCTCTCCGGCATGCGGATGCCGCAACGCACGCACCTCGCGGCCTCGGCCCGGTTCCAGCTCCCGCAATCAGGACAGAACATTCGTCAGCCCCCGAACTGCATCCGCACGAAATCGTACGGGGGCCACGGGCCGGTGAGCTTGAAGTCGAGGGACCCCTGGCGCCGAGCCTCTTTGGACACGATGTCCTGGAACGCCTGCCACCGTTGAGTGTCGATCAGGAACGATGCTCGGGCCACCACACCTTCTTCTTCGTCGCCGTCCGCTCTGGGAAGCGTAACCGTTGCCGCTGCCTGCCCCCTGAGCAGTCGCAGACTCTCAGCGGCGAGCGCGGCGAAGCTCTTCTGTGCGTCCGGGTCGTCCTTGTTGCCCTGGGTGGTGATGCTCACTCGCGCGGCGGCATGGCCCTCGATCACGGACAGCGCTTCGGTGAGAGTGAAGTAATGGAGCTCGAGCCACCGCGTCAGCGTGTTCTTGGACTGGAACACCGTTCCCGGAGGGGCCGGGAGCACCGCGCCGTGCGCGTGGGCTTCCTCGAGAACTCGGAGGTACTTGGTCATCTCGCCATCGTCGAGGCTGACCGCTGAATAGCTGGACGGCTCTACGATCGCGGCGAGGGCGCGGTAGTGCGTGAGCGTCGTGCCCTCGGCGAGGGTAGCCGTGTGGCCCGATTCGACGGCGGCAACGCCGTACAATCTGAGCGCGTTCAGAGAAGCTTGCGCCATTTGAGTCCAGCCAGGATGAGCAAACCGAGAGCGAGCTGCGCGAACACCAGGATCATGAAGCCGTGCGGATTACTGTGAAGCGGAATATTCTCGAAGTTCATACCCCACATTCCGCTTATCACGACGAACGGAAGAGTGAAGGTAGCGACCACGCCCAGGGCTTTGGTCGCCATACCTAGACGATTGGAGACCTGTGTTAGATAGCTATCCAGAGTACTGCTCAACAGGTCCCGGAAGTTCTCCAGGGAGTCGTAAATCCGGAGGACGTGGTCGTAGATGTCCCGGAAGTAGATCTGGGTGTCCGAAGTGAGGAGGGTGCTGGGGCGATTGGTGAGGACGCTGAGGGCGTCCCGCTCTGGCGCCAGGTGGCGACGAAGCGACAAGACCAGTCGCTTCACTGCAAAGACCTCGCGGAGAGCGTTCTGGTCGAATGTCCCGTAGATCTTCTCCTCCAGGCTGTCCATGAACTCATCGAGCTTGTCGATGATCGGAAAATAGGCATCGACGGCCTGATCGACGATCGCATGCATCAAACGCGCGGGGCCATGGGCGGCCAGCTCCGGCTTCCGCTTCAGGAGCTCCGCAGTCGTCGCCACGGGGTTGGTGTTGGCTCCGTGAACGGTGACGAGGAAGTTCGTGCCGAGGAAGAAGCTGATGTTGACCGTATCGAGATCATATGGATCCTCCGTCGTCTCGCAGAAGGCAACGGTGCGCACGATGAGGAGCACATACCGATCGAACTCCTCGAGCTTGACGCGGGACTCGGGATTGACTGCTTCCTCGATCGCCAGCGGGTGGAAGTGAAAGAGATCGTTGAGGAGACCGACCTGTTTGCTTGATCGAGTATCGATGTCAACCCAGAGCGTCCCTTCGCCGGAAGCGAGGGCCCTGCCGATCTCTTCGATGGAGAGTCCCTGCCTGATGTCACCGCGAGCGTCCGTATGGCAGCTCCACAACTGCGGGTCCGGCGTGGGGCGTACGTCTTGGAGCAGTCTCAGTGCAGTGCTCATTGAGCTCTTCTCTGTATCGACGAAGTGCGACGAATGGGGGGCGGGTGCTGGGGGGTGGAGAGCGCCGCGACATCGCGGCCGGACATCGTTCAAGATAGCCGCTAGGCGGCAAGAGCGGCCAGGTGACGGACGCTCGCCTGAGCCAGCCGGTCGGGCGCATAACCGCCCTCGAGCGCGCTGACGACGCGCCCCCCGCACCAGGAATCAGCACGCGCCACCAGCGAGCGGGTAAGAGACTCGAAGTCCTCGACCTCCAGAGTAAACCCACCGAGCGGGTCGCCAGCGAGGGAATCGAACCCGGCTGAAATGAGAATGAGGTCGGGCGCGAATCCGACGGTAGCGGCGTCGACCGCGCTCTCGAATGCGGTCACGTAATCGGCCCGTGGCAGCCCGGCAGGCTTGGGAACGTTCCAGACGGTGCGATGGGGTCCGCGATCTTCGGCGGCGCCGGTTCCCGGATACCACGGCCACTGGTGCATCGAGACGAAGTGGATGTCGGGCTCGCTCTCCACGAGTGCCTGAGTGCCGTTCCCGTGATGCACGTCCCAATCGACGATCAGAATTCGCTGGAGCCCGTGTTTTCTGCGGGCGTAGTGCGCGGCTAGCGCGACATTTCCAAAGAGACAGAATCCCATGGCGCGGTTGTGAACCGCGTGGTGCCCAGGTGGTCGTACCGCGGAGAAGCTGCGCGGATGGACTCCGCTCACGGAGAGATCGACGGCTGAAAGGACGCATCCCGCCCCGGCGGTCGCGGCGTCCCACGACCCCCTGCTCACGACGGTGTCAGCGTCCAGTCGTCCCCCGCCTTCTTCGATGACTTGTTTAACACCGCGGATGTAGTCCGCGTCGTGAATCAGCTCAAGCTCCTCGATGGTCGCGTGCCGGCCCTCGAGATGGTCGACGGTGTGGAAGAAGTCGGGATCTTCGCGAAGCGCACGCGTAATCGCGCGCAGCCGGCCGACGTGCTCCGGATGTCCCCACCCGGTGTCGTGCCGCCCACAATCGCTGTTGGAGATGAACGCGGCCCGCATGGACCGTGGGCCGCTATTCTACCGGTCGCCGGCGGCGGTCGGTGATGAGGAAAGTGGACCCGTTGCGGGCAGCGGTCGACGAAATCGGAGCGTCTTCGTCGAGGATCTCGAACCCGTTGAGCTTGACGACGTACTCGTCATCGTGCTGGACGTCGGGATAGAGCTCGCGCAAAGCGAGCTGCTTGAGACTCCGCACCGAGGCCGATGGATTCGCGTCGATCGGAATCGCATCCCACGCCTCGAGAACCTGCGCCCTCAGGCGAAGCGGCCGATCGGAAGGAGTCCCGAGCTTGAACGGCTCGCCACGCGTGCGAAGGCTGTTGACGAATGAGGTCGGCACTGTCATTGGTCGCCAGCATCGAGAACTTCCTGCGGCAGCGGAGCCAGTGTCGCCAGAAACCGGGCGACCTGTTGGTCGAACAAGTATGTGGATCCGGTGACCTTCGTACCCCCAGCGTCGGCAAAGGCCGCGATCACCACTTCTTCTCCGCCCTGCCCGCGCAGCGTCACGTGCCGGGGGCTCTCCTGTTCGGGGAATGCGGCGTAGACACCGTTCTGGCGGGAGAAAAAGGATTTCGCGGCCGCCAGTGCCTCGGCCGGAGTAAGCGCAGTGGTGGTTTCCTGAAGCGTGCGGTCGCGCTGTGACATCAATGACGAGTGAAGGGTTTGAGCAAGTCCGTGCAATCTAGGCCGCCCTCGACGGAGCGACAAGCCAACTCAGCGTCGCGGTCAATATCTTGCAAGTCGCCCGGCAAGACATTCACGAAAGGATAGACGACAAATGCTGACGAGTAGATCACTTCTCCGCGCGTTGGCTCTCGCCTCCGCGCTGATTGTATCCGCACAGGCTTCCGCACAGACCACCACTGCGCGGCAGACCTCGGTGGCCAATCAGCTTCCGCCGGCGACGTACAGGCCGGAATTCGGCACGATGTGGACCTTCGACGCGCCGCCGCTCGACTACTGGCGCCGGACGTACAAGTTCACGCCGGACAAGAAGTGGCTCGATCACGTCCGTCTCGCTTCCGTC
>DASYVU010000039.1:0-6039 GCA_035936715.1 Gemmatimonadaceae bacterium
CATTGAGCCGTTAACACTCACAACCAGTTACAAAGTGCCCGTGCAGGGAAAAACGACCAGTCTAGACGACGTTGACATTGCATGGACAGCCGAGGTTTCATATACCGCTCTGATTACAATCGCAGCCTTTTCTAGCGATTCACCGCCCGTAACTAGGACTGTCGACATTATGTGCCTGCCCGCTACTGACGCGTCTACGGCACTTGCGAAGCTCAAAGCGGATCGGACGAAAGAGATGCGGAGCTATTTATCTGGCATTAGCCGGTGGGGACGCGTTAAAGCGATGCTCGGTGCGCACCGTCCCCTAACCTTCCGAATCCTCACGTTTTCACCTTTCGAAAAAGTCGGTACCGGAACTCGTGGGGGCTACGTCGCGGCGCAGGAAGACGACGCAAAGATTGCAATGACCACTATGCGGATCGTCGGCTTGGTTTTGCCTGACACGTAAGAGTTCTTGGGCATGGTTCCTCTAGCGTCATCGATCAGCCCTTCCCGCCGGAGGTCTCGTCGTGGATCCACTGCACCACGCCGTCCTCTGGGAAACGGAGCGTCTTTCCAATGCGCGCATGCTCGGCGACGCTCTCCCGTCGTCCACCAGTTCATAGATACGCCACAGCGGAACGTTCAGGGTGGCAGCGAGTTCCTTCCACCAGGCTGGCGTTCTCTATTCTGAGGGCGCCTGCCCTCACTACACCAAAGGAGGTCACCAGTGTATGCGCAATTCTGTACCGAAGCTCGTTAACACCATCCGTCCATCACTCAAAGACATTGCCGTGTGGACCGGTAAGAGTCGCGCTCTCGCCAACGTTTGGCGTAACCGCAAGTTCCAACCAAAGGACCCCGATCGTGACCGCTTAGTCAAAGCCGTTCGCACGCACGCCGCGCTTCTGCTCAAGTTGGCCGACGCGGTTGAGCGTGAAGGTCATGAACGAACGGCGACTCAGTAGCAGCTACAGTAGCATACCACACTGTTTCCCAATGGCGTCTAGTAGCGTAAGTGATTGAATAGTAACGCCCAATGGTGCCCAATAGCGCGGTTCATAGGCCTCCGGAGCCGAAGGTCGTGGGTTCGAGTCCCGCCGCGCGCACTTCTTGGTTCCCGCCTCTCCTTTTGCGGATTCTGGATTGCTTCCCCGGTCAGTCGGGAGGACGTCCTCCCTCCTTCCCTGTCCAGCATCACGTCTGGCCAGACCGGCGCGACCCGATTCATGCGCGCGGCGAGAAGAGGAGTCGGCGCGCGAGGTAGTGCGCCCACGCCTCTACCAAGCGAGTGCGATTCCCGGATCTACGTGGGAGAGGCGGGGTGTCCTCGCAGGCGGCGTCTCGCGTAGCAAGAGACTCGCGGTGTCTGGTGTTGGAGTTGTAGCACCGCGCGGAGCCAGCGAGGCTCGATGCGTGTAAGCGAGCAGCCGCCGAAGAGGATACCCCGCCTCGACCCAAACAGAGATGCGGAGAAGCGCAGACGCTCAAAGCTACGCGGTTTTGAGCGCCTGCCCCACTTGAGTGAGCGACTGCCGCGCGTCGCCGAACAACATTCTGGTCTTCTCGTGATAGAAGAGCGCGTTGTCGATCCCCGCAAAGCCGTGGCCCATGCTGCGCTTGAGGACGATGATGTTCCGCGCGCGATCGACATCGAGAATCGGCATTCCATAGATCGGGCTCGTTGGATCGTCGCGCGCCGCTGGATTCACCACGTCGTTCGCTCCCACTACGAGCACCACATCGGTCTGCGGAAATTCTCCGTTAACCTGATCCATCTCCAGTAGCTGATCGTACGGCACGTTCGCCTCGGCCAGGAGAACGTTCATGTGGCCGGGCATCCGGCCGGCCACGGGATGGATCGCATACTTCACGTCGACTCCGCGCTTCTCCAGATCGGTAGCGAGCTCTCGCACCGTGTGCTGCGCCTCCGCGACCGCCAGTCCGTAACCGGGAACGATCACGACGCTCCTCGCATACGCGAGCGCGATTGCCGTATCCTCCGGCGTTGTCTGGCGAACGGTCCGCCCGACGGCGTTGGACGTCGCGGCCGCGTCACTGCTGGCGGCACCGAATGCCCCGAACAGGACGTTGGCGACAGAGCGATTCATCGCGGTGCTCATGAGCAGCGTCAGCAGAGTACCCGAAGCCCCGACCAGAACTCCGGCAACAACCAGCATCTGATTGTGCAGGACAAACCCTGTGAGCGCGGCTGCAAGCCCCGTCAGGGAGTTGAGTATCGAGATCACCACTGGCATGTCGCCGCCACCGATCGGCAGAACGAACATCGCGCCCAGCACGAGAGCCGCCGCGAACAGGGCCCAGAGCGCGGGCGATCCCCCGCCGGCGACGAAGAAGATTCCGAGAGCGACTACCGACAGCAGAATAAGTGCGTTGATCAGGCGCTGCAGAGGAAACTGCAGCGGCCTGCCGGGAAGGATTTCCTGCAGCTTGCCGAACGCGATGATGCTGCCGGTAAAGGAGATCGCGCCGATTATGGTGCCGAGGACGATCGAAGCGGATTCGCCAATCCCGATCGCTTCCCCCGCGCGCGAAAGCCGGAGGAACTCGGCGACCGATACCAGCGCAGCGGTGGCTCCGCCCATGCCGTTGAACAGCGCGACCATCTGCGGCATCGCTGTCATCTGCACCGTTCTGGCGAAGTAGACTCCCATCACACCGCCGATCAAGGTGCCGAGCGCAATCGTCCAGAACGAAACGATCTGGCGATCGAGGAGCGTAGCGGTGAGCGCCAGCGCCATTCCGATAGCGGCCAGGCGATTTCCCGAGCGCGCCGTCGAGGGCGACGTCATTTGCTTGAGCCCGAAGATGAAAAGGACCGCCGCGACGATGTAGCTGATCGCTACCCCCGAGGCGCGGAGATCAAGCATCCTTATTCTCCGCCTTTCCCGTCTCGCGCTTTTTGAACATCTCCAGCATCCGGTCCGTCACCACGAATCCGCCGAACACATTCGCCGCGCCGAACACGACGGCAATGAACCCGAGTGCGTGAAGCAGGGGCGTGTCGGCGGACCCGGCGACCAGCATCGCTCCTAGCACGACGATTCCGTGAATCGCGTTGGTTCCCGACATGAGTGGTGTGTGCAGCACCGACGGAACCCTGCTTATGACTTCGAATCCGACGAACATCGCCATGATGAAGACATAAATGCCGAGTATCAGCTCCTGGCTCACTTTGCGGGCTCCGCGATGGAAAGGGTTGGGTTTGACATGCCGAGACGCGCCAGCGTGGGGGCGTGGCGGATCTCGCCGGCGGCGGTGACGACGACGGCAGCGATGATGTCATCAGCGAAGTTGAGGTTCAGCTCGCCATGCGGCGCGAGCAGGGCCACCAGCGCGGCGACATTCTTTGCGTACATCTGGCTGGCGTGAAATGCGAGGTCGCTCGATATATGGAGCGGGGCGATGATCGTCACATCGTGCTGGACCGTGGTCTCGCCCGGCACGCTGAGCTCGCAGTTGCCGCCCTGCTCCCCGGCGAGATCCACGATTACCGATCCGGGTCGCATCGCCTTCACCGTTTCCGCATCGATCAGCAACGGGGCCGGCTTGCCGGGAATGAGCGCTGTGGTGATGATGACATCGGCCTCGAGAGCACGCTTGTGAATTAGCTCCCGCTCGCGCTTGATGTGCTCCTTGCTCAGCTCTTTGGCGTAGCCGCCGGCATCCTGCGCCTGTTCCGCGCGCACATCGAACTCGACGAAAGTCGCGCCCAGACTCTGTACCTGCTCCTTGACGACCGGTCTCGTGTCGAAGGCCTCGACGACCGCACCGATCCGTCGGGCGGTCGCGATCGCCTGCAGCCCGGCGACTCCAGCGCCGATGACGAGCACTCGCGCGGGACGAACCGTACCCGCCGCAGTCATGAGCATCGGAAAGAATTTCTGCAGGGCATTGGCGGCAAGAAGGACCGCCTTATAACCCGCGACGGTGCTTTGCGAAGACAGGGCGTCCATCATCTGCGCTCTGGTGGTGCGTGGCACGAGCTCCATGCTGCAGGCGATGATCTTTCGCTCCGCCAGTTGCTGAAACAGCGCGGGGTCGCCGGACGGCTGAAGCAGGCCGATCAGAACGGTGCCTTCCTGCAGGAGATCGAGCTCCGCTTCCCCGCTCGCCTCCTCGCGGCCCGGCCGCTGCACTTTGAGGATCATCTGCGCGGTCGAGTAAACCTCGGCCGGCAGGTCGGCCAGGTCGCAGCCGGCCGTCCGGTAAGCTTCATCCGTGAAGCCGGCCCTTTGCCCAGCGCCGCGCTCGATGACGACGCGATGGCCGGCTCGCGTCAGCTGCGGGACGACGTCGGGAACGAGGGCGACACGACGCTCGCCGCGCGCGGTCTCCCGTGGAACTCCTATCAGCATGCCTTCGAGTATCCTGGCGTCATCAATGCGCCATAAGATAAGCAGTCCTTAAAGCGCGCGTTTATATTCTCGCTCAATGCCCCGCCACCTTCATTGGAGTGAACTCGCCGGGGGAATCATTGCGACGGCGGTGATCGTGGGCCTCGTTGTCGCCATTTTCCTGTTCGCGCGCGTCGGAGCTGTTCACGGCAAGAAAGTAACGCTCTACGTCCTCACTGACGACGCCACCGGGGTGCTCTCCGGAACCGAGGTCTGGCTAAGCGGAAAAAAGGAGGGCCTGGTGAAGGGTGTGACATTCCGCCCGCCCTCGCCCGATACCCTGGAGCGCATAGTCATCAAGACCGAGATTCTGAAAGAAGGACTGCCCAACGTCCGGCGGGACTCGTATGCCAAGATCCGCCCCGGTGACAGCATGATTGGCGCGATCGTCGTGTACATCTCGCCAGGCACGGCGGCATCGCCGCAACTCCATGACGGCGACACCGTTCACGTGCAGCACCATTCGAGAATAGCCAACCTGACGAAAGATGTCGGTAAGATCGGACCCGCGTTCACCGAGCTGGCAGCGCAGGTGGGTGACCTCAGTACGAAGATCAGCCAGCCCGTGGGGACTCTCGGAAACGCTCGCACGCGCGGCATCCCGCGGATGCCCGATGTGAGCGCACGGATGTCGCGCATCGCCGCGAAAGCGACGCGTGGCAACGGCACGATCGCTCTCGCCGCGCGGAACGATCTCACGGGGCGCGCGTCCCACGCGATGGCAGCCGCCGATTCAATCAAGACTTTGATGTCGTCCAACAAGGGAAGCATCGGCCGGTTCCGCCGTGACAGCACGCTCGCGACCAAAGCGAGCGGGGTTCTGGCAGAGGTGGATACCCTGCGCTCCCTCTTGTCCGACCCGCTGGGATCGATCGCCGCGGCACATTCGGACAGCGTTCTGACGCGACAGCTCGCCCGCACTCACTCTCTGCTCGATTCGCTCATCAAGGATGCCAGGAAGCACAAGGGCCGCTACATCAACTTCTGACTTGACCACGTTTTTCAGCGCCATTACCTTCGGATAAATTGGCCGCAGCGACGCCTCCCTCCTCTATTCATCTCCTCCGCACCAATCTCCGCAACTCCTGAGCTCCAGCCAGCTCAGCCCGCTTGTAAATCCCTTCCTCTTCTTTCCCTCCATAGTGGATATCGCCGAGTTAAAGCGAAAGTCCGTGACCGAGCTCCAGGAGATGGCTGACGGCCTCAAGATCGACGGCTCGTCGGGTCTCCGAAAGCAGGACCTGATTTTCCAGATCGAGCAGAATCTCCTCGACACGGACATCGTGCTTCACGGCGATGGCGTGCTGGAGATTCTCCCCGAGGGCTACGGCTTTCTGCGGAGCCAGGACTGGAGCTATCTCCCGGGACCCGATGACATCTACGTCTCGCCATCGCAGATAAAACGCTTTGGACTGAGGACCGGCGACGAGGTTCGCGGGCAGGTCCGTCCGCCGAAGCCGTGGGAGCGCTACCTCGCACTGCTCAAAGTGGAGAGCGTCAACGGCGACGACCCCGAGAAGGCAAAGGATCGCGTTCCCTTCGACAATCTGCGGCCGCGCTATCCAGATGAGCGGCTCCGCCTGGAGACGAGCGATGGCGATCTCAGCATGCGCGTGGTCGACATCATGGCGCCCATCGGAAA
>DASYVU010000040.1:0-4968 GCA_035936715.1 Gemmatimonadaceae bacterium
CGGTTCCCGCGAAGGAGCTGCAGGTCCTTCGAAAGGCACTATACACGTTCGGCGGTACATTCCCGGATATGTAGCTTTGATCCTCTTCCGGGATCCGGCCTCAGCTTGAAGTAGGCTGGGAAGGTACGAAACAAAGGGGGCGCGCCGGTTAGGCGCGCCCCCTTTGTTTTTGTGCACAGCGGCTCAGCCGCCGCTTCAGAAAATCGAGTAGATGAACGGCGCGAGCGCGGAACCTTCAGCAAGCGCGAGTAGGCCGCCCACGAGGAGAAGTATTGTCACAAGGGGGACCAGCCAGAGGCGCTTTCTCTTCCTCATGAAGCCGAACAGCTCCGCGGCGGTGCGCACCATGCTCATCCGCACCAAACTATAGGGCCGCCGCTTTGGGCGTGAGGGCGCGGGTCAGTCCGGCTCGATTTCCTGATCGTAACGCCTGGCGAGCTTCTCGTCCTGTTCGTCCTTGCGCAGAAAACAGTTTCCAATCGCCAGTGAGTCGATCCTGGTGCCCATGAAGCAGCGGAACGCATCCTCCGGCGTGCACACTATCGGCTCTCCGCGAACGTTGAAGCTGGTGTTGACGAGGACGGGGCAATTGGTGCGCTTCGCAAACGCTGAAATCAGTGCGTGGAAGCGCGCATTGGTCTGTGCATGCACCGTCTGGATTCTCGCGGACCCATCGACATGCGTCGCGGCAGGAATGTCCGACCTTGGAATCCTGAGACGGTCGAGCCATCCCAAATCGCCCTTCGCCTCCGTCGAATCAGTTCGATGGGCGGTAGCGACGTCAGCTACGAAAAGCATGTACGGACTGTCCGCGTCCATCTCGAACCACTCGCTCGACGACTCGCGCAATACCGCTGGAGCGAACGGCCGGAAGGATTCCCGAAATTTCACCTTCAGATTGAGTTTCGATTGCATTTCCGGGTCGCGCGGATCAGCGAGAATCGAGCGCGCTCCCAGTGCGCGGGGACCGAACTCCATTCTTCCCTGAAACCAGCCGATCACGTCCTTTCGCTCGAGAGCATCGGCTGCTGTAGAAACCAGCTCTTCGTCGGACAGCACGCGAAATCGCGCGCCCAGAGCGTTGAGTCGCGTTTCGATTTCGCTCTGCGAGTATTCGGGCCCTAGAAAGGAGCCGCTCATTCCATCCGGCTCTGTGCTCGACGAAGCGGGCACAGTCCGTCTCGGTTCGTTCGCGTTCACGAGATGGTACGCGCCAAGCGCGGCGCCGATCGCGCCTCCAGCATCACCCGCAGCGGGCTGAATCCAGATATCCGAAAAGACTCCCGAGCGCAGCAGCTTTCCATTGCTGACGCAATTGAGTGCGACGCCCCCGGCCATGCAAAGTTTGCGTTGGCCGGTTTGCGAGGCGAGATCGCGTCCAATCCGCAGCATCGCTTCGTCGAGGACTGCCTGGATCGATGCCGCGATGTCCATGTGGCGCTGAGTGAGCGGCTCTTCAGGATTGCGGGGCGGTCCACCAAAGAGATCCGCGAAAGCGTCATTGGTCATCCGTAACCCGGTCGCGTAGTCGAAGTAGGACATGTCGAGCCGGAACGATCCGTCATCCCTGAGATCGATCAGCTTCCCCAGGATCGCGTCGCGGTACCTCGGGGTGCCGTACGGGGCGAGTCCCATCACCTTGTACTCGCCCGAGTTCACCCTGAAGCCGAGATAGTAGGTGAACGCGCTGTATAGCAGGCCCAGCGAATGGGGGAATCGAATCTCGCGCAGCATCTCTATCCGCGTGTCATTTCCGAGCGCCAGCGATGTCGTCGCCCATTCGCCCACGCCGTCGACGGTCAGGATTGCGGCCTCCGTGAACGGGGACGGAAAAAACGCGCTGGCGGCGTGGCTGAAGTGGTGCTCCGAAAACATGAGCCGGCTGTCCCAGTCGACGCCTTCCGCCATTTCTCCGAATTCCCGTACGAGGAAGCGGCGAAGAAAGAGCTTTTCGTGAACCCAGAGCGGCATCGCCTTCGCGAACGATGCGAGACCGCGTGGAGCGAAGCCCACATAGGTCTCGAGCAACCGCTCGAACTTGAGAAACGGCTTCTCATAAAAAACGACGAGGTCGACGTCCTCGACGTTTGTTCGCGCAAACCGCAGACAGAAGGCGATCGCCGAAGAAGGAAACCGCGCGTCGTGCCGCCGCCGGCTGAAACGCTCTTCCTGCGCCGCTGCGACGATCCGCCCGTCCTCGATCAGCGCAGCAGCGCTGTCATGATAGAACGCGGAAATGCCAAGGACTTTCATTCCGTCCGGATCAATACTGGCGGGGAAGCGTCTCGGCGCGCGGGCCTGGCTCCTCGCGATCTGTCCAATACGTTGGCGCCGTCGGATCGAATTCTCGTTGGAGCGCGTCCTTTTTGGAAAGGCGTCTGTATAGCCCCGTCGGCGTTATCACGACGACATATATGATCGCCAGCACCACCGCCGATACTGTGCGGTTGAGGAGTCCCGCCAACGCAAGCCAGGCGCGGGCCGGCACGCTGAGAATCCGCGGAGCGAATAGCCCGACCATGAGCAGAACGATCGTCACGCCGAGCGCGGCGAAACGTGGAGTGCCTCTGTGCACGAGCGGCGCTAATCCGATCACCGCTGCAAGGACGGCGAATACGAACGCGAAATCGCGCGCGGGATCCCGCCGGCGTCTCATTGCCGGCCCATACCGAGCGCGGATGCCAGGGACACGAGGCCCGGATACTGTGGACTTACCATGGCCAGTCGCGCCGCGGTGGCGCGCGCGCGCCCCATGTCATGCGCGACTGCGTACGTGATGGAGAGCTGGTACAACGTCGCCGGTGCATTGGGAGAGAGCGACAACGACTGTTCAAGAAGCGCGATCGCACGCTGCGAATCACCCGATTGTCTGGCGAGGACGCCGAGCGCGTAGGCGGTAAATGGAGTCGGCTCAATCGCGTACGATCTCTCCAGAAATGGACGTGCGCGCTGCGGCTCCCTGGCGTCGAGCAGAGCCGCGCCAGCCAACCGGTACCCTGCTTCCGAGTGTGGTTCTCTGCGAATCAATCCGACGTATTCCGCAAGAGCGCTGTCTGTCTGACCACGAGCTTCGAATCGTCGCGCTGTCGCAAGCTTGGCTTGCGCCCACTTTATCACGCCTATCGAGACCCCGAAGGCCAAGCTGTCCGTGAAATCGCTGGGCTGGTACGTACCCCGATAGTTCTGTTGCGCGTTCACCGGAAAAAATGGCCACCGGGTTGTGATCGTTTTGACCGTGTGATAAACGATCCGGTTGTCGAGCGCTGTGAGATCCATCCTGCGCGCGTATTCGTCCCACCCGGCGAGCCGCTTGAGATCTGCTCTTTCCAGAAATCCTGTACGCTGCAACGCCTCGAAGTAAGTGCGTCCGAGAAGAAGGTATCCGCCGGCGTTCGGGTGGACGTGCTCGAGAAAGAGATCCTGGCCTGGTATCCCGTATCGAGCGGCTGAGTCGAACGCTTCTTCCGACGGAACGTAGTGCGCCCCGGTCTTTGCCGCGGCGCGCTTGATGATCTCCCGAAACTCTCCCGGAGCGCGGAACCGTATAAGATCAAGATCCCGAGCGCGCGCGAACAGAAATCCAGCTCGCGCGGTGTCGGTTCGCGACAGCATAACGCGGGCTGAATCGAACACCGTTGCCGCGGAGCTGTCCGCTGGCGATGTCAGGGAACCGAAAGGCTTCTGGTCTCGCAGATTGCTCGGCGTGCTCCCGATGAAGACCGGCACGCCTGCGCCCTGGAACGCACCGAGCGCGACGAGCAGGTTGCTCTCGAACTGTCGTTTGCCGCGCTCGTAAACCTTGCCTCCGAGAGTAATCCGCTGATCTCGCACGACGGTTTCCATCCTGCTCGGATGTGGATCCGGTGTGGCAAATGGCGATTCCCCGTGCGCTGCAGCAAAGGCACCTCCAACCACATTGCGCAGGAGAAGGAATGTCTTGAATCGCTGCAGCTTCAGGTACAAGCGAACGAAGGCGGGCACCGCTCCGAGCGTCTCCGTGGATCCCGCCCCCAACGCGCCGTAGTACTCGTTGTGTCCGGCGTAGATGAGTACCGCGTCGGGTCGCTGCGCGATGACCTCCGGGGCGAGATCAGCTATGGTGTAACTGTTGGTCGCCGTGATGCCGAGGTTGACTACTTCCACCGTGTCTCTGGGCAGAACATCTTGAAGCGCGTCGGCCAGGATATTTGAAAAGGCCGCGTTGGCCGGATACGGGAAACCGGCGGCCGCCGACTCGCCCATGACAAAAATGCGGATTCCGTGCGCCGGCTTGTGTACGAGGAACGCGTCGAACGATGGAGTCGGCGGCGATTTTGCTCGAGGGAAGTATCGCGCGCCGACGCGTCTCCCAGGTACGAGGTAGACGCCGTGCAATTTTTCCGGCGCTTCGAAGAGAGGCGTTTCTCCGCCGTAGTGGCCGGCACGGAGTCCGACCTCCAGCACTCCGAGCAACACGAGCGGCGAAAAGACCGCTATCACGGAGAAGACGAGCGTCTTCCTCCGCGAAAGTTCGGCGCTCAAGGCTTCATCCGCGAGCGATAGGCTTTTCGGTGAGCTGGGTGGTCATCGTTGGACCGACGGTGACGTCAGCAAAACCAGAGACTGCGCCGGTCAGAGCTGTAATTCTCGCGGACCCGACAGCGACACCGGTCACTAGCCCCGTGCTGCTTACGGTCGCAATCGCGTTGTCTGAAGAAGACCATTGAAACGTTACGCCAGCGAGCTGGGCGCCCGTCTGATCGAACGCGACTGCGGAGAGCTGCGCGGTATTGCCGACGGGGATGCTTCTTTGCGCCGCGCTGACGGTAACGGACGCGACCGTGATGGCGCTCGGTCCGCTGGTGCTACCGCCGCAAGACAGACCGGCCGCTACCAAAAGGCAGAGCAGGAGAGCGCGGGGAACAGCGCGGGAATAAGGGTGTGATCGCAATCTGGCACCTGAAATGTTGTAGGCGGCACGAACGCGGT
>DASYVU010000041.1:0-13276 GCA_035936715.1 Gemmatimonadaceae bacterium
TCAAGTACAAGGGTGTCACTGTCTATCGCGACGGGTCGCGCGACAACCAGGTTCTGTCGACTGGCGCCACCGTGCAGGCTAAGGCCGAGCGTGAAGGCAAGGCCGACGCGCGCGCCGAGAGGGGCGAGCTGCACGGCACCATCGCCGAGCTGGAAGCCGAGAACGCGAGATTGAAGGAAGCGCTGTTCGATGCGGAGGCGGAGAATCTTCAACGCCGCGCCAAGCGGTCCCGGCCAGACACTCTCCGCGGAATCACCACCCGCATCGAGACCCCGCTCGGAACGATGTTCCTCAACATCACCGAGGACGATCGCGGTCAGCCATTTGAGGTCTTCATCAACCTCGGGAAGGCAGGCGGCGCAGCGATGGCTGACGCCGAGGCAATGGGGCGTCTCATTTCGTTGGCGTTGAGATCGGGGATCCCGATTCGCGAGGTGCACCGCCAGCTGCGCGGAATCGCGTCGGACAAGGCGATTGGACTCGGGCCCAACAAGGTACTGTCCGTCCCCGACGCAATAGGCATAGCGCTCGAGAAGTGGATGCGCGAGAAGCAGGGCGTGCAACAGGATCTTCTCGGAGCCGGACCGACACCCATTTCACCGATCGAAGTTGCGCAGCCCCGGCCTTCGACGCCTGCCAGCTCCGGCGAGAGCGGACAGGCGCAATACGGATTCGATGCAGTGAACCGCAGCGAGTCGTTCATCGGCACCTGTCCGGACTGCGGCTCGTCGCTCGAGTTCGCGGAAGGATGCGCAAAGTGCCACGTGTGCGGATTCTCCGAGTGCGGGTGAGCTCACTATCGTGATCCGGGAAAAAAAAAGCCGAGCAAAATTGCTCGGCGTTTTTATTGGCTCATTCCTCTGTGTGGGTGTCTAGCGCACCCCGCCGAACCAACGCGCACGCTTGATCCCTTTCTCGACCAGGTCCGGCGGGCCGAACTCCTTCCCACGCTTCCACATGAAATCCATCTCTTCGTTAACGGCGGCAAGCGCGAAGCGGGACTCCTTGATCAACAGAAAAGCGGCGTAGAGCAGGAGGCCCGCGCCCACAAGTCCGAGAGCAATCGGGACCACGGTAAACATGGAGCTCGTTACCGCAACCAGACCAATCGCTACGCTCGTCCCCACGAAGAAGGCGAGCGCCCCGTACAGCCGCGACAACGCGCGTTGAAGAAGTCGCGATCGTGTCGTCACGAAATCGAGCTGGGTGAACAGCATCCGTCGCTCTTCTTCACGGCCTTCGGCCCGCTGGTCATTGGCGCGTGGAATCAGTGCCGTGGAGATCTCGCGCGTGCGCACAACCGCTTTGCTCAGCCGGTCCGACGTCGCCAGGATGAGCGATCCGCACGCGGAGATGAGCACCGCGGGCGTGATCATCGCCGAGAGAACCGAGGTCGCGTCGGGGAAGTTGGTCATGTCACAGTAAGCTAGTCAAAACGATTCTCGTGACGCAGGCGGGGGATGGGTGACATATTTAGGCGGACGTTTACCTCTTACCAGGCAGGGAGGGCTATGGACGACAAGAAGATCGCGGCTCTGGCGAAGAAGAACGCTGCCAAGGCGGCTAAGTCGAGCGGTCGAAAAGGGTTCGGAAAGAAATACGACAAGAATCTCGCTGACCTCCCGACCGACGAGGCCACGCTGAAGGAGCGTCAGGAACACGAACGCTTCTTCAAAGAGATGCGGAAGAGGGAATTCTAATGTTGACGAGATTCGTAATTCTTGGCGCGCTGGTCCTGAGTTCCGCCGATTTGCGCGCCCAATCGCAACCCGCGCCCCAGCCGGCCGCAGCCCAGCCGGCTCAGCCACCACGAATTCCCAGGGCTACCGCGAGTACCCGCGCGTCCGTGGCGGTACTGATCGACAGCCGTTGGGGAGAAGGCGGATGGTTCGGTGCGCTGAATCTGGCGGGGCCCGCCAAAATCGTTATCGACTACGGCCAACCGCATGCGCGCGGCCGAAACGTCATTGGAATGGCCGGCGTGATGCCGTGGGACACAGTATGGCGCGCCGGCGCCAACATGTCGACGCAGCTGACCGCCGAAGTCGACATGACTATCGGAAACACGTTCATCCCGCGCGGGATCTACACCCTGTTCGCGCTGCCAACCAGAAACGGGTGGAAGCTGATTGTCAGCAAGGAAGTACTGCAGTGGGGGACCGACTACGATCCGAAGCAGGATTTCGCGCGTATCGATCTCAAATCCCGCACTCTCGCCGAGCCGATCGAGAGCCTCACATTCTGGCTCGTACCAGCGGTCGAGGCTCCGCCTTCTCCCACATTCCCACACGGCGTGCTCAAGTTCGCGTGGGGCAGCACGGAGCTTTCTACCGACTGGCGAGTCGGACACTGAACTGCAAACTGAACGACGACTGATAATTGCAACAGAACGGATGCGAGACGTCAGCAGCACAGCGTCGAGGTGTGAGTTCACGACGCCCTGACGTCAATACTGGCGCTAGGGCACAAGCAGTTGCTCCGAACGCCAAAGGGATAAGTCAGGGCGTAGTGAACTGACACCTCGCACCTACACTTCTCACAACTCGCACCCGTTCAGTTGCAGTCAGATCCCAGATCAACCGAGATGCCACAGGTGACCGAGAGCCCACGCGTCAAGAGGAGCGCAAGGCCGCTAGGATAGTTAGAATTGGAGAGGGGGGTAGTCATGGGAAAGAATCGGCTCCAAGAGCTTCACGACATGGGGCAGTCCATCTGGCTCGACAGCATCGATCGCCGGATGCTGACGGATGGCGAGCTCGAGCGGCGCGTCCGCGACGACGCGCTGACGGGCATGACCTCCAATCCGACGATTTTCCAGAAGGCACTCGCCTCGAGCGATGCCTACGATGAGCAGCTCCTCGCCGCCGAGCAGGGGCTCGCGCCGATGCAGCTGTTCGAGCTCGTCGAGACCACGGATGTGCGCGACGCATGCGACATCTTCGCCGGAGTTTACAGCTCGACGCGCGGCGCGGACGGTTTTGTCTCGATCGAGGTATCGCCGGGCGTCTCGCACAGCGCCGACGCGACCGTAGACGAAGCGCGCAGGCTGTGGAAAACGGTCGACCGCCCGAACGTGATGGTCAAGGTTCCCGGCACTCCCGAAGGCGCGATTGCAGTGCGGCGCCTGATCGCCGAAGGAATCAACGTCAACATCACGCTGCTGTTCGCAATCGAGGCGCACGATCGCGTTATCGAAGCATATCTGGCGGGGCTCGAGGACCGGGTCAAGGCGCGGAAGCCGATCGACGGGCTCGCGTCGGTTGCCAGCTTCTTCGTGAGCAGAGTAGACACGGAGATCGACAAGCGTCTGGACGTTCTGATTGCGAAGGCACCGCAGCTGGAGAGCGAGAGGCTGCAGCTGCTCAAGGGCCGGGCAGCGATCGCGAACGCGAAGCTGGCGTACCGTCTCTTCACCCAGAAGTTTTCCGGACCGAGATGGGAAGCGCTATCCAAGCAAGGTGCCCGCGTCCAGCGCCCTCTGTGGGCAAGCACGAGCACCAAGAATCCCGCTTACCGCGACGTCATGTACGTCGAGGAGCTGATCGGGGCCGACACGGTCGACACGATGCCGCCGGCGACGATCGATGCGTTCGAGGATCATGGCGTCGTGGCGAGAACGGTCGATAAGAGAGTGTCCGCCGCCGAAGCGTTGCTGAAGGAAATCGAGGCTGTGGGGATCTCGATGCGTGAAGTCACCGAGAAGCTGCTCATCGACGGAATCGCCAGCTTTCAGAAATCGTTCGACGAATTGCTTGCGGGACTCGAGGCAAAGATTGGCTCACTCGCACCCGGCGGGAAGTGACCGGCATCTACACACCGCGCACCAAGATCGTCTGCACACTTGGTCCTTCAACTGCGAGCGCTGACGCCATTCGAGGGCTGATAGATGCCGGAATGAACGTCGCCCGCGTGAACTTCTCGCACGGCACGCACGAGCAACACGCGGCGACGATCAAGATGGTTCGGCAGCTGGCGCAGGAAGCCAATAAACCGATCGCGATTCTGGGTGACCTCCAGGGGCCCCGCATTAGAGTCGGGGATCTTCCCAAGCCCATTCGGCTTGCCGTTGGTGAAGACGTCGTGCTCGTGCACGAGGGCGACGAGAAGAAGGGGGAGATCCCGGTCACATACGACCAGCTCGCCAACGATGTTCGAGTCGGCGACCGGATTCTCATCAACGACGGCTTGCTCGAGCTCGTCGCGCTCGAGGTCGGTAATGCGCGCGTGAAAGCACGCGTGCTCAATGGCGGTGAGCTCAACAGCCACAAAGGACTCAATCTTCCCGGCGTCCAGGTTTCTGCTCCATCGATCACCGAAAAAGATGAAGCCGACATCATTTTCGCCGTCAAGCAGGAGGTCGATTACCTCGCGCTGAGCTTCGTCAGACGCGCGGAGGACATCGAATCGCTGCGCAAGAAGATTCCCCAGTGGCTGCTCGTGGTTGCGAAGATCGAGAAGGATGTCGCGCTCCAGAACATCGAGGCGATCGTTCGCGCCTCCGACGCCGTCATGGTCGCACGAGGTGACCTCGGTGTCGAGCTTCCGTTCGAGGCGGTACCGGGCGCGCAGAAGCGAATCATCCGGCTCGCCAACAAGTACGGCCGGCCGGTGATCACTGCCACGCAAATGCTGGAGTCGATGATCGAGCACCCGCGCCCGACGCGAGCGGAAGCGAGCGACGTGGCGAACGCGATCATGGACGGAACGGATGCCGTGATGCTATCCGCGGAGACGGCTGCCGGCGCCTACCCTCGCCTCGCCGTCGAGGCGATGACGCGCATCATCAAGGAGATCGAGACGCACCCGCCCGTCGCTCCATTCGCCGGAGCCGAGCAGGGCGACGGGGTGGTCACTACCGAAGTCGCGATTGCCGCGGCGACGGTCGCGGCAGTAGACATGCTTGGCGCCCCACTCGTCGTCGTCTTCACCAAGAGCGGATTCTCGGCGCGAGTCGTCGCGTCAAAACGGCCGGCTGTTCCGATTCTCGCGCTGACGGACGAGGCACGCACGTTCCGGCAGCTGGCGCTCGTCTGGGGGGTTGTGCCCGAGCTGGTTCCGCACTGCGCCGACTACGACGAAATGATGGAACGCACCAAGGCCGTCGTAACGCAAAGAGAGCTCGCGTCCCGGGGAGATCGCATCATCGTTACCGCCGGCGTGCCCTTCGACCTGCCTGGGACCACCAATCTGCTCAAGGTGGAGACCGTCTGAAACTCACCTTTCTGGGGACGGGAACCAGCTTTGGCATCCCCCAGATTGGATGTACGTGCGAGGTGTGCAGGTCGACCGATTCCCGGGACAAGAGGACGCGGGTTGGTGCGCTGGTAGAGACGGATGGCGGGACCAATCTTCTCATCGACACGCCGCCAGAGCTCCGGCTGCAGCTGATTGCGGCAGGGGTTAACCGTGTTGACGCGATCCTTTTCACTCACGATCACGCCGATCACGTGCACGGAATCGACGACATCCGTGCGCTCTCCGATCGCAGCGATCTCCCAATCGACATGTACGGGCCGCCCGACACGATGGAAAGGTTGGCAAGACGGTTCGCGTACATTTTCGACGATTCCATCAAGGCGCTGCCAGGGACGAGCAAGCCGGAAGGTCGGGCGCATCCCGTTGCGGCTGGCCAGACCGTTCGCATTGGGGATGTGGACGTGTTGCCTGTTGCGGTGCCGCACGGATCCGCAAAAGTGTATGGGTACCGGATCGGCAAGCTCGGGTACATCACAGATGCGAAGGAGCTGCCGGATGAAGCAGTGAGCGCATTTCGCGGCGTGAGCGTGCTGGTTCTGAACGCGCTTTTTCGGACGTCTCACCCGACGCACCTCAGCGTCTCTGAAGCCGTGGCCGCAGCGAAAAAAGTTGGCGCGCGGCAAACCTGGCTCACACATCTTACTCATCGCACCGGTCACGCCGAACTCGAGGCGGAGCTTCCGCCCGGCATTGCTCCTGCGTTCGACGGTCTCACCGTGCAGATCGATTGAAATGACGCTCCGCCTCGATTACTCCAACATGATGATCGCGCCCGGCGGGATCGATCAGAAGACGTGGGGCGACGCGGCCAGGCAGTTCGCGACGGCAAAGCGTGGCTTCGATACACTGCGCACCAGTGGCGCCGTCGGATTCGTCGATCTGCCGCGCGACAGCCAGCTCCTTGATCAAGTCACGAGCTTTGCCAGTCAGGCCCGCGGCAAATACGACGACGTCGTAATTCTCGGAATTGGTGGATCCGCTCTCGGGCCAATTGCTCTGCGGACCGCGCTCAGGCCAAGCGGCTGGAACATGCTGGACGAGAAGGCGCGCGACAATTATCCGCGACTTCAGGTGCTGGACAATGTCGACCCGGAAACGATCGCGGCCCTGCTCGGCAGACTCCTATTACCGCGGACGCTTTTCATAGTCACGTCGAAATCCGGCGGAACCGCCGAGACCATGGCACAATTTCTCATCGTGCACGACCGTCTTGTGCGCGACAAGCTGGATCTCAGCCAGCACCTCGTCTTCGTCACCGATCCAAAGCAAGGCGCGCTGCGCCCGCTCGCGGAGCGCATCAAGGTTCCGGCGCTGGACATTCCGCCCAACATCGGCGGGCGCTTCAGCGTCTTGACTCCTGTGGGGACACTGCCCGCGGCGCTCATAGGAATCGATGTGAGTTCGCTGCTCTCGGGCGCGGCTGAGATGGCCAAGCGATGCGAGAGCGCTGACCTCGCGTCCAATCCTGCCGGGGTCTATGCAATGCTCCAATGGTTGGCCGACACTCAGCTGAGAAAGAGCATCGCCGTTTTCATGCCCTATTCCGATCCGCTGCGCGACTGCGCAGGGTGGTTCGTGCAGCTGTGGGCGGAGAGCCTGGGGAAGAAGCGGCCCGATGGAACGTCGGTCGGATCGACGCCGCTCGCCGCGCTGGGGGCAACCGACCAGCACGCTCAGGTCCAGCTATTCATGGAAGGACCGGCGGACAAGACCGTGACGTTCGTTTCGGTGCGCGAACGCGGCACTGACGTGAAGATCCCCGCTGCGTTTCCCGACGTGAAGGAGCTGGGCTACCTAGCCGGCCACTCGCTCGGCGAGCTTATCGACATCGAGCAGCGGGCGACCGCGGGGGCACTGGCGAAGCGTGGTCGGCCCAACATGACTATTCATCTCGATCGCGTCGATGCGGGCCACGTAGGGCAGCTGTTGATGCTGCTGGAGATCGCGACTGCCTACGCGGGACAGCTCTACGGGATCGACGCGTTCAACCAACCCGGCGTCGAGCTGGGGAAACAATTTGCATATGCTCTGCTCGGCCGGCCCGGGGCGGATGACGCCAGGAAGGAATGGGATTCCCTCCCGAAAGGTGATTCGCGGTGGACAGTCTGATAGAACTACAAATGAAGACTACCGGCCGACTGCCCGCCGCCGGTAGTCTTCAGTTAATTTCTCTGCCATGTTCGTAAACCCTTTCTCAAAATCCGTGACCGTCCTCGACGGTCGAGTAACCGTCCACGACGAGTCAGCGCTCGCGTCGCCGGCAATGGACAAGATCGTCTACGCCGCGGTGTTCGGCGAGCCGGAGGAGCGCGACGATGCGCGCTGGCTGATCTGGGAGATCGGACAGGCCGTTGGCGTCCAGGCCTCGTCCATTCACGATCTCTACCTCGCGCGCGGTGCTGGAGAGACGGGCGGCTTCACCGTTCCCGCGATGAACATCCGCGGGATGGTGTACGATACCGCGCGCGCACTGTTCCGCTCCGCGGTCAGGCTGAAAGTCGGCGCCCTCATCGTCGAGATTGCGCGGTCGGAGATCGCCTACACCGATCAGCGTCCGTCTGAATACGTGGCGGTGATGCTTGCCGCGGCGATGCGCGAGGGATTTCGCGGCCCGGTGTTCATCCAGGGCGACCACTTCCAGGTAAGCGCCAAGAAGTTCGCTGTAGATCCGGTTACGGAGGTGAATGGCGTGAAGCAGCTGGCGCGTGAAGCGATCGCGGCGGGTTTCTACAACATCGACGTCGACACGTCGACACTGGTCGATCTTTCCAAGCCCACGCTCAAGGAGCAGCAGCGCACGAATTACGAGCAGGCGGTGGATCTCGCGCTCACTGTTCGGCAGCTGCAGCCGGAAGGGGTCACAATCTCGATCGGCGGTGAGATCGGCGAAGTCGGAACACAGAATTCGACGGTCGAAGAGCTGCAGACCTACATGGACGGCTTCAACGAGACTCTCATGAAGAGATCTCCGGGCACGGAAGGCCTGTCCAAGATCAGCGTGCAATCCGGAACCACGCACGGCGGAGTCGTGCTTGCGGACGGCAGCATCGCCGACGTGAAGATCGACTTCGACACACTGGCACGGCTGTCGAAAGTCGCCCGCGAGAAATACGGGCTCGCCGGAGCGGTGCAGCACGGTGCGTCGACGCTTCCCGACAGCGCATTCCACAATTTTCCGCGCACGGAGACGGCAGAGATTCATCTCGCCACAAACTTCCAGACGATGTTGTACGACAACATCTCGGAAGCGCTTCGCAAAGAGATCTACGAGTGGCTCAGGCAGAACGCGAAGGACGAGCGCAAACCGACCGACACCGACGAGCAGTTCTTCTATAAGACGCGGAAGAAGGCGCTCGGACCCTTCAAGAAGCGGTTCTGGGATCTTCCAGCGGATGTAAAGGCGAAGCTCGCCAAAGCGTACGAGGAAAAGTTCAGCTTTCTATTCACGCAGCTGGCGGTGGTCAACACGCGCGACATCGTCGATCGGTTCGTGAAGCCTGTCGAACAGCACAAGCCGCAGCCGCATCCCGATCTCGCTGTGGTCGATGCGGCGCCTGATGATGCAGACCTGAGTGACTGACGATCCGGCGCGCGCGAAAGCGGACGCCCTCGACATCGTTCGTGAGATAACCCGGCGGGCTGGCCACGAGATTCGCAACGCTCTGAACGGCGTTGCCGTAAACGTCGAAGTGGTCAGGAGCAGGGTGGCCCGCGAAGGAGCCGCCACCGAGATTGCGTCCTTCGCTGAGCGCGCCGGCGCACAAATCAGGGAGGCGACCGCGCTGACGAATGGACTGCTTTCACTGGTCGGATTCGTGCTTGCGGCTGAGGCTCGGGGGACCCTCCGCTCGGCATCCGGAGGTAGCGGCGGAAGTCGAATCGAGCTAATGATTTACGGTGATCGGGCCAGCGTGCTTGTGTCCGATATCAAACACCTGGCCGGACGCATCGGCGTAGGGGTCGAGCAGGGGGTCCGGAGCGTTATATTAACAGTCTCGCCTGAAGGTAAAAGCCATTCCAAAACCTGAAGTGAAGCACGCAAGAATTCTGATCGCGGACGACGACCGTTCTATAACTGAAGGGTTGAGCGCGATTTTGCGCGACGAAGGCTACGAAGTCGCGGTTGCCATCGATGGGCAAAAGGCGCTCGATCAGCTTGTCGCGGAGAGCTTTGGCGTCATTCTCGCCGATCTCAAGATGCCGAAGGTCGACGGCCTGGCCCTGCTGAAGGAGCTGCAGCTGCGAGCGATTCCCACCGAGTGCATCATTGTCACCGGTCAGGCGACGGTCGACTCCGCGGTGCAGGCGATGCGCGAAGGCGCCTACGATTACGTCGAGAAGCCGCTCACCGCGGACAAGCTGAATCGCCTCAAGGCGCTCATCCCGAAGGCGCTCGAGAAATTCAACGTACAGCAGAAAAACCGCGAGCTGTCATCCAAGCTCGAGGGACTGACGCACTTCGGCGAGCTGACCGGACAATCCGAAGAGATGCGGTCGGTCTACCAGATCATCGAAGCAGTCGCGCCTTCCACGGCGAGCGTGTTGATCTTTGGTGAGTCCGGAACGGGCAAAGAGCTGGTCGCGCGCGCGGTACACGCGAAGAGTGAGCGGGCGAAGGGGCCATTCTTCGCCCTCAACTGTGCGGCGCTTCCCAAGGACATCCTCGAGAATGAGCTGTTCGGTCACGAAAAGGGCGCCTTCACCGGCTCGGTTAACGAAAAGCCCGGCGCATTCGAGATGGCCGATGGAGGCACGATCTTCCTCGACGAAATCGCGGAAATGCCGCCCGACATCCAGGTGAAGCTTCTGCGCGCGATCGAGTCGAGAACGATCAGGCGCCTGGGCGGCAAGAAGGAAATCGAAGTCGACATCAGGATTGTGGCGGCGACGAACCGCGACATCCAGAAGGCTCTCTCGGAAAACGACCTCAGAGAGGATCTCTACTACCGTCTCGCCGTCGTCGAGCTCTTCCTGCCGCCACTTCGCGAGCGCGTCGGCGACATCAAGCTTCTCGCCAACGAATTCCTTGTGCGCTTCTCCGAGCAGAACGGAAAGCCGATGACCGGCTTCGACGACGCTGCGTGGGAATGGATACTCTCGTACAACTGGCCGGGTAATGTTCGCGAGCTGAAGAACGCGGTCGAACGGGCGGTGATAATGAGCCGCGGGAACAAGATAACGGCCGTGGATATCATGCCGCGTCACTTACGTCGCGGCGTGGATCCAAATGCATCGATCACAGTTCCACCGGGCGCGACGCTCGCCGATACTCGCCGACAGATGGTGCTTCGCGCTTTCGCCTCGACCAACGGTGATTACTCCCGGACGGCCACCATCGTGGGAATGACGCCAGGCGATGTGCGCGCGGAGATTGCATCGCTGCTGAACGGGAGCGGCGGAGCGGGAAGCGGCTCATCGAGCACGGACAATGGCGCGCATCGGCCGGTTAAGGCGACGGAGTCATCAGCACCGGCGTCGAAATCGGCGAAGCCCGCGTCGAAGGGATCCAAAGCGAAGAAGCGTTGACCGTTGTCGAGTTCGATTTGAAGACCAGAGGGGATGCAGAAGACGGGTTAACCGCGGAGGACTTGAATGGACGAGCACGATTGGTACGATGACGATCCCTATGTCGAGCGGCCGTACGTCATCGTTGAGCGACACGACGGGGGAGGAGGAATCGGTTCGTTCATCATCGGAATCGCCCTGGGTGCCGGCGTAGCGCTGTTGCTCGCCCCGCAGAGCGGTGAGGAGACGCGGCGTGCAGTGGCCCGACGGGCGCGGCGTGCTCAGGAAGCGGCGCAGGATTTTGTCGAGGACGTGAGCGGGACCGTCGCCGACAAGTTCAACCAGGTGCGCGCTTCCGTCGAAGAGCGAATTGGCGCGACGTTCGAAGCAGTCGACGCCAAGAAGCGGCAGGTGACGAACGCGGTCGAGGCCGGACGCGCCGCGGCGCGTCAGACGCGTGGAGACCTCGAGCACCGCATCGCCGAAAGAAAAGCGGCGTACAAAGACAGCTAGTGCCGGAGCGCGGGCTCCCAGCCCGGCTCGGTTGGCTGCTTCGCGACTACGCGAAGCGGGTCTGGGACAACAGCGGCGAAGACAACGTTTTTTTTCTCGCCGGTGGAATCGCCTTCAACATTCTGCTCGCCGCCGTCCCTTTTTTCCTGCTCCTGGCGACCGGTCTGGTCAATCTCCTGAACCAGTCGCCCGACACCACTTCGGCAGAAGTGCTCCAGATCGTCGACAAGTTCATGCCCCCGCATCCCCCGGGTGACTCCGGCCCCGCGGCGAATATCCTGAACGAAGTCATCAAGCGAAGCGGCTCGCTGACCGTCTACAGCGCCATCGGCTTCATCTGGTTCTCGACTCGGCTGTTCGGGTCGCTCCGCACCGTGCTCGCGGCGATCTTCGATATCGACACAGACCGGGGGATCATCGCCGGCAAGATCTTCGACATCGAGATGACCCTCGTATCCAGCCTCCTTCTCGTCGCCTACACCGCGCTGAGCGCGTACCTGGCGATCGCTACCACGCGCGGGGTGCTCGTTCTGGCCGACCTGGGCATCCGGAAGGAGCTAATGGGGCAGCTCGAGTACAACCTCGGCCAGATTCTCGCCTTTTCGTTCATTGCGACGATGTTTTTCTGCCTATACAAGTTTTTACCCCACAGGAGAATCCGCTGGAAAACCGCCCTCATCGCCGCTCTCTTCACGAGCGTGATGCTGGAGCTCGCCAAGCGGGCCTTTTCGGCCTATGTACACTCATTCAACCCTGGTTCCTTCTACAGCGGCACGGTCGCTGCATTGGTTATTGTGGTAATCTGGGTCTACTACGCCTCCTTCCTCTTCATCATAGGCGGCGAGGTGGCGCAGGTATACGAGCTTCGACGCGTTCGGAAGAATCAGCGCGAAGCGTTTGAGGATTGAGTATTTTAGCGATGTTGTCCGGGTCTTCCGGCAAACACACTTTTTGGAGGGCGTCTCGTGCGCAAGTTAGCAGCAGTCGCGGCCGTGATGGCCGTCGTCTCGATCTCCGCTTGCAAGAAGACCGGCGATGGAGAGTATCAGGTTGAGAAGCCAGTAGTTGGAACACAGACAGACACCATTCATACGCCGACAATCCAGGTCGGCACCGAGACCACGACGGTCGCGGTTCCCAAGGTCAAGATGGATTCTGCGAAGATCAAGACCCCCACGATCACGGTAAAAAAGAAGAAGTAACTCACTTACTGGGCGCGGGCTCCTCCGCCGCCCGTGGGAAAAGCCCCGCCGATCCTGGCGGGGCTTTTCTGTATTTATGAAAGCCCGCGGCACCCAGCCGCTCCGCCCACAGCCCCCGGCCGGTAGTCTTCAGTCAAGTTCATTTCGCAGTTCCCGCCCCTCCGGTTGCGTAGCTATATTTGGAGTGCCCCAGGTCCCGGAGGGCGTAAGCCCGCTAACTCCGTCAGGACCCCGAAGGTAGCAGCGGCATGCGGTGTCTTTCGTTGCTCCGTCAGGCCTGGGGTACTCCCGCCTCGCAATGTCTCTCGCACTAGCCCGCAAATACCGCCCAAAGAGCTTCGCTGACGTTGCCGTCCAGTCGCACGTGTCCAATACGCTGCGCGGCGCCATCGCCAGAGGAAGAGTCGCGCACGGATACCTCCTTTGCGGTCCTCGCGGCGTGGGGAAAACGACTCTCGCGCGGGTGCTGGCGATGGCGCTCAACTGCGAGAACAAGCGCGACGATGGCGAGCCGTGCGGCGAGTGCACCTCCTGTCAGCGCATCTGGGCCGGATCGTCGAGCCTCGATGTCGTCGAGATAGACGCCGCGTCGAACCGCGGCGTTGACGACGCGCGCGATCTTCGGGAGAGAGCGATGTACGCTCCTTCGGGCGACGACCGCTTCAAGGTCTATATCGTCGACGAGGCGCACATGCTGACTCGCGAAGCCTGGAACGCGCTGCTCAAGATCCTCGAGGAGCCGCCGCCGCGCGTCGTTTTTGTCTTCGCGACCACCGAGCCCCAGAAGATCGCCCAGGCCG
>DASYVU010000042.1:0-7301 GCA_035936715.1 Gemmatimonadaceae bacterium
TCGTCGACGATCGTGACTACCCACTCTTTTGCCAGAAAGAGATCGGCGACGTGCGAGCCGATGAAGCCGGCTCCTCCCGTGACGAGGACTTTAGGCATTTAGATCGGTACTCTCCGGGGGAGACGCGTCCGACTGCGTCTCAGTCGCCGAGTCGGCGCGCTCAGTCGAATGAGAATCCCCTCTCTCTCCGAGTGCGAAGAGATATCTTGCGGCGTCCACGACGCCGAGTCCGCGACCGTTCGCAGCCGCGGCCCTGAGTCGCACACTCGGCTCGTGGAGGAACTTGTTCATCAGCGCTTTGGAAAAGTGTTCGAGCGCCCCCTTCTGTTCCGCCGACAACGGTCCGATGCGTTTCAGAGCCGCGGCAAGCTCGGTACTCCGCACCTTTTCCATCTCTTCTCTGAACTCCCGGACAACGGGGACGGCGTCGAGCCCCGCGACCCAATCCCAATATGTCCGCACTTCCTCGGCGATGATCCGCTGCGCAGCGGGAATGTCCTCCTCACGCCGCTCGAGATTGGCGGCGGCGGCAGCTCGAAGATCATCGAGGTCGTACAGAAACACGTTATCGAGTTCTCCGACCGCCGCTTCGACGTCCCTCGGCAGCGCGATGTCCAGTATGCAGAGAGGCTTGTCGCCGCGAGCGTCGACCGCGTCGCGCACTCTAGCCACCGTCACGACCGGGACAGGCGAAGCGGTCGAACACAACAGGACGTCCACTTCACTGAGCGCTTTCCAACACTCCTCGTAGTGCATTGCGGTCGCGGCGTGACGCTCCGCCAATGACTGCGCGCGCTCAAAAGTCCGGTTGGCAACGATCGCAACCTTGACTCCCTCCTTTTGCAGACACTCCAGCGCGATTTCCGCGACATCGCCGGCGCCCAGGATCATCGCACGACGCCCGTTCAGGCTGCCAAAGATTTTCTTGGCGAGCTGCACTGCGGCCGAGCTGACCGATGCCGCCCCGCGGCCGATTCCAGTTTCTTCCCTCGCGCGAGCGGCGGCAAGAAGCGCACTCTGGAACATGCGGTTGAGGATCGGCCCGGATTCGGCGCGGCACTCTTCCCATGCATCCTTCACCTGGCCGTGTATCTGCGCTTCGCCGAGTATCATGGACTCGAGCCCGGCGGCGACGCCGAAAAGGTGTGCGGCGGCCTCCTGATCCCGGCGCACATAGATGAATCGCGACGCATCCTCGCCCAGCCGTGCCGAGAGAATCTCGGCGATTCGCGCGAGGGAATCCCCTTTCTGCTCGACAGCGTAGATCTCGGTGCGGTTGCACGTCGATAGAACTACGCCCTCGCGGATCGTGCCGGCGTCGCGCAGCCGAGCGAGCTCGCGAACGGCTTCCTGGGGGCGAAAGGCGAGCTTCTCGCGCACCTCGATCGGCGCCGTCACGTGGCTTACACCGGCAACGATTACCGCCACGTATCAACCTTCTCGGTGAACGATCCGTCTTCTACTGAGCTGCAAAAATCGTCGGCGAGCAGCTTTGGCGCGGCGTCCCGCCAACGCTCGTCTCCACCGGCGATCAGGCGCGAACGCAATCCGCGGAGAGCTGAGACGGCACGTCCGTAACGCGCGTCGAACCGCTCCGCGATCGCGTCCCGAATTCTGGCCGCAGCTCCGGGCACACCACCGGCGGAGACCGCGATGGTTACATCGCCGGAGCGATGCAGCGCCATCGTGTGGAAGTTTCCCTCGTCGGGAAAGTCGGTGATGTTCACCAGCTTTCCGTGCGCGTGCGCATCGACCGCAATCTGCGCGTTGATTTCGCGCGAATTCGTCGCGGCGATCACGAGCGTGGCGTCGCCGAGCTGACCTGCGCGGTACGACTCGCGCACAATGGACAGTCGTCGTGTGCGCTCAGCTTCAGCCAGCTCGGGTGTGACAGCCGGTGAAACGACTCGAACCCGAGCGCCGGCTTCGACGAGCGCTAGCGCTTTGCGGGTACCTACAGACCCGCCGCCGATGACCACTGCGGTCAATCGCTCGCCGTGCAACGCGATCGGAAAGTCGCTCACAGGAACTGCCCGCGGTTGAGCGATGCCATACGGAACACCACGTAGAGCGCAATAACGCTGGCAAAGGTTACCGCCGACATCAGCGCGGCGCGTCGAGCCTGCCAGCCGCGCAGGATTCGCCCCAGGACGAGCGCGCTCACGCCAATCCATGCGGCCGTTCCCCAGATGATCTGCGGCACCACCAGCGCCCGATACTGGAATGAATAGGCTATCGCCAGAGAGAGTCCCAGCGTGAGCCCGAAAAAGCCGGCGATCGACGCCACGTGGTTTACCCGGTCAAGGGTGTCGAGCGGCGGAAAGAATCTGAAGATCGCGCCGAAGCGGGCAGACTTGAGCTCGCGCCTCGCGACGAGATACATCGTCCCGGCCGCGGCCGCGGTTGCATAAGCTGCAATCCCGATGAAGCTGAGCACGATGTGCATCGCAAGCCACACAGCGCGAGTCCCTTGCGGCTCGAGGAAGGGCTGCATTCCGGTAAGATTGCCGGCCATCGTGACGAGCGCGGCGAGCGGCGCGGCTACGAGCGTGAGGCTCACCTCACGCGCCAGACTCTCGACGATCACCAGGGACACGGCAAGCACCAGCCCGGCGAACGAGAGGGCCGGACCTAGCCCTGTGAGCGACGCGGCGCCGGCTTGTCGGGTGAGACCCGCTAGGGCCGTGGCGTGTGCCCCGATGCCGAGCAGCAAGGCGATTACGACGCCGCTAACCGGAGCCTTTACGCGACGCGCAAAAGGCAGCGCTGCGAGAGCGGCGGCGCCGACGTAAAACGTGACGGCAATGAAGTGGGCGATCGCGATCATTGATCGCCCTAATTTAATTCCCTGGTGCCCTTTTCGGGCACTTTAGCCCGTTAAGGCGTTGTTGTGCCCGTCAAGCGAACCGCCATTCCATCACGAATCGTCGGCTGAACCTGCCGCACGATGAGCACGCTCGTAGCGTACGGAGTCACGCGGACGACTTGCCCGACGCCTGCCACAACGGGTGGTGCCGAAGTCTCGTTATCCATTCCGATGGAATTGTCGATGAACGTGATCTCGTCGCCGATCTTGATGCCATTCTTGGCGCTCGGCGATATCAGCACGTAATGGCCGATGGAAGGAAGCACCGGCTCTTCGTGGACGTAGATCACAGTTCCGCGAGTGCCTCCCGCAACAGCGGAGAGCGAACCGGTAGGGAAAGTGACCTCGGGCACGCGAGTCATCTGTTGGTCGAGCTCGATCTGTCCGAACTGGCGAACGATTCGCGCGAGAGGACGCTGACCGGGAGTGACCGCCTCGAGGCGGAGAATGCCCGTCGGAATTACAACCTCTCCAAAGTCACCAAGGTCGGGGCCGAGCACGTAGGACATGTAGGTATCGCCGACACGCGCGACCGATCCTTTGGGGAGAGAGACATACAGAGCGTCGTTCAGCTGGTACTTCGATCGAACAATGCTGGTTTTGATGCCCGGTCGGTCCGCACTGGCAACGAGCCAGCCGGCGTCCTTTGGGCCTCCGTCGCGATCGGCGTAGGGAGCAGCCTGGACTTCTCCAGGGCGAACTGATCCGGGGCGACTGCGGCCGGTCACCTCGGAGGCAATCATTGCGGAGGCGCGGCTCAGCGGAGACGCAAATACGGTCAGATCCGAGCGGTTGGAACCGGTCGTGTTCGGCTGCGGCAGAGGAACGGGACGAGTGACGACGTGCGACACGACTTCGCCGGCACTATCGGCACGCGCAAGAGCTTCCGTCCTTACTTCCGTGCCCCAGATGCGAATGACTTCGCCCGGGTAAATCCAATGCGGGTTCTTTACGACATCGGTGTTGCGGCGGAAGATCTCCGGCCACCGAAACGGATCCTTTAGATAGAACTTCGCCAAGTCCCAGAGCGTGTCACCCTTCTTGACCGTGTGCTTGACTTCCTTCGTGGTATCGGCGACGACGAGCATCTGGTTGACCGTGTCAGCGCGAACGGTGTCGGGAGCAGCGGGTTTGTCTTGAGCCACCGCGCTCCTCGTCGCGCCGCACAGGAGCAGTGCCGCGCAAACAATGGAGGCGCGAGCGCCCGATCTGCTTGCGGTTCTTGACGTTGCCTTTAAGAATTGACCGATCACTTCGTGCTCCCGGAACTTGTCGGATGGGTAAGACGCCGCGTGTGGCGGGTCAACCAATGGACGGTAGGGGTGGCGCTAAGGTCACGTAAAGGGCCTGGCGCGGGAATACTTCCTGCGTCCCGAGGATGCCCAGCCTTACTAAATCCTCCCAACGAGAGCGTCATGCGCACAAATCCGAAGGCCTTTCTTGCCCTGTTGGGCATCCTCTTGCTCGGCGCCTGCGGTGGCGATGCCTCTACTGGGGTAAACGGCGATGCGAGCGGCACGTACACCCTCCAGTCAATCAACAGCAACCCGCTCCCCTATACGGTCGCCACCGGTGCCACAACCACGCTCACCTTTAAGTCCGGGAGCTTGACGATCGGTACGGACAACACCTTCAGCGAAACCCTCGACTTGGACGAAAACGATACAGCCTCCGGTTCGACGACCAGTACGACGAGCACCTGCGTAGGCACATACTCTCAGCGCGGAAACGGCTTCACCTTCTCTGAATCCTCCTCGGCCGATCCGAACTGCGGATTCACCTACGGCGGCGCCTGGAACGGCAGCAACGCATTCACCGTGACTTTCGCCCCCGGTGCGTCGGCATACTACACGAAATAGTGGTTGTATAGTCAAAGCGGCCCCGGTTTCCGGGGCCGCTTCAAGCGATCTGTAATAGTCTGCAGTTAGAAAGGCAGATCGTCGTCGGTGTCCTGTAAGGCACCGGGGAAATCTTCGAAGTCACCGCCGCCGCTAGTGCCGCCTGAGGTCTTCGCCCCAGCTGCCGCCGGAGCGCGGTTTCTACCCGCGCTCTCCCCGTCGAAATCAGCGCCGCCACCTTTGCCGCCGCCGAGCATCAGAAGCTCGCGCACATTGATCTCGGTGCTGTAGCGGGTCTGATTCTCCTTGTCCTGCCACTGGCGATACTCGATGCGCCCCTCGACGTAGATCCTGTCGCCCTTCTTGCAGTACTTCTCGACGACGTCGGCCAGCCCGGTGCCCTTGGAGTTCCACACCACACACCGATGCCACTCCGTCTTCTCCTGCTTCTCACCACTCGGCGAATTCCAGTTCCGGGTCGTCGCGAGCGAGAACGTCGCGACCCTGTTGCCGCCTGTAGTCGATCGGACTTCCGGATCGCTGCCCAGGTTTCCGATCAGCATGACTTTGTTCAGACTTCGACTCACTGTGCCTCCTGGCGAGAGTTCGGTTCCCGCCCAGAATAGTATAGGTAGGGCTCAGGGCCCGGGCAAACCAACGATTTCAACGGTCAGCAAAACTGCCCTGCGCTCTCCTGCTGTCGCCCTCGGCGACTTCGAGAGTTCTCCTCAACACCAGCGCATCCTCAACCGGCCGACGGTAATAATGCGACCTTCGTCCGATCTCGATGAATCCACGCGACTTGTAGAGCGCCCGCGCGGCGCTGTTCGATTCGCGGACCTCGAGGAACGCGGTCCGAACACGTCGCGCGCCCAGTTCGATCAGCGTCGCGTCCAGCATCTGCCCTGCCAGGCCCTTTCCACGGAACTTCTGATCTACCGCGACGTTCAGTAACTCGCCGTCCTCTCCAACGGAGAATGCTACGACGTATCCCGCGACGGCCTGCTCCGGTGGAAAAAGCGCTACGAGAAAGATAGCTGGTGCGACGCCGAGGAGACGCCGGAATGATTCTTCGCTCCACGGGTCGGCGAACGAGGACTTTTCGATCTGAGCAACCTGGCTCAGGTCGCGCTCGATGGCGGGCCGGAGGAGGGTCGTCACCCTGTCAGCGGACGCCCGTGCGCCGCCTCCCATCGCACCTGCGCCTCGGCCAGCCGCCCATAGTTGGGCTCCCACGAAGCGAGATCGACCGGCCCGTGCTCCAGCATCGATTCGAGCAGCGGAGCGACGCCCCTCGCGTGTGGATGGAAATCGAGTCGCTGCCCAGGCCCCACGGCTCTAACCAGTGGTTCACGTTCGGCTAGCCCCATGAGCTCCTCGATACCGACCAGTGTTGTCGGCTCGGGTTGGATCACCGTCTGGTCGGGTAGCAGCGTAACTCGGACAGCAAAATATTCGCCGCGCATCGCATCGAGGACCGAGAGGTATTTTCCCGCTGGGAGCGTGGGCCGGGCGCCGGTGACGGTGAGAACAAGTGACGAGACAGCGTAGAGATCAACCGCGTATCCCACCGCGAGGCCCTTGGCAACCGAGCCCGCTACGCGCAGACTCGTGAAGCTGCCAGGCCCCGCCCCGCAGACTATCCGCGCTATTGCCTCGCGCTTGATCCCGGCCTCTTTCAGACACTCGGCAATCGCCGGCATCAACGTCTCGCCCCTTCCCCCGCCCGGCTTTCCGCCGTCGTCACCCCCCAGGCTCCGCTCCCCTACCACCTGAGAATCGCGAAGGACCGCGACACTCCCCCGGTAGGTGGATCCGTCGAGCGCAATCGTGTAAGAGCGCGTCATGCGCGTGTGGGACTCACCCGGCGAGAAGAATCCGACGCGTCGCGTCGCCGACGATATAATCGAGATCAATCGGCAGATGATCCTCGGGCAGTCGGGGTCCCGCGCGCTCAGGCCACTCCACCAGAATCAGCGCCCGCGAAACGAGGATGTCGTCCCAGCCGAGATTCGTGAGCTGGTCCGGGGACTCCACCCGGTAGAGGTCGATGTGAAACACCGCCGACCGCGGCGCGGAATATTCCTGAACCAGCGCGTAGGTGGGACTGGTGATCGCGTCCTGAACGCCGTATCCGAGACAGATCGCTTGCGCGAGCGTCGTCTTGCCTACCCCCAGCTCCCCGGTGAGTGTTATGAGGAGCGGCGGATTGATTGACCGCCCAAGGCTCTTACCCCACTCGCGCAGCTCGCTCTCGGTGAGCTTGAGGTGCCCTCTCTCGGCGAATGGGGGGACGAGGTGCCGGTGCGCTGGCATTGCTAGCGGCCGTGAAGGCCCGCCAGCGATCCTCGACTCCTCTCCTCACGTCCGGCCTTCGCCTTGACTTCGAACAGCTCGTCGCGCAATCGTGCCGCGGTCTCGAAGTCGAGGTTGGTCGCAGCCTCGCGCATCTGTGCCTCAAGATCCGCGATGAGCGCTGGCAGATTCTCGGCCCCGTAATGCGAGGCGGACTCAGCAACTCGGCGTAGCTTCTCTTTCTCCCGCTCGTCGCGATCCAGCCGGGAGTCGGCAACCCGGGTTGTGAATCTCACTTGATC
>DASYVU010000043.1:0-13615 GCA_035936715.1 Gemmatimonadaceae bacterium
TTCTCGACAACGGAAAGATCGACGAGTTCCAGGAGTCCATGGCGCGTGAAATGATCTGCGGCGACGCTCGCATCGACGGGATCAGCGTCGGCGTCATCGCTAACCAGCGCGGGCTCATCAAGGGACGCGAAGGAGAGAAGCCGCACTTCGGCGGCATCGTTTACACGGAGAGCGCCGAGAAAGTCGCCTACTTCATTGATCGTTGTGACCGACTGGGTATACCCCTTCTTTTCATCCAGGACGTCTCGGGCTTCATGGTTGGAACGGAAGCGGAGCAGGGAGGGATAATCCGCGCCGGTGCGCGCTTCGTTGAAGCGATGGCGACCGCTCTCGTTCCGAAGATCGTGCTCACGGTCAATCACGCTTCGGGGGCCGGGTACTACGCGATGGCAGGTCAGGGATTCGACCCTGATTTCATCCTGAGCTGGCCGACCGGACGAATGGCAGTGATGGAAGGAGAGTCGGCCATTCAGGCGGTGCACGGTCCAGTTCTCGAGACTGCGAAGAAAACCGGAAATGCGCCTCCGCCGGAAGTAGCAGCCGCGGTGGACGAGATGCGCGCCGAGTACGAGGCCCAGCTCGACGCACGCTACGCCGCGGCCCGAGGCTTCGTTGATGCGATCGTCTACCCGGAGAACACGCGGGAGATGTTGAGCCTCACGCTCCGCGCCGCGCTGCACAACCCGGGACCGCACCTCGGCCCGTTCGTACTGCCACCGCACCTTGGAGAAAGCAGTTGAAGGAAATCGTTCGCGTCGCGGCTGGTCAGGGATTCTGGGGCGACGATCTCGACGCTCCGCGACGGCAGGTGGAAGGCGGGCAGATCGACTACCTCATGCTCGACTATCTGGCCGAGGTCACGATGTCCATTCTGCAGAAGCAGAGGGAGCGAGATCCTTCGCTCGGATACGCTCGCGACTTCGTGGGCGCGATGGAGAGCATTCTTCCAGCCGTGCTGGATAAGGGAGTCAAAGTCGTCGCCAATGCCGGAGGTGTAAATCCACGCGCGTGCGCGGAGGCCGTCAGATCGGTAGGAGCGCAGAGGCGCGGAAGCAAATTACGGATTGGAGTCGTGACGGGCGATGACCTCCTCGGCCGACTCGATGATCTCATTGCGCATGGCCACCCGCTCGCCAACATGGAGACGGGCGAGCCGCTCTCGAGTGTGAGAGACCGCGTGCTGTCGGCGAACGCATACATCGGCTCGGACCCAATCGTCGAGGCGCTCCATGGCGGCGCGAACGTCGTTATCACCGGAAGGTCCACTGATACCGCTCTCACGATGGCGCCTTTGCGTCACGAGTTCGGGTGGGGCGCAGAAAGCTGGGATCAGCTCGCTGCCGGAATCGTGGCCGGCCACATCATTGAGTGCGGCGCCCAATGCTCGGGCGGAAACTGTCTCTACGATTGGAAGTCCATTCCCGATCTCGCGAATGTCGGCTACCCGCTGGTCGAAGCGCGCGCCGACGGCACATTTGTCGTGACGAAGCATCCCGGTACAGGTGGCAGAGTCTCTATGCCTACAGTCAGTGAGCAGCTTGTCTACGAGATGGGCGACCCACACTCGTACATCACACCCGACGTAATCGCGGACTTCACCACGATTCGTCTCGCGCAGGATGGAGAGGATCGCGTCCTCGTGTCGGGCATCAAAGGGAAGCCACCCACAGACAGACTCAAGGTATCCGTAGCCTATCGCGCTGGATTCAAGGCAGTAGGCACGCTTGTCTATGCCTGGCCGGAGGCGCTCGATAAAGCTCAGGCCGCCGACAGGATCCTCCGCGAGCGGCTCGACCGTCTTGGCCTGAAGTTCGATCGCATTCTCACGGAATTCGTTGGCGCGAACGCCACTCACGGTGCGCTCGCCGGCGACAGGCGAGATGCGCCAGAGGTTCAGCTTCGCTTTGGCGTTCGGGGCACCGATCGCGCCGCGGTGGAACGATTCACGCGCGAGATTGCCCCGCTCGTTCTGAATGGTCCGCCGACCGTTACCGGCTTCGCGGGTGGCAGGCCGAAAGTGGAGGAGATCGTGGCGTACTGGCCGGCATTGATTGACAAATCGGTCGTGAAACCAAAAGTCGAAATCATTTCATGAAGGTCCGGCTCCTCGATATTGCCCACGCGCGCTCTGGTGACAAGGGCGACACCGCCAATGTCGGCGTGATCGCTCTACAGCCCCGGTGGTACGACGTGCTGGAGCAATTCGTGACGCGCACCAGGGTCGCGGATCACTTTCGCGGGATGATCGAAGGCGACGTCGAGCGGTTCGAGCTCCCGAATCTGAACGCGCTCAACTTCCTGTTGCATGGCGCGCTCGATGGTGGTGGAACGCTCTCGCTCAAGACGGATGCGCAGGGCAAGGTGTATTCGACAGCGCTACTCCGGATGGTCATCGATGTGCCGGATGCGGAGGCGAAGCGGTTGGCGCTACCGGCGGCCAAATGAAGAACATTCGGATGACGGTTGAGGGCGCGATTGGCAGGATCACGCTCGCTCGCCCGGAGAAGAAAAACGCACTCGACCGAGCCACCTCCGACGAGCTGGCGGAGGCACTGTTCGCGCTCAGCGAATCGGCGGTGAATGTCGTAGCTATCGATGGGGAAGGTCCAGACTTCTGTACCGGCGCCGATCTCGCCGCGCTCGAGGAAATGTTGGACGCACCCCGGCAGGAGCACCTGGACGATGCGAAGGCGTTGGGCCACGTGTTTCACACTATCCGGCGGATGGAAAAGCCCGTCGTGGCGCTGGTGAAGGGCCGCGCTTACGCCGGTGGCGCTGGACTAGCCACCGCTTGCGACATTGTGCTCGCGCACGAAGAAGCGAGATTCGGCTATCCCGAAGTGACGATTGGTTTCGTTCCCGCGATGGTGATGACGATGCTGCGGCGCTCGGTTGGCGAGAAGCAGGCTTTTGATCTGGTGAGCACGGGACGAATCCTGAGCGCCGACGAAGCGAAAGCAATCGGACTCGTTTCACGCGTATTCGCAGCCAAGGAGTTCGACGGGCTCTCCAAAGCCGTGCTCGATCAACTCGCGAAGCAACCACGGACGGCAATGGCAGCGACTAAATCGCTCTTCTACAAGCTCGACAATCTCGGATTCCTCGATGGAATCTCTGCGGGAATAGTGGCGAACGCCGATGCGCGCGCGACGAGCGATTTCCGCGAAGGGGTCAAACGATTCACCAGTCGCACGAAGGAGAAATGACTCCATTCACGATCGCCAAGCTCGCGTTGATGCTCATCGCCGCGGTACTGCTCGGGTGGGGGATTCGCACCGACGACAGCGCGCTTCGATGGGCTGGAATCGCCTTCCTGTTCATCGCGCTGATCCTCCGGTTCTTCAAGCCTCGCAAGCGCCGTGGATTCCAGTGACGTCACCGCGCCCGACGACGATCGTCGATGCGCCGCGCCTTTCCAGAAAGCTAGGCGTCGACCTTGTGCTGGCGAGCGAGACGCTCCAGTACACCGGCAGCTTCAAATTCCGCGCTGCGTACAACGTCGCGTCGAGCGTCAAGCAAGCGCACATAATCACCGCCTCGTCCGGTAACTTCGGACAGGCGATCGCCTACGCCTGCTCGCTGTTCAAGAAACGATGCACGGTCGTTATGCCCTCCGGGGCGCCGAAAATAAAGGTCGACGCCGTGCGCGAGTACGGCGCTGAAGTCGATCTGGTCGATGTAAAGAAGAAAGGCCGCCTGGAGAGATTGGCCGAGCTCGCCAAACAATTCCCTGAGGCCTACGTTGCCAGCCCGTACGATGATCCGCTCGTAATCGAAGGAAACGCAGGGCTGGCGAACGAGCTATTCGCGCTCGGACTCGATCTGGATTTCATAATCGCGCCCATAGGGGGCGGCGGTCTCACCTCCGGCCTTGTCAAAGCAGTCGAGCGAAGCGGAAAAAATATTCAGGTCCTCGCCGCCGAGCCGACATTGGCGAATGACGCCGCCGAATCCTTCAGGGCAGGACACATCGTGGCTCAAGAGGACGAATCCGCCACGATAGCCGATGGGGCCAGGATGCTCCGCTTGGGTGACAGAAACTGGGAGATCCTGAGTCATGGCTTAGCAGGAGTAATAGAGGTTTCGGAAGAAGAAATCATGGAATCGGTGAGACTTCTATTTGCGTTGGCGAATCTCAAAGCCGAGCCGACGGGCGCGCTCGCGCTTGGGGCTGTTCTCGCTGAGCCGGCGCGATTCAAGGGTAAGCGCGTCTGTTGCGTGATCAGTGGCGGAAACGCAGATCCAGCGCTCTACGCGAGGCTGATCGAGGGCATCTAGCTGAGCGAGCGCTCCGGCAGCACAACAATTACGCGCGCGGAGCCCAGTCACATCGAGCTCACGAGTCTCGCTACCTTTCATCGGATGCCAAACCCGACTCTTCAGAACGCCCGCGATCTGCTCAGGAGTGCATTCGGCTACGAGACCTTTCGGCCTGGTCAGGAAGCGGCGGTGTCAGCGATCCTGGCGGGCAGAGACACCGTTGTCGTGCTGCCGACCGGTGGTGGAAAGTCGCTCTGCTTCCAGGTGCCGGCTCTTCTGATGCCCGGGCTGACGGTCGTGGTCTCTCCGCTCATCTCCCTGATGAAGGATCAGGTGGACGCCCTTACCGCGCGCGGACTGCCGGCGGCATTCATCAACAGCTCGCTGTCGCCGGGGCAGGTTTCGGATAGGCTTGCACGAGTCGAGCGCGGCGAAATCAAGCTTCTTTACGTCGCGCCGGAGCGGTTCGATTACGGGAAGACGGCGGAGCGACTTCGGAAAGTGGGAGTATCGCTCCTCGCGATCGACGAAGCGCATTGCATCAGCCAGTGGGGGCACGATTTCCGCCCCAGCTACCTCCGTGTCAAGAAGGTCCACGAAGAGCTTGGCTCGCCGACGACGATCGCGCTGACTGCCACGGCAACCCCGGAGGTGCGCCGCGACATCATCCGCGAGCTGGCGCTCAGAAATCCAGAGACGATCATCACCGGGTTCGACCGCCCGAATCTCCACTACTACGTGATCCCGGTGAGGAACGACGCTGGGAAAGAGAAGCGCCTCGTCGAGATCCTCAAGAACCACGAAGGCCTTGCTGTCATCTATGCATCGACGCGGAAAGCAGTCGATCACCTCACGACCGTTCTCGAGCGCGCCAGAATCCCGGCCGCCGGTTATCACGCGGGCCTCGACGATGTGCGCCGGCACGAGGTTCAGGACGCCTTCATGTCGGAGAGGATCCGCGCAATCGTCGCCACCAACGCATTCGGCATGGGGATCGACAAACCAAACGTGCGGCTGGTGATTCACTACACTATGCCGGGCACGCTCGAGGCGTACTACCAGGAAGCCGGGCGCGCCGGGCGCGATGGCCGGCATTCGGACGTCGTCCTGCTGCACGCCTTCCCTGATCGCTTCACCCACGAGTTCTTCATCAAGGGATCCTATCCCGAGAGAGCCGCGGTCGAGCAGATCTACGAGGCGCTAAAGAAACTTTCCGACAAGCAGGGGTTCGTTGGTGCGCCACCCGAAGATCTCATCCGCCTCGTTAAGGCAAAGCTCAATACCCGAGAGATCGAAGGCGCGCTCAGAATTCTGGAGCGGAGCGGCGCCGTCGCATCGAGTAATGGTGAACAGGCGCGCGTTCACATCAGACTTCTCGCCACGCCGGAGCGGATAAAGCGCGAGCTCAGCGGCGAAGCGAACGCCGAGCTGGGACTGTTGCGGGCGTTGTGGCGTGGAGTTGGATCGGCACTTCGAACGGGCGCCGTCGTCGATCTCGATGGATTGCCACCAGGTCTCGGTCGCGCGGTTGCATCCATTCCATTGCTCGAATCGCTCGAGGAGCGACAATTCCTGGCGTGGGAAAGAATCGGCACGGGGCTCTATCTGGCCGACAGAACTGCGCTGCTCTCCAAATTTCGTATAGACTGGGCGGTGATTGATCGACGGCGAGCCGCTGAGACGTCGAAGCTCCAGGCTGTTCAGAAGTACGCGTATACGAAGGAGTGCCGGCGCGGCTTCGTTCTCCGCTATTTCGGCGATCCGGCTGCGCGCGCACGGTGCGACGGCTGCGACAACTGTCTCGGGATCGCCGCCGTTGCGACAGAGGCAGACGATTCACCGCGTCAACGCCGGAGCAGGAAAGCACCCCGCGGAGGAACGCACCCGCCCACCACCGCTGATGACGTCGCGTTCGGTCCCGCGGACGAGAGGGCCCTCACGGCGCTCAAGACGGTGCGAACCCGGATTGCACGCGAGGAACAAGTGCCCGCGTATATTGTATTCTCCGATCGCACTCTCGCGGAGCTGGCGGTGCGGCGTCCCCGGTCGCTCAGCGCTTTACAGGACGTTGGCGGAGTGGGTCCAATGAAACTGGAGCGGTACGGCGCGCGCTTCCTTGCCGCGATCGCCGAGCTGGATGAAACCGAGGCGGCTTGATGACGGCGCGCCCGCAACCAACGCCATGATTCGAATGAGATCAAGAAATCAGTTTTCCCTTACCGTGCTGTATCGGATGTCGGCCTTTGCCGGCCTTTGCCTATTCCTGGCATCTCTCGCATCCGCGCAGCAACCGACCATCGGCGCGCCGGGCAGTCCGCTTCCATTCGATCCGGCCGCGACGGTGGGGACCCTCCCGAACGGGATGCGCTATTACATCCGCGAAAATCACAAGCCGGAAAAACGCGCCGAGCTGCGGTTGGTGGTAAACGCCGGGTCCGTGCTCGAGGACGATGATCAGCGCGGACTTGCCCATATGCTCGAGCACATGGCGTTTCGCGGGACGAAGAAATTCCCGGGAAATCAGGTTTCGAGCTACCTGGAATCCGTCGGCATGCGTTACGGCCCGGACATCAACGCATTCACCAGCTTTGATGAAACGGTCTACATGATCACGATCCCGACGGACACCGCCGCCATCGTGGACAAGGGATTTCAGATTCTCTCCGAGTGGGCACACAACATCGCCCTCGAGCCGTCGCAGATCGAGAAGGAGCGGCCGGTAGTGATCGAGGAGTGGCGCCTGGGGCAGGGCGCCGAGAACCGAATGCAGAACAAGTGGTTCCCGGTGCTGTTCTCCGGATCCAAATACGGCGAGCGAATTCCGATCGGAGACAAGAAGACTCTCGAGACCTACGCGCCGGCGACTCTGCGGCATTTCTACGACGATTGGTATCGCCCTGATCTGATGGCAGTCGTCGCGGTCGGTGACTTCGACAAAACGCAAGTCGAAGCTCTGATCCGGCGCTACCTCGGCGCGATCCCTCGCGCGTCAAGTCCTCGTTCCCGCCTTCTTTCTCCGGTGCCCTCGCACGACAGCACTCTCGTCTCGATCAACAGCGACAAGGAAGCAACGCGATCGGTGATCCGACTGCTGTACAAGGAACCGAAGCGATCGAACACGACGGTTGCGACCTACAGACAGCATCTGATTGAAGGGCTGTTCGGGGGAATGTTCAACGATCGATTCTCCGAGATCATCCAGAAGCCGAATCCGCCATTCATCAATGCTTTTGCCGCGCAGGGCGATCTCGTCCGCTCAGCGGAATCGTTCTCGCTCACGGCAATCGTGGCCGACAACGGAATTTCGCGCGGACTCAACGCGTTGCTCACGGAAGGCGAGCGGGTCAGACGATTTGGATTCCTTCAGTCCGAGCTCGACCGCTCCAAGAAGGATTTTCAGCGTGGAATCGAGCAGGCGTACGCTGAGCGCGAGAAGACGAACTCGAACGTCTACGCGGAAGCCTACGTCTCGGCGTTTCTGCAGTCCGAGCCGTCGACCAGCATAGCCTACGACCTCGCGGCCATCAAGCAGTTTCTGCCGACGATCACCCTGGCCGAAGTGAATAAGCTGGCGGGCGAGTGGATGACTGATAAGAACAGGGTGTTGGCAACGACGTCGCCGGATAAGCCCGGCGCCGTGAACCCGACGCGTGGCGAGCTCCTTCTCGCATTCGATGCGGTGAAGGGCGCCGACATCTCGGCCTTCACGGAGACGGCTCCGTCCCAACAGCTCGTGGAGAAAGAGCCGCCTGGCGGGAAGGTGGTGTCGGAGCGGGACATCAAGGAGATCGGCGTCACAGAATGGAAGCTCTCCAATGGAGTGCGCGTTCTCCTCAAGCCAACAGACTTCAACGCCGATCAGATCAATTTCACTGCCTACAGTCCCGGAGGAGCATCTCTGTTGCCCGACGCTGGTTACGTTGCGGCAAGTGGGGCTGATCTCATTCCGATGACGAGCGGGGTCGGGAAGTTTACCGTTGTCGACCTGCAGAAATTTCTCGCCGGCAAACAGGTCAGCGTTTTCCCTAGCATCGACGATTTGAGCGAGGGAATCTCGGGCAGCGCATCGCAGCAGGACGTGGATACAATGCTCGAGCTCGTCTACCTGTATTTCACGCAACCGCGCCTCGACACGTCGCTCGTCAACACCTTCATTGGACGCTTCAAGGGAGTCCTCGCTAACCGCAGTGCTAGCCCTGACGCGGCGTTCAGCGACACTCTTCAGGTGATTATGGCGCAGCACTCGGTCCGCGAGCAGCCGGTCTCGGCCGCGCAGCTCGATCGTATCGATCCATTCAAGTCGTACGCGTTCTACAAGGAGCGATTCTCCGACGCCAGCGGATTCACCTTCGTGTTCGTCGGAAATTTCAAGCTCGACTCCATCAAGCCTCTCATCGCCAAATGGCTCGGCTCGCTTCCGTCGACCGGCAGGAAGGAAACATGGCGCGATACTGGAGTTCGTCCGCCGACAGGTGTCGTGCAACGTATCGTCAGGAAAGGAACCGAGTCCAAAGCACGCACCGCTCTGGTATTCACCGGACCGTTCGAATACACGAGACAGAACCGGTACTACCTGAGCGCGCTCGCCGAGCTGCTCAACATCAAGCTGCGAGAGGCGCTCCGGGAAAACATGGGAGGCACTTACGGAGTCAGCGTGGGTCCGAGCGCGACCCGCGACCCGCAGCCGTCCTACCGGTTTTCGATCGGATTTGGGTCGGCACCTGAGCGGCTGGAAGCGCTGACCGCCGCCGCACTCGCGCAGATAGATAGCGTGAAGCGGTTCGGAACCACCCCCGACTACCTCAACAAAGTGAAAGAAGCGGCGCTCAGGTCCCGCGAGACGGCACTCAAGCAGAACAGCTACTGGATTTCGCAAATCTCCACATTCGACCAGAACGGTTGGCGTCTGGAAGAAATTCCGAACGGAGAGAAGCTCATTTCCGACCTGACGGTCGCCGATCTGCAGCGGGCTGCACAGAAATACCTGCGAACCGACAACTATGTGCGGGTTTCGCTGTACCCGGAGAATTTTCCGGCGACGGAGAACAAGTAGCGGGGGACAGCTCGAGCCATGGACGACGCCCTTTACTTCACCGAGCAGCACCTGGCTGTACGCAACATGGTACGTGAGTTCGCCCGTTCCGAGGTAGCGCCGGTGGCTGCGGAACTCGACGCCAAAGCCGAGTTCCCGTGGGCGAACGTCAAGAAGATGGGGGAGTTGGGGCTCCTCGGGATTCCGTGGCCGGAGGAGCTGGGTGGAGCGGGGCTCGATCTCCTCAGCTACATGATCGTGATCAACGAGATGGCCAAGGTCGATGCTTCACACGCCATCACGATCTCCGCCCACACTACGCTCGGCACTTCGCCCATCGTGAACTTTGGAACTGCCGCGCAGCGGAAGCGATATGTACCTCTGCTGGCGAGCGGCAGAGTTCTTGGCGGGTTCGGTCTCACGGAGCCCAGCGCTGGCAGTGATGCCGCGAGCATGCGCTCAACGGCCGTGCGCAAAGGCGCTCATTACGTCCTGAATGGAACGAAGATTTTCATCACCCACGGAGGTGTCGGCGAGATCTTCGTCGTGACAGCCGTGACAGATCCGGGGAAAGGCACCAGGGGGATCAGCTCGTTCATCGTCACCAAGGAAGCCAGCGATCTGGACAAGGCGGCAGGCCTGGGTATCGGCCACGACGACTCGCTGCCGTCGATGCGGGGCTTTCGGGCCGGCAAGAAAGAGGACAAGCTCGGTTGGCGGGCCTCCGATACTCGCGGGCTGATATTCGAGGACGTCGAGGTCCCCGCCGAGAACATGCTCGGCGAAGACGGCGAAGGGTTCAACAACTTTATGCGTACCCTCGATTCCGGCCGCGTCGGAATCGCCGCCCTCTCATTGGGAATCGCCGAGGGAGCCTTCGAGCAATCGCTCCGGTACTCGACGCTGCGCAAGCAGTTTGGGCAGCCAATCTCGAACTTCCAGGGAATTCAGTTCCAGCTCTCCGACATGGCAACGGAAATCGAAGCAGCCAAGCATTTGATGTTTCACGCAGCGTGGCTCGCCCAGAACAAGCAACCCTTCAGCAAGCAAGCTGCAATCGCCAAGTTGTACTGTTCAGAGCTGGCGATGCGCACGACGATCAAGGCGATTCAGATCCATGGTGGCTACGGCTACACAAAGGAGTATCCGGTGGAGCGAATGTTCCGCGATGCGAAGATCTGCGAGATTGGCGAGGGGACGTCGGAGATACAGCGTCTCGTCATTGCTCGGCACCTGCTGAAGGAGCTGGCGGATTGACCTATTCCGAGATCGCCAAGCGCGTCCGCCTCCCCCTTGGCTTCATACTCGGCATCACCTATCTGGTTTTCGCGCGACCAACGCCGCTGACGCTGGCCGTCGGCGGGGCAGTCGCGCTGGTGGGGGTCATCGTCCGTGGCTGGGCGTCGGGTCACATCTCCAAGAACGAACGGCTCGCCACGACCGGCCCCTACGCCCACACCAGAAATCCGCTCTACTTCGGCAGCTTCCTCATCTCGGCGGGGTTTGCTATCGCTGCGAACTGGGCGCTGCTACTGCTGGTGGTCGCTTTCTTCGTCCTGATCTACGCGCCGACGATGCAGCGAGAGAAAGCGAACATCGCCGGCAGATTCCCCGAGGCTTACCACGCGTACGCCGCGAACGTGCCGGCCTTTGTGCCGAGGCCGACACCGTGGAAGGCCACCCATCCCGACGATGAGGGCGCGTTCAGCTTCGACCTCTACATGAAGCACGGTGAGTGGAAGGCGGGCGTGACGTTTGTTCTGGTGATCGCCTGGCTCATCTGGCATCACCCCATTATGGGAATCGCGTCAACCGTCTGGCGGACCGTGACCGGAATCTGAACCCGGGCGTCACATACTTGCCAGGCGCTGCCGACTTTGATCCGCGCTCGTAAGTTGTTGTCGCTGTTGCGGAAACGCTCGGTTTGGCGGTAGATTGTTGGCACTGACTGTGGCTCCCAATGCATGGGGATCCCGCGCGACTCGCGGGTCCCGGAAACATGGAGCGGGAGCGCCGAAGGTGAAGTACACAGGTAATCATAACGCGGCCCTGTAACACGACCGCGCGGACTTTTTTTGGACCGTCCTCTGCTTTGCTCGTCGAGTCGCCGAGCATTGGGATGAGACGGCAACAATGAAAAGAGAAATCCTCATCAACGCGGCTCCGCGCGAAACGCGGATCGCGATTCTGGAGGACGGGAAGCTCGTTGAGCTTCTTGTAGACCGTCCAGACAACCGACGCATGGTCGGTGACATTTATCTCGGCCGCGTCGATGCCGTACTCCCGGGTATCCAGGCCGCATTCGTCGACATAGGCACCGAAAAGAGCGCCTTCCTCCACGCTTCCGACCTCGTTCGTCAGTCCGCCGATGAGGCGGAAGACGATGACGAAGAAGATGACGACGAGAGCGACGAGCCGGTCGAGAAGAAAAACGGCAACGGCAATGGCAGCAACGGCAACGGACGACGCGCCAAAGCCCCGCCCATTCAGGAAGCGCTCAAGCGCGGGCAGGAGATTCTGGTTCAGATCTCCAAGGAGCCCATCTCCACCAAGGGTCCCCGAGTAACCGCTCAGATCTCCTTGGCCGGGCGCTTTCTGGTCTATATCCCGGACTCGTCCAAGGTCGGCGTCAGCAGAAAAATCGGATCCTCCGCCGAACGCGCCCGCCTCAAGGAACAGGTCCAGAACATTCTGCCGGAAAAGTCGGGCGGCGTAATCGTCCGGACCGTCAGCGAAGACGTGACCCCGGAGATGCTCCAGCGCGAGCTGAACAGCCTCATGGCGCAATGGAAGAAGATCAAACGGAAGATGCACTTCCAGAAAGCGCCGTCCCTGGTCAATCGCGAGAGCGGTCTCACCCGCGGCCTCGTCCGAGACATTTTCAGCGACAAGGTAGACAGTCTGACGGTGGACTCGAAGCAGGTTTACAACGAGATCGTCGGATACCTCAAGGACATCGCTCCAGACCTCATTGCGCGGGTCAAGCTGCATGAGGCGCAAGTTCCGTTGTTCGACACCGCAGGAATCGAGTCGGAGATCCGCGACATCTTCAAGCGTCGCTGCGACCTGCCTTCGGGCGGCTACCTCATCATCGAGCCGACGGAGGCCCTGGTCTCCATCGACGTGAATTCGGGACGGTATACGGGTAAGAAGGACCCGGAGAAAACCGTTCTCCGAACGAATATGGAGGCAGCGCAGGAAGTGGCCCGCCAGCTTCGTCTGCGCGACGTGGGCGGCATCATCGTCTGCGACTTCATCGACATGGAGACCAAGGCGAATCGTGAAAGGGTGCTTCAGGAGCTGCGACAGCACCTCTCGCGCGATCGTGCCCGCACCAAGGCATTCGCCGTAAGCGACCTCGGCCTCATCGAGATGACGCGCCAACGCGTGCGGCAAAGCCACTACCAGTCGTCGACGGAAGCCTGTCCGACCTGCAATGGAACTGGTCGCGTATTGACGCCAGAGACCATCGTTCGCCGGATGGAGCGTTCGGTGAAGCGGATGGCGGTCGAGGGCCGCCGCGACAATCTCCTCATCAAGCTGCACCCGGATGTCGCGATGTACGTGCTAGAGCAGGAGCGCGATCTGGCGCAGAAGCTACAGAAAGCGGCAAACTTTTCGCTCGAGTTTCGGGACGATCCGCTGCTCAAGCCCGATGAGTTCAAGCTGGTGGTCAAGGCGCAGGGTCGAGATGTCACTCAACAGTACGCGATCGCGTAGGGCGGCGGAGCATACGCCGACGGAAAAGCTCTAAGTTTTAGCCGCAGAGCCCGGAGCTCCCTGCTTCAGTATTCTTGTGGCTGGTCAAGGTTGACCCAACCATAACAGGCAACTAACTTTCAAGGCTGTACCGTGTCACTTAACCGCAGCAATCCCGATGACTTACGCAATTATTAGAACGGGCGGAAAGCAGTACCGCGCCGAAGCCGGCAAAACGATCAGAATTCCGACCCTGCCCGGAGAAGCCGGAGCCAAGGTCACGTTTGACGACGTCATCCTCGGCTCCGACGGCGACAAGACGCACGTTGGTGCGCCAGGGCTCAAGGGCGCGCATGTCACGGGCGAGATCGTCAAGCAGGGGAAGGGCGACAAGATCGTCGTCTTCAAAATGAAGCGTCGTAAAAACTACGCGAAAAAGCAGGGCCATCGGCAGAAGTTCACCGAGGTCCGCATCAAGGATATCGCCTTCGGCAAGAAGAGCGGGGGAGAGAAGTAATGGCACATAAGAAAGGCGTAGGCTCATCGCGCAACGGGCGCGACAGCAATCCGCAGTACCGCGGCGTGAAGAAATTCGGCGGCGAGAAAGTGGTTGCCGGCAACATC
>DASYVU010000044.1:0-7248 GCA_035936715.1 Gemmatimonadaceae bacterium
TCACGGTTTCAGGACCATGGCCGATCTGATGACGGACCTCAACCCGCTAAGCGGCAAGCTCTACCTCGAGGCGCTGCACATGACACGCGTCGCGCGCGAGGCCTATGTGCTGATCTGCGGAAAGTATCCGCACCCACAGACGATCGTTCCTGGCGGAATGAGCTCGACGATAAACCTCACCGTCATGAACGAGATGCTGGTGAGGTTGTCACAGTTCTTCGACTACTCGAAGAAGCTCGCCCTCATCTGGGAAGACATCACCCAGTTCTTCTACGCCGCCAATCCGGAGTACAAGAAAGTCGGCGCCCGGCGCGCGAACATGATCGACACCGGGATATTCGACCACCCGGATGCCTACGACGCGACCTACGAGAACGCCGACGCCTGGGGCAACCGCCGCTGGGCGACCCCCGGCGCGATCATCGATGGCGAGCTGGTGACAACGGACCTGAAGAAGATCAACATGGGCATCGAGGAATTCGTCGATCACTCCTACTACGCCGAGTGGACGGGAGAGGGAAAGCAGCAGCATTTCGCGACCGATCCGAGCGGGAACCCGCTTTCGCCGCATCATCCGTGGAACAAGGTCACGCGCCCGCGGCCTCAGGGGCAGAACTGGAAGGAGAAGTACACCTGGGACACGACTCCACGTTGGGACCGGAACGGAATGGAGGCTGGCGCGTATGCGCGGCTCTGGAATACCGCCGTTGCCAGGAAGATGCCCGAGAATCCGTTCATCGAGTCGACCGGTCACTCCCTCAAAATGCGCCTTCCCGCGGGTGCCCTTCCTGAAACCGAGATTGAATGGACGGTGCCCGACGTCTGGAACGCTTTCGAGCGCAATCGGGCCCGCGCCTACTGTCAGGCGTTCACGACACTCGTCGCATTCAACCAATGGCTCGCGGCGATGGAGATTCTCAAGAGCGGCAACACGCGCACGAGCACGCCCTTTCACATTCCGACGAAGGGCGAGCAACGGGGGGTCGGATTCTGGGGCGCCGGACGCGGCTATCTTACGCACCACCTGACGCTCGATCGCGGAGCCGTATCGAACTATCAGATCGTCACGCCATCCACCTGGAACGCATCGCCGACCGACAGGTGGGGGCAGCCCGGTCCCTACGAGGAAGCGGTGCTCAATACTCCGCTGCTCGAAGAGACCAACGACCCCAAGCAGTTTCGCGGACTCGACGTTCTGCGCGCTATCCGCAGCTTCGATCCGTGCATGCCGTGCACCACGCACATCCAGTCGGAAGGCGGGCTCATCACCCGCGAAGTGAATACGTGCGCGTGCGGACTCGATGAGTGAGCGCGGTCGCGTAATCGTCTCAGGCGTCGGCTACCCGGACCTCGCGGATTACTCGATTGGGATAACGGTGATCGAGCAGCTCGCGACGTGGTCTCCGCCCGAGAACGTTGTCGTCGAGGATCTGAGCTACAATCCGATCGCGGTAGTGCAGCGCTTTCAGGACGAGGGTGGTGAGAGCGCCTTCTCGCGTGCGGTGTTCGTCTCTGCTGTCACGCGGCCATCCCGTGCGGCGGGAACCGTCAAATCCTATCGCTGGGACGGAACGCTTCCCGGCGAGGAGGACATCCAGCGCGCTGTCACCGACGGAGTAACGGGAATCATTGCGCTGTCGAACACGCTCGTGATTGCCAGGCACTTCGGCGCGCTGCCGGAAGATGTGGTGATCGTGGAGGTCGAGCCCCAATCCAATGAATTCGGCGCTGGGCTTAGTCTGGCAGTTTCCGCCGTCTTCGAGCGGGTGTGCGAGCTGATGAAGACGTTCGCCACCGATGACGAGGCGGTCGCGGGGTTGCCGGTCGATTCGCTCGACTACGCCGTATCTCCGGGCTGGGGTCTCACGGTCAGATGACGCACCCAGTTCAGACGAGTGAAGCAAATGAGTTGGGAGAGACCATCGAGGAGCGGCAGGACGTTCTCGATCAGGTCTCGAGCGTCATTGCCTCGCTTGCGTCACACTCCGACCCAGAGGTGCGCGAAAAGCTGGACGTGCTGCTCGCCGGAATCGACGCGGTGCACCGCGTCGCGCTCACCCACCTCTTCAACGCCATCAAATCGATGGGCGGCGATGCCTTCATCAACAGGCTCACCACCGATCCAGCCATCCGCATTCTGCTCATGTCGTACGACCTGCTTGCCATCGACCGGCGTCTTACCGCCGAAGAAGCGCTCGACGAAGTCCGGGGACATCTGCACGCGCGTGGCATCGACGTCGAGCTGCTGGATGTCGCGGGCAGCGAGGTGTTCGTCCGGCTGCACGGGCTCGATGGAAGCTCCATCACCGAAGAAGCCGTTCGCCGCGACATCGAGTCCGCGCTCAGGGAAGGACTGATCGGCTTCCAGATTCTCGTGATCGGCGAGCGGCAGCAGCAGAAGCCGGACAATCTCGTGCAGCTCGGGGGACTGCGGCGCGCCAATAAGCCGGTTTACCGGACGGTCCTGTCAGAAGATGATCTCCAGCCCGGAGACATGAAAGCCGTGGACGTCGACGGCACCTCGATCCTCATCGCCAACATCGAGGACGGCGGGCTCTTCGCAGTCGCCAACCATTGCGGCGAAAGTCCGCTGCCGCTCGAGTACAGCGCACTTTCCGGCTCAGTTCTCGTCTGCAGCTGGCACGGGTGCCGCTACGACTTGCGCACCGGAGCGCGCGTGGACGAGCACGGTGGGGACAAGCTGCGCGTGTATCCAGTACGTGTGAGCGAGAATGAAATACAGCTCGCCACGCACACCGAGCAGAGCTGACGTGGGCAGAACGTTGATCGCGGGCTTCGGCAACTCCCTTCGCGGGGACGATGCGTTTGGCGTCGATGTCATCAGCCGCCTCGCCGAGCGGGGCATCGCTCGGGAGGGCGTGGATCTGATGGAAGTCGGCACTGGGGGAATTCGCCTCGCTCAGGAGCTGCTCACTCCCTGTGAGCGCCTGATCGTCGTCGATGCGATGACAAGGGGCGGCGCACCGGGAACGCTCTACGTTCTCGACGTTGAAAAGGTCGAGAGCGTCGCGCAAATCGATATGCACCTAGCCATCCCTTCGCGCGCGCTGTCCGCCGCACAGGCGCTGGGTGTGCTGCCGCCAACCGTGGTGCTGATCGGCTGCGAGCCCCTCCAGGTGGACGAGCTGCTCTCGGAGTTGTCGGAGCCCGTCAGCCGCGCCGTCGACGAAGCAGTCAGGCGCATCATGGAAATTCTGTCAGCCGAAGTTCCGCTATCCGCCAGCGCGCCAGTTTGAAATGAGCGAAGAACGGAGCAACGAGATCGCGCGTCGCGATGAGATGCTGGAGCTGCTGTACTGGTTCGAGGGCGAGGGCCTCACTGCCAGCGCGACGATTCCCGCCATGACGCGCTTCCTCTCTCGACCCGAGCGCGAAGTGCGCGAGACCATCACCGAGCTGATCACGCGCAGGCTGGTGATCGTGCATCCCGGCTCGGGCACCGAGTACAAACTTACCGAAACCGGACGCACCGAAGCAGCGCGCAGATTCGCCGACGAATTCGCGTCGATGCTGATTCAGGGACATGGCGAGTGCAACGATCCGACCTGCGACTGCCACGCCAATCCCGAGGCCGCAGCCGAATGCCACGCTCGACGCGCGGGCACTCCCCATGCACATTGATCCCAACTTCAAGAGGTAGCGGATGCGGATAGCGATCGCGGGAAAGGGCGGCACGGGAAAGACCACAATCTCCGGAACCTTGGCGCGGCTCCTGGCGCGACAGGGTCACAAGGTGCTGGCCATCGATGCCGACACGACACCCAATCTCGCCGTCATACTCGGCGTTCCGGCCGCGACTGCTCAGGAGATAGTCGCTCTCCCACGCAACATGATGGAACGGCAGACGCAGCCCGATGGCTCAGCGAAGACGGTTTTCGTCGCCGACTCCGAGAAGGTGATATCCGAGCATTCCGCGATCGGACCCGACGGCGTTCGCCTCCTCGTCATGGGCAAGGTGGGCCACGGCGGCGCTGGCTGAATGTGCGGCGCCCACGCCGCGGTCCGCGGCTTGATCGGTGAGATTGTGAGCAGGGGCGATGATGAGCGCGACATCATCGTCGACATGGAAGCCGGGTTGGAGCATTTGTCGCGCGGAACTGGAAAGCATCTTTCCGGCTTCGTCGCGACCATCGAGCCCTACTATCGGTCGATGGAGGTCGCTCGCCGCGTCGCGGCTTTGGCGGCGGAGCTCGGCGTGGGCGAAGTGTGGGCGGTCGCCAACAAAGTCAGAGACGCGGGAGACCGGAAGGCAATCGGGGATTTCTGCGATGCACATTCGCTCAGGCTCGTCGGGGAGATCCCCTACGACCCGTCCCTCATCCAGGCGGAGCGGGAGGGGAAGACACCTCTCGACTACTCCCCCAACGGGCCGGCGGTAAAGGCCATTGAAAGGCTGGGAGAGACTCTGGCGGGGGCGTTTTGAAATGTCGGGAGACAGGCATTGCCTGTGCGGCGGATCGGCACATATTAAAGGCGGCGGCCCCCTCCATCGCCCGACACCGTAAGGGAGAATGAGCATGAGCACTGCAGTCCAGCCCGCGACGACGCCCACCCGAGCCACGCTCGGCGGCAGCAGCATCATCATGGCGTGTGCGTGCGGCACCGCCTCCAGCACGATGAAGCTGATGGCGATCGCGGGCATCGCCGCCACCACGAAAGTTCTGCACCCGGTGTTCTTTTCGATCGGCGCTGCGTTGATCGTCTACGGACTGTGGCGGACGGCGCGGCAATCCGCGTACATGTCGGTGGCTGCCTTCGCGATTCTCGGTGCTGGAGCGTGGCTCACTCCTCCCGGAAAGATGACTATGAAGGGGAGCGAGATGGCGGCGGGCCACCCAGGAATTCCCTGGAACGCGACGCAGATGTTCGGCGCTTCGCTGTACGTCGTGGGAATCGCGCTCCTCGCTTATGCATTCTGGCGCGCGTTCCCGGCGCGCAAGCCGAAGGCGTCGGCCGCGGCGATTGGCGGAATGGCGGTCGCCACCGGCTGCACCTGCTGTCTGGTTGAAGGAGCGATCGCGGGAATGGCGGTAACCGCCGGCGCGTCGTCGGCGATCGAGACGGTTCCGATCATTTTCTGGGGAGCCATGGCTATCGTCGCGGTCGCGATCTATCGACTCGGCGGGTGGAAAGCAGCGTTGTGGGTCCCTGCCGGTGCATTCATCGTCAAGTACGCGCCCGAAGCGCTCAAGCTCACGCCCAACATGATGGTGGGCACGGTGAACCTGCGCTTCGTTCCGAGCTACATCATCACGGTGCTCGGACTCGCCGTGGTCATGTATGCCTTTGCCAAGGCTTACCGCCCGTCGCAAGCCGTGCAGTACACTCCCGCGGAGTTGTCACAAGCGGCGTAACGTCGACTTGGACTTTGGTTCAACCTGACGGACGGCCTTACCGCCGTCCGTTTTGTTTTGCAGCTACACGGGGAAGCGGCGGCTATCGCGGCTTACTGCTTACCGCAGCAGTTTCCGCAACAGGGACTCCCGGGCTCGCACGTGCACCCGCAATTCGGGCAGTCACAGCAGCAGCTATCGGATGATGACATCTCCACTCTCCACGAATGAGGTATCGAAAAGTACGCAATCGGTGCGCGGGGTGGCGCAGCGCGATGGGCGCCGAGGAGACTTGAAAAAATTGCGCTCCCAAGGACAGCGAGTCCGAAATATGGACGAATTATCTTTCGGAGCATGGGGTCAGAGTTACGCCTGCTCGCAGGGTAGGTCAAGCAAGCCCGCTCGCCCCGCGCGTGGCGACCCACCCGCGAAAAACATCCGTTGGCCCCGCCCGTGGCGCTCCGATACATTTGACCGCTCATGAGAGATTTCTGCCGGATCTAAAGGAGCAGCTCCAACAAACCCTGGGGAGTAGCTACACCCTCGAGCGCGAGCTGGGCGGGGGCGGCATGTCGCGCGTCTTCGTCGCCGAGGAAACCTCGCTGGGTCGGAAAGTGGTGGTCAAGGTACTTCCCCACGACCTGGCCGCCACGGTGAACGTCGAAAGATTCCGACGCGAGATCCAGCTCGCCGCGAGGCTCCAGCACCCGCACATCGTGCCGGTCCTCGCCGCAGGGATCAGCGACGGGCTCCCATACTATACTATGCCCTTCATCGAGGGCGAATCGCTGCGCGCCAAGCTGGCACGCTCCGGTGAATTGCCGGTGCCGGAGGCAGCGAAGATACTTCGCGATGTGCTGAGCGCGCTTTCTTACGCGCATGAGCACGGCGTCGTGCACCGCGACATAAAGCCGGACAATGTTCTGCTCACCGGGAGTCATGCCGTGGTCGCGGACTTCGGAGTCGCCAAGGCGCTGAGCGCCGCTACGAACCCCGGCTCCTCGCTAACCTCGCTCGGCGTCGCCCTGGGGACGCCAGCGTACATGGCGCCCGAACAGGCCGCGGCCGATCCGGCGACCGATCATCGCGCTGATCTGTATGGCGTTGGCGCAATGGCGTACGAGATGTTGACCGGACATCAGGTATTCAGCGCGCGGTCACCGCAGGCAATGCTGGCGGCCCACGCTATCGAAAAACCAGAGCCGGTGGATAAACGGCGGCCATCGGTGCCGGCTTCGCTCTCGGCGCTCGTGATGCGCGCACTAGAAAAGCACGCCGCCGATCGGCCGCAGTCGGCGGGCGAGATGCTGGCCGAGCTCGAGGCCGCAGTCACGCCGAGCGGGGCGACAGCGCCAACCAAAATGCGTCCGGCGTCGAGAACGTTTTTGTCGAGGCCCGGTACCGCGGCGGCGGTGGCCATCCTTGCTGTGGCGACAGCCGGCGCTGTCTACGCTTACTCATCTCATCGCCGGACTACGGGAAATAGCGCGGGCGAATCACCGGGGTCGGCAGCGCCACTCAACGCCGTAGCGGTCATACCGTTCGCGAACACTGGTGGCGATCCCAAGGATGAATACTTCTCCGATGGAATGACGGACGAGTTGGCGCATGCGCTGTCGCGGCTGCCGCAGGTGAGAGTGGCGGGACGCAGCTCTTCGTATTCGTACAAGGGGAAGCCCATTCCGGCGCAGGAAATCGGTCGCGCGCTGAACGTCTCCGCTGTCGTCGAAGGCAGCGTGCGGCGAGTCGGGCAGAGGGTGCGGGTGATCGCGCAGCTCACGAATGCCGCGGATGGCCGAGTGATGTGGTCGGACGCCTTCGAGAGCAGCGCCAGTGATCTCTTTCAGGTTCAGGACGATTTCACCAGAGAAATAGTTCAAGCTCTCACGCCCGC
>DASYVU010000045.1:0-2355 GCA_035936715.1 Gemmatimonadaceae bacterium
GAACGCAAAAGATAACCTTCGGTGCTGGGTACGGCAGCGTTCGCATTTCCAGCCGACGGACCATCGCCTGATCCCGTGGGCAACGGAATGCAGTGCCGGATGATGATCTTGTCATCGCCGACGAGGATTTCCTTGACGAGAAGCCGCAGGACGCGCTGCCGTTCCGACACGTCGAGGGCATCCGCCGACGATCGTAGTCGAGCGAGGAACGTGGTCAGCGTTTCAGCGAGGCGCAGGTAGGTTGCACGGTTGACTGATTGATCGACGATCGCCTGCAGTTCAGCGTTGTCCCCCTGTTCGCGTCGCCGCAAGTTCGGCATGCGTTCGCGTAGTTCTTCCAACGAGAGAAGACCTTCCTGATAGGCGGTAAGCAGCCGGTCAATGCTCTTGCGGATGCGAACGAGCTCGCGCCGGAGAGCCTCCTCGTGCCGCTTGGTCGGGTCGGCCTCGCGCGCGGCTGCGAGCCGTCGGTCGAGTTCGTTCTGGATGAGTTGGGGATTTTCGAGCAAGCGCACGACTTCCGTCCACACGACCTCGTCCAGAAGATCCTGACGCACCGGGCGATTGTTGCAAACGGAACCGGAAAGCCGTCGCCAGGCATCGGAGCCGAGACATCGATAATAGTGGATCGCGCGAGCGCTCGATCGCGTTGATGTGCGATAGAGAGCGTAACCGCACTTGGCGCAGCTCACGAGACCTTGCACGACGCTGGGTGTGATGGTGCGTCGCGGCGCGTGAGCCTTGTTGGCCTCGAGCCGTTCTTGCGCCAGCGCAAAGGTCTCTTCGCCGACGATCGGCGGAACGGCAATCGTGATCCAATCCTCTCGCGGCCGCTCGTGGCTGGCGCTGTTACGAGGGGCGATGCCACCACGCATCCGTATCGGTCGCGTGATGCGCTGGCGCGGCGCAATCGTCGTCTTGCCGAAACATGCCTGGCCTTTGTACGCCGGATTGCGCAGCATGCCCCAGACCGTGGAGCGCTCCCAGCGGCCGCGCCGCTTACAGGTGGGGATTGCCTGTTCGTTCAACAGGCGGGCGATGGCACCAATGCTGAGACCCCCAACGCTGTACAGTTCGAACATCCGACGCACCACCCGAGCCTGCTCTTCGTCGATCTCGTAGTACGCAGCGGAGTGATCTGTCTTGCGGATAAAATGATATCCGAAAGGAGCGCCGCTCAGCACGCTGACTTCGCCCTGGCGAGCGCGATGTCGTTTGCCTCGCCGCGAGCGCTCCAGAATCTGTGCGCGTTCATACTCCGCGATCATTCCCTGGAACTGCACGAGCAATTCGTCCTCGGGTGTCGAACCGCGCGGCGCGCGCATGAACAGAGTCTCGACACCGGCGCGGGCGAGCTCCTCGATCAGGAGAATCTGGTGCGCGTATCGTCGACTGAGGCGGTCGGGCGCATAAACGAGGATGGCCTGGATCAGCCCCTCGGCAGCGAGATCGCGCACTCGCTCCAGGCCAGGACGGATCAGGCTTGCACCGCTATAACCGTCGTCCTCGAACACCCATTCCTGCGGCACTTCGAACTGCTGCTCGCGGGCGAACGCGATCAACGCCGCCGTCTGGCTGGCGATCGTGTTCTCCTCCCTTTGTTTGTCCGAAGATACACGAGCGTAGATCGCCGCGGTCTTCATCGCCTGCTCCCATTACCTTTGTACTGCCAATGATCCGGACCCGGTCAGGAACCAGAATGTCGTAAGCCCGTTCGAGCTTGACAGCACGCAGCCGATCGGATGCGAACTCGAGATGGATGGCACGCCGTATTGGTCGCTGCTCAACCATGTCGGCGCTTTGCCGCCAGGAAAGCCGCAACGGCCTGCCTGACGACCACGCTTGTCGTGATGCCGCGCTCGGTCGCATGAGCGCGCAGACCACGCGCAAGGCTCTCCGGCATCTTGAGCGTGATCGTAACCGAACTCTCGACTGGCGATGGCGCAGGCGCGCCTGCGCGCGCCAGTTCGAGGTAGCGATAGGCTTGCCGTCGCGACAAGCCAAACGTGCGCGACAACGCCATGGCCGCCTCCGCCATGCCGACCTCGTCCGCGAGCAAGCGCCGCGCCGCTCTCAGTCGTTCGGCCTTTTGCACTCGCGTCGAACGAATCATCTGACACAGACGTATTACCTTTTGCGTCTCAAATCAACCACACCCCACCCGCGCCAGCCGACAATCGTCCGCTCAAAGCGCAAGTTATCTTTTGCGTTCAGGGAGCCATCTCTCCGCTTCTGGCGAACCTATTTCTGCACTACGCGTTCGATATGTGGATGGGGCGGGAGTTCCCGCACATTCCGTTCGAGCGTTATGCGGACGATGCCATCTGTCACTGCCGCAGCGCCGAGGAGGCGCGG
>DASYVU010000046.1:0-2109 GCA_035936715.1 Gemmatimonadaceae bacterium
ATCCCGCGCGCGATCTCGGGCCGCGCATTGCTCACGCCGTGCTTCCGATCGCCGGCAAAGGAAGCTCCGACTGGGGCTACGCGTGGATTCCGATCGTTGGGCCCATTCTCGGTGGCGTGCTTGGCGCGCTGGTCTATCGGCTCATTTGGAAGGCATGAGTCGGGAGACTGAGAACTGCAACTGAACGTGTGCGAGCGGTCAGTGGCAGAGTGGCGAGGTGCGAGTTCACTACGTCGGGACGTTACTGGCGCGGATCAGGGTACAGGCAAAGGCCTGTGCCTTAGAACTATTGAGTGACGTCCTGACGTCGTGAACTCACAACTGGCATCTACGCCACTGACGTCTCGCACCCGTTCAGTTGCAGTTCCCCGTTGTCAGTTGCCGGGCGGGCCCCCTTTCAGCCCGCGCTCCTCGAGCAGTGCGTCCACCGTCGGGTCCCGTCCGCGCCAGCCGCGGTACATGGTCGCCGCGTCCTGCGTCCCCCCGCGCGACAGAATCATGTCGCGGAAGCGCAGTCCGTTCTCGCGCGTCAGCCCGCCGTTCGCTCTGAACCACGCGTAAGCGTCGTCATCCAGCACTTCGCTCCAGGTGTAGGCGTAGTAGCCCGCTGAATAGCCGCCGTCCCAGATGTGCGAGAAGTACGTGCTATGGTAGCGGGGCGGGACTTGGGGCACCGCGACATTGTAACGCTGGAGAGCCGCTGCCTCGAACGCATCAGCGTCGGCAGGCGCTCCTCCAGCGGGCAGGGTGTGCCAGGCGAAATCGAGCAGCGAGGCCTCGAGCAGCTCCGTCGTCGCAAAACCCTGATTGAACGTCCTCGACTGCTTGATCTTGTCGACCAGCGCCGCCGGCATCGGAGCGCCGGTTTGATAATGCTTCGCGTAGTTGGCGAACACCGTCGGCTCGAGCGCCCAATGCTCGTTGAACTGCGACGGGAACTCCACGAAATCCCGGGGCACATTTGTCCCCGACAGAGTCGGATACTCGACGTTCGAGAACAATCCGTGCAGCCCGTGCCCGAACTCGTGGAACATCGTCGTCACGTCGTCGAACGTCAGCAGCGCCGGCTGACCAGCCGCGGGCTTGGTGAAGTTCGCGACGTTGTAGATGACCGGCTTCCAACCAGTGAGCCTGGACTGATCGACCCATTGATCCATCCACGCGCCGCCCTGTTTGTTGTCGCGCTTGAAATAGTCGGCGTAAAAGAGGGCGAGCGGCTGCCCGTTCGAGTCGAACACGTCGAACACCCGCACGTCGGGATGATACACCGGAATGTCGTGCCTCTCCTTGAACGTCAATCCATATAAACGGTTTGCAGCGAAGAACACTCCGTTCTGCAGCACGTTGTTGAGCTCGAAGTACGGAGTGATCTGCGATTCATCCAGGCTGTACTTCGCCTTCCGCACCTGCTCGGCGTAGTACTGCCAGTCCCATGGCTGAAGCTTGAATCCACCACCCTGCGCGTCGATCAGCTTCTGCATGTCCGCCGCTTCGGCGCGCGCCCTGGCAGTCGCCGGCGGAGCCAGATCGGTCAGCAGCTTGATTGCGTTCTCCGGATTCTTTGCGCCCTGAGTCTCCAGCGCGTATGCCGCCCAGTTCGGATATCCGAGCAGCTTGGCTTTCTCCGCGCGCAGCTCCGCCATCCGGCGAATCGTGCTTCGCGTATCGTTGGTGTCGCCGCGCGCCGTGCGCGTCGTCGACAGCTCGAACAGCCGCTGACGCACCGCGCGGTTCTTGAGCTCGGCCTGCGCCGGCTGCTGAGTGGTGTTCCGGAGCGGAAGCACCCACTTACCGGTGAGCCCACGACTCTTCGCGGCCTGGGCCGCGGTTTCGATCTCATCCGCGCTCAAGCCGTCGAGATCAGAAACCTTGTCCACTACGAGCGCTCCAGCCTTGGTGCCCGCGAGAAGCTTGGTGGAAAAATCGGTGGAGAGCTTCGACAACTCCTGATTGAGCGCCCGCATCCGGATCTTGTCCGCTTCGGACAGGTTGGCGCCGGCGCGAACGAAGTCGCGGTTGTAGCGCTCGACGAGGGCCTTCTGCTCCGGATTGAAGTTGATGGACGCGCGCCGATCATAGATGCTCTTCACGCGACGATACAGCTGATCG
>DASYVU010000047.1:0-9745 GCA_035936715.1 Gemmatimonadaceae bacterium
CAATGCGCAGGAGGGCAAGACCGCCGCGGAGCTGGGGATCGTGATGCCGTACAACACGATCAAGCCGCTGTTCTCGCCCTTGGCCTGATCATCATGTTCTGCGGCCTCATGACCACCCGCGTGCTGATTGCAGTGGGCGCGGCACTTATGGTTTTCTCACTATACAGCTGGCTCCTGAGCCCGCTCGAGCCGGAGCACCACTAGACAATGACCGCACCCGCAACACGCTTACCCGTCGCGCACACATCAGCACCAGCGCCACACCACTACACGACGCTGGGTCTCGACAACCGAAAGGTCGCGATCTGGGCTTTCATCGGCTCGGAGTGCATGCTCTTCGTGTCGCTGATCTCGACCTATCTGATCTACAAGGGACGAAGCGTCGTTGGACCGTTCCCACATGAAACGTGGACCGATCCCAGCACCGGCCACGTCCTCAAGCCCATTCTCAACATCCCCGTCACGTCAGCCTCGACGTTCGTTCTTCTCATGTCGTCGCTGTTCATGGTGCTCGCTCTGGCAGCGGTACAGAACAAGGAAAAGCCGAAGCGCACTCGTGGCGAGCGGATACTCGGTAATTCCAAGCTGTGGCTGTGGATGACGGCGATCGCCGGCACGACGTTCCTCGGGTTTCAGGCGTTCGAGTTCACGTCGTTCGTCCACGAAGGGCTCACGATCAGAACGAATCTCTTTGGATCCTCGTTCTTCACGCTCACCGGGTTTCACGGCGCGCACGTGACGGCGGGCGTGCTCTGGCTCGTCACGCTCCTCGCGATCGACTACCGCCGCGGACTTGGCTCGCGTGATTCACTGCTCGTAGACATCGCAGCGCTGTACTGGCACTTCGTCGACGTCATCTGGATTGTGATCTTCACGCTCGTCTACCTCATCAAGTAACGGCAGGAACGATGGATACCCACGCCAGCGCCACCAATCTCCCGGATTCCGCCGAAGCGGGCGCGCACGCGCCGCACGATGAAGAGCACGCCCATCCGACCTGGTCGACCTATTGGAAGGTCGCGCTCATTCTTACGCTCATCACGGTCGCTGAGGTCTGGGCGTATTACATACCGTCATTCGTCGCGGGCCGCGGATTCATCCCGACGCTGCTGATTTTGTCGGCGCTCAAGTTCACGATCGTCGTGATGTTCTACATGCATCTCAAGTACGATCACCGGCTGTTCCGGGTGCTCTTCACCGGCCCGCTGATGATCGCGGCGCTGACGCTCCTGGCGCTGATGTTCCTGTTCGGGCATCTCTACATCAAGATCATGTAACATGCTGGTTCTGGCGCTGCTGCATCCCGTCGTCAATCTCACGTCGTGGCGATGGTCGATTCACCCGAGTACCGTCGTCGGCATCGTAGCGCTGGGCGCGATTTACCTCTGGGCCGCGAATCGGCTGCAGCGCCAGCCCAGTCCCGCACAAAGGATCTATTTCTTCTCCGGACTGCTGGTGATGTTCGCGTCGCTGAATGGTCCGATTCACGACCTGAGCGACGATTATCTCTTCAGCGCGCACATGGTACAGCATCTTCTGCTCACCCTCGTGATGCCACCGCTCCTTCTCGCCGGCGTGCCGGGATCCATGCTCAGCGGCCCCCTTTCCAACAGATTCGTGAGACCCGCGGCGCGGTTTCTCACCCGCGCCCCCATAGCGTTCGTTGTCTTCAATCTCGTCATCGCCGCGTGGCACTTGCCTCCGCTCTACAACGCAGCGATGGCAAATCACAACATCCACATCGTCGAGCACCTGATGTTCATGGTCGCCGCGGTGCTGATGTGGTGGCCCCTGATGAGCCAGGTCCCCGAATTACCGCGACTCGCCTATCCGGGGCAGATGCTCTACAGCTTTCTCATGAGCATTCCGATGTCGATCGTCGCTGTCTACATCGCGATGTCTGACCACGTTCTCTATCCGGCTTACGCCGCGGCGCCTCGAGTGCTTCCACTCTCGCCGCTGGAGGATCAGCTGCTCGGCGCGCTCATCATGTGGATCCCGGGCGGGATCATCTTCTACATCATCATGACCGTAGTGTTCTTCAAATGGAACGCCCGCGGCGAGGATTCGACCGCGGGCGCGCAGGTGGACTGGAAACCGTCGACGGCCTAGTCGTCGGTTCCCTCCAATGCCTGCTTCAGTTGTCGTTCGAGCTTCGGATGCGTCCGCCACAGATAGCCGAGCATCAGCCCGGACGCGAGAAGATTGGCGATGAAGATCTGCGGCCAAGCTAGGTTTCCCAGCGCGGAGCCCGCGAACGCCGCGGCGATCATGTAAAAACCCAGCGTCATCATCACGAACGCCACCAGCAGCCCGGCGAGAATGGCCGGCGTGCGCTCGGCCTGGTGCACGATCACCGTCAGAACGATTCCCACGACGAAGAAAGCCGCGTAGTGGAAGAGCGTGTAGCCGAGAAGGTGCGTGAAAGCCGTGTCGCCCATCATGTTCTTGCCGAGAACGCTGACGACGCCCTTCCCGAGGAAAATCGGGGTGTAGAATGGGTGGCCGGCAATTGTGTCAACTAGGAGGAACCAGACTGCGATTGCGGTGGCGCCGATGAAACCCGTGATCACGCCTTCACGCAAAAAATTGTGGTGCCGCTCAGCCATTCATTCTCCTGATGCGGTAGGACGCCGGTGTTATTCGGAGAAAATACCTTCTCGCGGGGTATATTCCAAGCGAAGAGCAGGTCAACAGGAAAGTGTTTCACGCTCAGACGGTGGCACTTTTCTCGCCATCCGAAGCGGCTTCATTAGGGTAGCCGACAATCGCAATTGAAAAAAGGGATAGATGTTCTCTCGCAAAATCAGGATCGCCATTCTGGTGGCGCTGACGATATGTGGCGCGGCGCCGCCAATCATCGAAGCCCAGACAAGAAGGAGAGCCACCACCACTCGCCGCAGAGTGCGCCGGCGAATTCCAAACCGGCCGCCGCCTGTGCCCGTTGTCCGATACACCGTTCTGAGAAGCTCCGCCGACGTCGCATCCACTCTGAGCGGACTCACCGGAAAGACTCGCAGCGGGATGTGGGGAGCGATGGTAGTCTCCCTCACTCGCGGTGACACCCTGTACGCCGAGAACGCGGGCGAGGAGATGCAGCCGGCCTCGACGATGAAGCTCTTCACCAGCGCCATCGCGTTGGAGCGCTTCGGTCCCAACTACCAGTTCAGCACCGATGCGCTTCGCGATGGACCGGTCGGTCCCGACGGAACGGTCAGCGGAAACATCTACATCAGGGGCGATGGCGATCCCGCCCTATCCGGAAAATTCCTCGCTGGCGGGCCGTCCGCGCCAATGAACCGACTGGCGGATCTCGTCGCTCAGCAGGGAATCAAACGCGTGACCGGCAGCGTCATCGGCGATGCGTCGGCGTTCGATGACCAGAAGATTCCGGAGGGATGGCTCACGCGGTATCTGCAGGCGTCCTACGCCGCGCGGGTGTCGGCCCTTTCGTTGAATGAGAACCTGATTGCCGTTTCCGTTTCGCCATCCTCTCCCGGACAGCTCGCGACGGTGGTGCTCGAGCCTTCGACAAGTGCAATTCCACTGGTTGCGAACGTCCGTACGGTCGCCGGGGGCGGAGCGCGGTTGGGATTCAGGAAGCTCGGGAACGGGACCATCCAGGCGAATGGCTCCATCGGCACTCGAACTGGAACTCGCAAGTACGTCTACATCGTCGAGGACCCCGCGGCATTTGCGACGGGCGCATTTCTAAACGCGCTCATCGCGCGCGGCATCAAGGTGGACGGGGGTATCCGACTGGGCAAGGCTCCGCCGACTGCCGTAAAGCTCGCAAGTCTTCGCTCGCCACCTCTGGCCAGCATGATCGCCGCAATGAATCGGGAGAGCATCAACCACTATGCTGAGCTGTTGTTTCGGAACGCCGCCAGGGGGCCAAAGCGGGATGTAGTCGGCAGCGTCCAGACCGCCAGCTCGGTGCTGGACGAGTTTTTCGCCACCAAGGTTGGCGCGGACACGACCCGGCTTGTCTTCGCCGATGGGAGCGGCCTCTCAACCATTGACCGGGTGACGCCCCGCGCCCAGGTCCAACTGCTGGGCTATGCCCACCGGGCGACATGGGGTCCCTGGCTGCACTCTTCGCTGCCGGTTGCGGGCGACTCGGAGCTCCTCAGGCGTCGCATGCGGAACACCCCTGCTGAGGGGAATCTGCACGCAAAAACGGGTACCACGAACGACGTTATTGCGCTCGCGGGCTACGTAACGGCGGCAAATGGTGAGGTCCTGGCCTTCTCGTTCCTCTACAATGGCAGGGACCGCTGGACCGCCAAGTCCATGATAGACGTGATGAGCGAGAGCCTCGCCAGCTTCGGGAGATAAACCCTTAGGAAACATATCTTTACGCGCACAAAAACCTCTTTTCAGGGTACAAAAGACTAGCCGGGAGTGCCATCTTTCCTGGACGTTCTTGGGCAACCGCGTGTGGATCCGCGTGAGGTAATAGATCGCAATGTCATACCGAACTTTCGTAGACAGAGATGGCGCGTATTGGCAGGTGTGGGACTCGCAGCCGAGCAGGGTCGAGCGGCGCATGTGCGCGGACGACCGCCGACACGTAAAGCGTTTCCCCTGGCGCGGAGCCGAGCGCCGAAGCGGTGTCGACCGGCGAACTCTTAGCCAGCGACGGATTACCCTATCCGAAGGCTACGGAAGAGGTTGGCTCACCTTCGAATCCCTTGACGAAAAACGTCGCCTCGTTCCGATCCCCAATGGCTGGGAAGAGGCTGGCAGCACCGCACTCCGCGCCCTGTGCGAGCAGGCCAAGCGTATTGCGAAGACCGATGGTGGTACGAGCGCCGCGTAAACCCTCGGGGTACGAATCGCGGCCTGATCCCGACTAGGCGTAGAAGCACCCCCAGCCCGGCCTCGTGCGAGTGCGACCGGACTGAGGGTGAGCTACGGGTTCACGCTGGGTGCGTCCGACGAACCCGTATTCCTTCCAACTTTTTACGCGCAGGTAAGCCGGCCGTGAGGCAACGGCTTCGTGCAGTTCTTGGTGACACCATCGTGGGTGATTACCACCTTCGCTGTCGCCGATCCATCGTAGGTGATCACTTCACGCCGGGACGACGTCGAAGGGGATGACCCCGCTTTCGTCACTGTCGCCTGCATCGCACGAATAACAGTTCCAGCAGTTGGGTAGGTTGGCCGTCCATTCTGAATCGGAATTACGAGCCCGCTGGTCGTGTCACCGGCAGTGCGCGCGACGGTAAAGGCAACGCCGTCCCTTGTGCCGGTCGTCGTCTCACTTCCTGCCGACTTTCCGTCCACCGTCCGCTGAGTGCTTCCGGAGGCGAGGCCAACGACGGTGAAGTCGCTCGAGCTGTTAACCGTGCTCGTCGCGGTCGAGTGATGCGTGACTGTACCAGTCACGCTGTTCTTTACGTTCACGGTGTTGGTGTTCGCTGCATCGAACGCGTGCTCCACCGCACCAGATGCGTCGAGGAATGAGAACGAGCGGTTTATGGTGAGTCCGCCGCGGGTGACCGCCGCGCACTCGACGCGATTGCTGGTCGTCGAGAAAGTGCAGGCGTCGGAATCATCGAAGTCATCGAAGGGGCCCCTGCCCAATCCGGGACCAAAGCCTATTCCGCCGATCCACGCTTCTCCGAGGCCGCCGCCCATGAGCCCGCCCCATCCCGGTCCCTGTTCACCCTCTTGGTGATCCGCATCGTCGTCCCCGCCCGACTCAACGCCTCCCGGCACGAAGCCATCGGTTTCGCTCGAGCGACCCACAAAACTCGTCCTGATCTGGTCGAAGCTGATTGGTGGGGCAACGAGTGCCGCCACCGCTGCTCTGGAAGCGGCGGGTGAAGTAGTCATATCGCTCGCGCAGGCAGCTGCAAATACGCCGGCTCCGGCAATGAGAGCAATTCTGATTTTCTTTTGCATTAAGGGTCTCCAATGGTGGCTGCGCGTCCCGATAGCGGACGCGCCATGGTTCAGGTAGAGAGACACCCGAGCCCGCGGATACCCTACGCCGGCTTTCCCCGGCCCCCTCCCAGCCATGGCGCCAGCCGCTCTCTCAGCTCAGACAGCGCCTGCCCCATCCGCTTTTCAACAGTCTTTACGGAGATCTCGAGTACGCTGGCGATCTCGACGTATCTCATTCCCTGAACGCGGCTTAGCTCAAATACTTCCCTGCATCCCTCGGGAAGAGCAGCGATCGCTTCGCGTACCACCTGCTCGAGCTCACCACCGAGCAGCTCCGCATCTGTACCTGGGGAATGGCGCGCTTCGAGTGTCGCCGCGGCGAGCTCGCGAGCCACGATGCGCTGGTGCCGAACGTGGTTTAGCGCGCGGTTGCGGGTGGAGCGAATCAGGTACGCTCCAAAACTCTGCTCCACTTGCAGCGTCTCCCGGCGGCGCCACAACTCGAGCATTACCTCCTGCGCGATCTCTTCGGCTGTCGCCCGATCACCCACGATCGATTCCGCCATTCTTACCAGACGCGGGTAGTGCGCGCGAAAGACGGCGTCGAATGCGCTTTCGTCCCCTGCCCGGATTCGCTGTTGAAGGTCCCGCTCGTTCGTGTCGTGCCTATCCAAGGAGGGTAGCGCCCAGTTGAGGTGTCTGTCTTATTACTGAATATGTCGAATTCTGATGGGGGTTCCCCCAAGATCGCTCCCGAGGATTGGGATCGAGTTGCCCGCTATCTGGCGGGCGAGGCGGAGCCACGGGAAGCAGAATCAACAAGACGCTGGCTTGAAGCAGACGCCGAGCGTCTGGCGATGGTAAACGCGCTCCAAGCCGCGCTCGTAAATGTTTCGCGCGAGGATTCCCGGAAGCAGGATGTCGAAAGCGCGCTCAGAAAAGTAAAGTCGGGATTCGATCGTACCAAGTCGATTCCTGTCTCACATACTGGACGCGACAATCCAGGCTGGATGTTTACCCCTTATCTGAAAGCGGCAGCTGTGCTACTCGTGCTCGCGGGCGGAGCATATTTCTGGCGCGACATTATGGGATCCGGAGGCGGCTCTGTCGCCCGGACTTTCGCGACCGCTGTCGGGGAGCGGCGTCAGTTCAGGCTCGCCGATGGCACTGGAGTGGTTCTTGGTCCGGAGAGCAGGCTCGTAGTCGATCCACATTCCTCCGACCGCTCGGTCTCTCTCGATGGGGCCGGATACTTCACTGTCGTGCACGACGCTTCGCATCCCTTTACGGTACGGGTTGGCACCGTAATGATTCAGGACATTGGGACCGCGTTTTCGATTCAAACAGATGAAGGCGGAGGGATTCGGGTCGCCGTCGCATCGGGCTCGGTGGCCATCGGACCGCGAGGATCAGGTCGTGCGTCGGCCGCCGAAGTGTTGCGTGCGCGGGACCGCGCCACGGTCAACCCCAGCGGGCTGGTGGGAATAGAGCGCTCCGCCGTTTCCGACGACGACCTCGCCTGGGTTCAGGGCCGGCTGGTATTCCGTGACGCCCCCGTCATACAGGTGGGTGCAGAACTCTATCGCTGGTATGGAGTAAGGCTCAGGGTGGCCGATTCAACCTTGTCGAACCTTCACCTGACGGCATCTTTCTCTGGTGAGTCAGTCGATCGAGTTCTTAACGTCATCGCACTTTCACTCGGCGCGCGCATCGAGCGCGAGGGAAACGTCGCTACTCTCCATCGGGCGAACGCGTCGGGCATTCGGCGCTAGCCCCAATCGTCCGGTGAACAGCTCCGCGATTGCGCGTCGTCTCACGAGAGTCCTGTTCATCGCCGCACCATTGCTGCTCTGGTCGAGTGCACAGGCGCAGTCAGTCTGCTCACCGTCGGGCGAGTTCATCGCTTCGCTGACGATGTGGAATCCGCCCCTCGACCGCCGCGTCTCTTTGCACGCGCGGGACATCTCACTTCGAGAGGCGCTCGACAGACTCTCCGCTGAAACCCGCGTCCGACTCTCCTACGCAACAGAATCGGTCCCGCTCGACAGCAGAGTATGCGCTTCGTTCGATTCGCTCTACCTCGGCGAAGCGCTGGGGGTTCTCCTCCGAGGTGCTTCCGTGTTGCCGGTTGCCGCGGGCGGTGAGCACGTGGTTCTAACGCCATTGCAGGCGGCCGACGAGAGTAACGAGTTGCAGCGCCCTCCGCGCATACTCGATCGCGTGGTCGTCTCGGGCAATGCAATCGAAGCTCCCGCTCGCCGCCTGGCGATCGCGATGAACACCGTCAGTGGATCGCAGCTCTCGCGCTATGCCGGGGGGAATCTCGCACAGGCGCTGAGCGATGCAGTGCCGGGACTGTGGCTCTGGCAGACGCCTCCGACCTCTCTGCTCGCGCACTACGGAAGCATTCGCGGCACCAGCTCGTTCGGGGCGAGCTACCCCAAGATCTACGTCGACGGAATCGAGCTCGCGAATCCGTTGTTGATCACTCAGTTCACTCCCGAGACTGTCGAGCGGATCGAGATCATTCGAGGACCGCAGGGTGCGGCGCTGTACGGAACCGATGCCATCAGCGGCGTGATAAACATCGTCACGCGACATGACGGCTCGGATGGCGGGCCGAGCGCCGAGGTACGGTCATCGGTAGGTGCGGCATCAAGCGCGTACGTTCCGCGCTCTGCAATCACCCAAGATCATGCGGCGACGATTCGTCTGGGGTCGAGCGCCCAATCCGGCACCGTGAGCTTCAGCTCGGGCGGAGTCGGAGAATACGTTCCGGGCGCATTCGTCCGGCATGGAGCGGGGAGCGCGGGATTCAGGCTGGTGCGCTCGAAATTCATTCTCACCGCCACCGGACGCGCTTTCGACAGCCGCTCGTCGGATCCTTTCAGCCCGCTTTTTCGGGATTCGGTCAGCGCGACTCGAGCGGGACTCACCACGCCGGAATCGGTGCGCGAGTACACTGTCGGCGAAAGCACGACGATCATACAGAGCGAGCGGTGGACGCACGCAGTGGTTGCGGGCTTCGACGGAAGTCGGATTTCGAATCTCGCCGACTATCATACGCCGCTCCCATCCGCGACGGGGCCGGACTTGGGAAGCGCTGGTGGAAGCGCGAATCTAATTACTCTCCGTGCCAGCAGCGTCGCCAAGCTCGGCGATGCGGAAAACCTGGGAGCGAATCTCACGTTTTCCGGAGAGAGTTCGGTGCTCGACTACAAGCCGGAGGCCGACAGTATTATCACACCGGCGGGCGGGTCAGTCCCTCAGTCCGCGATCCAGCGCAGGACGACAGCAGGTGTGGCGCAGGCAAACGTGTCATGGCGCGACGCCGGTTATCTGACCGGGGGCCTGCGGATGGAGCGGAATGACGTGCTTGGTAGGAGCACCGTGTCCGTTCTTCCGATGATCGGTGCCGCGGTGGTCCACGACTATGGCCCGCTCACGATAAAGCTTCGCTCGGCTTACGGTCGAGGGATTCGCCCGGCAGCTAACGCCGCGCGCGAGACGGCATGGTTCGATCCGCGCGGACAGGCACACCGACTCAGTTTGTCTCCAGAGGAGCAATCCGGAGTCGAGGCGGGAGTGGATTTCTTCCTCGGAAAATCTTTTGGCCTGCAGGTCACGCGCTTCGACCAGTTGGCTTCGGGGCTGATTCAGCGCGTGGCCTACACGTATGCGGGCACTCAGGCCCAGGGTCGGCCGCCCGGCTACGTCAATCAATCGGAGCCGGTGCGTCCGGCAGACCGGCACATTGAGTACACCTTCCAGAACGTCGGGGAGATCACGAACCGCGGGTGGGAGCTGAAAGGTGATGTGACGGTCGCAGCGCTCTCGCTCGGCGGAACCTTTT
>DASYVU010000048.1:0-2121 GCA_035936715.1 Gemmatimonadaceae bacterium
GTTCGACGGAGTGGTGAAAGAGATTCTCGCGCAGAACGCGCATCCGGTCGAATACGGGCAGGTCCTCCTCCGCATAGATCCCAATGCCTGATGAACTTGATCCATACGTAAAGCGCGAAGCGTCCGGCCCGAAGGCCGTGCCGAAGGGCGCGCCTCCCGCTGCAGCCGCTGCAGCCCCAGCCGCTCCGCCCCACCGCGCTGGAAGCTTTGATTACAAATCGATTCTGCAGAACATGATTCAGCAGGGCGCGTCCGACGTGCACCTTAAGGTCGGGCGTCCCCCGACACTCCGCATCGATGGTCACATGGTGTCTCTGGATATGCCGGCGCTCACGCAGGAGGATCTGCGAAGCCTGGCCGAGCAGATCATGGCGCCCAAGAACATCAAGGAATTCTCGGAGCAGAAGGAATCGGATTTCGCCCTCGCCGTCCCTGGGATTGGCCGCTTCCGCGTCAACGCGTATCAGCAGCGCGGAACGATCGCCTACGCGATGCGAACGGTGCCATTCCAGGCGAAGACGATCGCCGAGCTGAATCTGCCTGAGGTGTGCGAGAGGATCGCGCTGATGCCGCGCGGATTGATTCTCGTCACCGGAATCACCGGCTCCGGAAAATCGACCGCGCTGGCGTCGATGCTGAACTACGTCAATCAGAACCGGCACGCGAACGTCATCACGATCGAAGACCCGATCGAATTTCTGCACCGCGATATCAAGAGCAGCATCAACCAGCGCGAGGTGGGGACTGACACCAACAGCTTTGGTCAGGCGCTCAGACGCGTGCTGAGGCAGGATCCTGATATCCTGCTCGTGGGAGAGATTAGAGATCTCGACACGCTTGACACCGCGCTCAAGGCGGCCGAGACAGGACACCTTGTCTTCTCGACGCTGCACACGACGGACGCGACGCAGACGATCAACCGCATCCTCTCGTTCTACCCGCCCCACCAGCAGACGGATGTGCGCTACATGCTCTCGAATGCGCTCAAGGCGGTCATCTCGCTGCGGCTTGTGCGTCGTGCCGACAAGAAGGGCAGGGTGCCAGCCGCCGAAATCCTCGTGAACACCGAAGCGGTGCGCGATCAGATCCGCGACCTGACCAAGTCGCTGAACATTCCGCAGCTCATCAAGGAAGGCGCGGTGCCGTACGGCATGCAGAGCTTCGATCAGTCGCTGATGAACTGGTACCACAAGGGCGTCATCTCCTACGATGACGCGCTGTTCGCGGCGACGAATCCCGCCGAATTCTCGCTCAGGGCGCAGGGCATCGCGGCGTCCAGTGATACTTCGTGGGATACCGTTAAACAAGAAGTCACATAGCCGCTTCGGATTGCGGACTCACGGCATTGCGGACTGCTGACTAACTGCGGAATTGGGAGACTAACTACGTACTGCGAACTAACTGCGGACTGCGAACTACCCCGGCGTGGACTGGATAGTGCGAGCTGTTCAGTTCCCAGTTCGCAATAGGTCCCCTAATTCGCAGTTAGTCAGCAGTCCGCAGTGCAGTTGGTCCGCAGTCCGCAGTTGAACTCAAAGCGACCCTTAATGAGTCCTAGTGTTTAAGAAAGTCCTGATAGCTAATCGCGGCGAGATCGCCTTGAGAGTGATCCGCGCCTGCCGCGAGCTGGGAATCCAGACGGTAGCAGTGTACTCCGAAGCCGATCGCGAGTCGTTGCACGTTCGCTTCGCCGACGACGACGTGTGCATCGGCCCCGCGCCGGCGCGCGAATCGTACTTGAACATCCCGCGCATCATTGCAGCGGCGGAGATCGCCGGCGCCGACGCGATTCATCCCGGCTACGGATTTCTCGCCGAGAACGCGGAATTCGCCGAGATCTGCGTGGCGTCGAACATCAATTTCATTGGTCCGACCGCGCAGCAGATCCGCGTCATGGGCGACAAGGCCGCTGCGCGGAAAGCGATGCAGGACGTCAAGGTCCCAATCATTCCGGGCACTCCCGGCCCAGTTGAGGACCCCGACGAAGCTCTGAAGTTTGCGCGCGAGATTGGCTTCCCAGTGATCATCAAGGTTGCGGCCGGCGGCGGCGGAAAGGGGATGCGCGTCTCGACCGATCCCGATGATTTCGCCCGCTCGTTCCAGCTCGCGCGCTCCGAAGCG
>DASYVU010000049.1:0-4541 GCA_035936715.1 Gemmatimonadaceae bacterium
CCAGCCAGATGCCGGGAGCTGTTCCATGGCGATTGATGAGTATTCGCGCGCCTTCGGGGATCTCCGCCTGTGTTCTGTTGGTCGCGGGAAAGCTGCTGGTGGGAAATCGCGCGCGCCAGCGCTCCTCCAGCTTCGCGGCGATCGTTTCATCGAGCTTCATCGCGCGGCCGAAGATTCGGGCGATCGCCGGCTTGGTGAGATCATCGCTCGTCGGTCCGAGACCACCGGTGGTGATCACGGCGCCCGTCCGGTCGAGAGCTTCCCGAACCGTCTGCGCAATCTTTTCCGCCTCGTCGCCGACGGTTGTTCGGCGCACGATCTCGATCCCGCTCGCCGCCAGCAAGCGGGAGATGTGCGCCGCGTTCGTATCTATCGTGAAGCCGAGGAGGAGCTCGTCACCGATGGTGATCAGCTCGACCTGGCTGGTGGTCACCGGGCGAAGACGCCGGCGTAGCGCCGGAGATAGAGAGCGAGCGAATAAATGGTGAGAACCACTGATGTGACCATCGTGATCGTTCCGACGATGCCGTTGAAGTAGGCGAACGCGCGCCAGGCCGCGCTGTTCCAGTCATGACGGGAAGCAAGAGTCGCGGCAAAAAACCAGAAGTACGCCGAGCCGACCCAGACGGACTGAAAGCCGGTCTTCCATTTCGCGGGTCCGATTGCAGAGATGACTACTCCGCGACGCGCCGCCGCCTGGCGGAACACGGTCATGAAAACTTCCCGACCGATCACGAGCGCCACCACCCACCACGGCAGGAACACTGGTCCGAAGGGCGTGAGAAATGGGAGCCGGCCCGCGTCCATGCTCTCGGCACGCGTGGGAATAAAAGCGTCGTTCGGCGGCGCCATCAGCACGAACATTGGAATCAGCGTGGCAAAGAGAAGGAGCTTGTCCGCCAGCGGGTCGAGCAAGCGTCCGAGATCCGTGATGAGATTCCGCGTGCGCGCCAGTTTGCCGTCGAAGTAATCGGTTATGGCGGCAACGATGTACAGCACGAACGCGGTTAGCCGCGCGCCGGGGGAGTTGATGAAGGGCAGTGCCGCGATAAAGGGCGCGGCGAGAATCCGGCCGGCCGTGATGGTGTTGGGAAGATTCACCGGAGGCTTCCCTGCCCCGCTAGGCGAGCGCCTTTAGCACCAGCTTACTCACAGCCTTGAGCGTGTCGAACACGCCATCTCCCTGCACGGCAATCGCCTCGAAATATGGCGCGCGCTCCACCCACTCTCCGCCTGGAAGCTGCTCGATCAGGTTCTCCCCCGCGTGATACGGATCAGGAGTGACGCGACGCTTGGTCGGCTCCTCCACTTCCCAGCCCGGATTGAGCGCCGCCTGTAGATCGTCGATTGGAGCGGCGTTCGGCAGGTCGCGCTTATTGTACTGGATCACGAACGGCATCTGGGTGAGGTCGTATCCGTATTCGGACATGTTGTCGTAGAGATTCTGCATCGACTCGAGATTTGCTTCCATGCGCTCCGCCTGCGAGTCACCGACGAAGACGATGCCATCTACGTTCTTGAGGATCAACTTGCGGCTCGCATTGTAATAGACCTGTCCGGGCACCGTGTACAGGTGGAAGCGAGTCTTGAATCCGCGAATGGTTCCAAGATCGACGGGAAGAAAATCGAAGAAGAGCGTACGCTCAGTTTCTGTAGCGAGAGATATGAGCTTACCTCGCGTCTCTGGCTTAACCTTGCCGTAGACGTGCTCGAGATTCGTGGTCTTGCCGCCAAGCCCGGGACCATAGTAAACGATCTTACAATTGATCTCGCGTGAGGCGTAGTTGATCATCGACACGCTAGCTCTTCCTCACCAGTTGAAGAGTTTGTCGATCTCGTCATCCGCGCCCTTGAGAAGTCCGTCGGGCGCGGCGCTGTTCCGGCCGCGCGAAAATACGCGATCGACCAACAGCGTCAACTCCTCGATCTCGGCCTTCATTCTCAGGCGGACGAGACCGACAGTCGTGCGTGAATCGAAGATTATTACGAGAAGCAGGCGACGGGCGACGTCGGCGACGTAGATGGATTCTTTCTCGCCCTGATGAAACAGGCTCGAGAAATCGTTCTCGCCCACGAGCTTCGCCAACTGGTCGTTGGCGCTGTAGTCGGCGGCGGTGAGCGTCGCGAACGCGGTGGTGTCGAGCGAGAGTGATTCACCTACCGTCGTAACCAGCTGTCCCGACCGGTCGACGAGAAGGGCGCAGCGGGAATTGGTCTCGCCAAGAAAGCGCTTCAGCGAATCGGTAATCGCGGTGAAGTCGTCTTGCGTGAAGGACCAGTTTGCCGTGCCGGCCGTCATCGTGCTCCGGTCACAGAGTTGACTCGAGCTGCCTGAGCAGCCGGGCGCCACGCGAGCGGAGAATCGCTCTCGGCTCCCACGCTACGTACTCGCGAAGAAGCTGCGCCGTTCCTACAGTGGGGCGCGCGCGCAAATAACCGAGCGCAGCGACCCGATGCAGCGCCGACTTGCTGAAAAGATTGCGGCGGTATTGGCGCTGCATCCTGCTCCAGACAAGACTGCCGGCGGCGATGCCACCGATGAAACCCACAGCCACGAAGCTCGCGCGCTGTCTGCTCATGACATCGCCCTCCGCGCGGTCAGCGCCTGCGCGATCGTCACACCATCGGCGTATTCGAGATCGCCGCCAACGGGCAGTCCGCGCGCGATGCGCGAGACGGTGAGGGGATAGCGGGCGAGCTTGCGCTGAACGTACAGGGCGGTCGTCTCCCCTTCGATGCTTGGGTTGGTTGCAATTATCACTTCGCGGACGACTCCAGCCGACACTCGCGTCTCCAGCTGTGGAATGGTGAGGTCTTCCGGCCCGATGCCGTCTAGGGGCGATAGACGCCCGCCCAGGACGTGATACACGCCCCGGAACTCGCCTGACCGCTCGATAGCTCCGATATCGGAAGCCTCCTCTACTGCGCAGATGACTCCCGTATCCCTGCGCGCGTCACGGCAAATGGAGCACAAATCCTCCTCCGTGAGATTGAAGCATTGCGGGCATGGGCGCACCTTCTCCGCGAGCGTCTCGAGGGCGGTGGCGAGCCGCTTGGACTGCTCCGGCGACTGCTTGAGAAGGTGGTACGTCAGCCTGAGCGCCGTCTTCCGGCCGATGCCCGGCAGCTTGGACAGCTCGGTGGCCAGATCGTCTATCGCGCCCACGCTAGAATGGCAGCTTGAATGGGAGGTTCAGGCCCCCAGTCAGCTTGCCCATCTCGCCCTTCGCGAGCTCGCTGGCTTTCTTCTGGGCCTCGTTGACGGCGACGAGCACCAGATCCTCGAGCATCTCGACGTCTTTGGGATCCGCCACGCTCGGGTCGATCTTCACGCGCGTGATGGTCCCCTTTCCGTCAGCTTCGACCGTCACCAAGCCGCCGCCGGCCGCAGCGGTCACGGTCTGCTTTTCCAGCTCGGCCTGCATCTCCTGCATGCGCGCCTGCATCTGCTGCGCCTGTTCGAAAATTTTCGAAAAATCAGCCATTGTCCCAGGTTGTGAATGAGCTCTGTGAGGTCAGTCGAGGAGCTCGAGGTCCAGCTCGTCGATTGCCGCTCCCAGCGCGGGATCCTTCTGCCGCAGCATACCGATTCTCTCTTCCTTGAGCGCCTCCGGCGTCATACGGCTTCGATTCGAATCCTGTGCCGTCGCCTCCATCGCGCGCTTCATTTCGCGCAGCTGTCCCTCGTTTACCGGTGTCTGGGATTTTGCTGGCGTCTCCGGCGGCAGAGCGTTCGGCGTGCTAAGCTGCGGGGGATAGCCCGGACGCGTGGCCGGTCTTTGCACCGTTCGCGCCACCGAAGCCTGCGCCGGTTGAGCGCGGACGGACCCGCTCGGCGTTTCTCCACGCTCGCTGCCTGTTGGCGAGTCAGCACCCAGACCCTTTAGCAGGTCCTCCAGGGCGACGGTCCTGTCGAGCAGCGCCATTCTCACGAGAAGCATCTCGATAAGGAGCTGCTGCTGACCGCTCTTCCGGAAGGTCGGCTCGAGCGCATTGACCGCGCTGACCATCCGAAGCAGGTCGCCGGCAGTGAAGAGATCCTTTCTCTCCCTCAGTGCCGCCGCTGCGGTAGCTGAGACTCCATCGGCCTTTCCGTTGAGCACCACCGCGAGCTGCGCGCGGAGCATGTCGGCAAAACCCGAGAGGAACACGCCGAAGTCGACGCCCGCGTCCGCGAGCCTGGTCACCGCGCCGAACACTTCTCCTGCGCGGTGATTGGCGATGATGTCGAGGATCGCCAGGAATTCGTCCTCGGGCACGAGCCCGAGCGCCTCGCGAACCCGCTCCGCGGTCACGGTGCCGTCACCGATCGAAATCACCTGGTCGGTGAGGCTGAGGGCATCACGCATCGAGCCGTCGGCCGCGCGGGCGATCATCGCCAGCGCGTCGTCCGAGACCTTCACTCCTTCCTTCTCGAGAACGGTCGTCAGGCGCTTCGTGATGTCACCGAGCCCTATGCGCTTGAGGTCGAAGCGCTGAAGCCGGCTGAGCACCGGCGCGGCGGCCTGGGCGATCTTCTGGGGCTCGGTGGTCGCGAAGAC
>DASYVU010000050.1:0-20410 GCA_035936715.1 Gemmatimonadaceae bacterium
CCCCGGATGAGAGCTTGGCGCTCGGTCCTGAGGATGATTTGCGTTCGGGAAGTGTTCTGGTAGCCATTGTTCTCCGGCAGGCGGGGGTCTAGCTCGACCTCCAAAATAGCAGATAGCGCGCCGGACAGGCTACGCGCGGAACACCTCGCATGGTTGGCCGGCTTCCTGCCGGATCGCCTGCGTACCCACCTCGGAGATAATTGTGCTGACTCGAAGTGTTTCTGCGCTTTTTACGATCGTGCTCGTCGTGCTCGCGTGCTCTCAGGGCTCGCCCGGGGCTGCGCCTATTGGCCCTGGCGGCGATAAAATCGTCTTCACAGGCGACCAGAAAGCCGACTGGGCTCAGATCGTTGCGCTCGAGGACCAGGCCAAGGCGCTGGTGAAGGCCGATGGATGCAGCTCTGCCGCGCAGTGCCGTACCGCGCCGGTTGGCTCGAGAGCTTGCGGCGGCCCGCGTTACTACCTGGTCTACTGCTCGCAAACGACGGATTCCGCCGCGCTATTCCAGAAGCTCGACGCTGTCGCGAGCGCGGAGCGCGCGTACAACCAGCGCTACAACATCGCCTCCACGTGCGAGTTCAGAATGCCGCCGACTGTTGCGCTCAACGGAGGATCCTGTCAGGCCCAGTAAACAGCGCTCAGTAGTCGACGGGTCTCAGGTACGCTTCTCCGATCCCGGTAGCGCTCACCATCGCGACCGTCGGAAGCTTTCTCTTCCAATGCGTGCCGGCCAGGCGCTTCCGAACGAGCTCGACCTTCGCCGAATCGAATCCGCGCGCGAAAAGCGCGGCTGGGCTGTATCCGCTCACCAGCCAATTCAGAATCTTGTCGGCTTCGGCGTAGCTGATTCCAAAATCCCGTTCGTCGGTCTGGCCTTCTATCAGATCGGCTGACGCTGGCTTGCTGACGATAACGTCGGGCACGCCAAGAAACGCCGCGAGCTGCCATACCTGGGTCTTGAACAGATCGCCCAAGGGATTGATCGGCGGCGAATCGTCAGCGTGCCAGGTGAAATAACCGAGCAGTCGCTCAGTCTTGTTGCCGGTTCCGACGGGAAGCGCTTTGTATTTCGCCGAAAGATCGAAGAGCACGATCATTCTCTCCCGCGCCATGACGTTTCCTCTCCGCCCGGGATCCGCGTCAGGCTCGTTGGCGAGATAGCCATCGACCGCCGGCGAGATGTCGATCGTCCGCGACTGGATTCCGAGCTTGTCGATCACCAGCTGCGCGTGCGCGAGCGACTCGGGATTCGACGTGCGATACGGCATCCGCACCCCGATGACGTTCTCTGCGCCCAGCGCCTGGGTGGAGAGGAATGCGGTAACCGCCGAGTCCACTCCACCGGATAGTCCGACGACGGCTTTCTCGAATCCGCGGCGCTCGAATTCTTCTCGGAGAAAGGACACGAGCCATCCCGCGGTGAGCTGCGCATCGATCGACACCGGAGGCGGACCTCCCGGTGAATCGGGCGTCCGCATCACAGGGATTGGCTCGTTTCCGTTCCGCCCTGGGTTCGCGGATTTGTTGCTGGCTTTCGCTTTCGACGAACCGCGGGCGGCAGCCGCGCTGCTGCCTTTGCGCGGTTTGCCAGATGGGCCGCGCGCCGTCTCTTCGCTGGAAGGTGCGTCCGCGCGTTCTCCGGCAGCACTGCGATCGAGCGGCGTGAGCGGTCCACCTTCGCTCGGTCCCTCGTCGTAACTCAGCACCAGCCGCTCGCCAGCCTGGATGCGATCGACGGTCCGCATCAGGTGCGGCATCATCGTTTGCAGGTCGGTCAGGAGCGGTGCGTCCGACCGCGCACGAGTGAGGTCCTGTGGATCGAGCGTGATCGTCATGATCGTTTCGTCCCACAGCGGCGCTTTTGCGCGGACATCGCCGTACGGCCCGGCGATGATCGATCCGCCCGAGAATGTCTTGCCGCCTTCCGTGCCCACGAGATTCACCAGCGCCACGAACACCCCTTGCTCCTCGGCGATGTCGCGCGCGAGGCGCTCCCACCGCTTGAGGTTGGCTGGTACCGGGCCTTCGTCCTCGCGCGGCCATACTCCGCGCGCGGGGGACGCGGACAGAATGAATATCGTCGTCGCACCATCTAGCGCTGCGACGGTGCCGGTGAGACTGTGCCAGGCGTCCTCGCAGATCAGCATCGCGGCGCGACCCCACCCCGTGTCGAATGCGCGGACCTCGAAGCCCCTATCGACGAACCTTTCTTCGTCGAACATTCCGTAGGTCGGAAGGAAGAGCTTGCGGTGCACATGCCGGACCACAGGCTCATCGGTCCCTCCGCCCAAAGTCACATAGAGCGCGCTATTATAGAAAGCGTTGTTCCACACCTCGTAAAACCCAATGCACACATCGAGTGGCCGCGGTGTAGTAACAGCTCTGGCGTATTGCGCCTGAAGATCGCGGGCGAGCGCGCCGGCTGTCATGGCGACATCGCGCACACCGCCTTCGACGAAGTATCCGGTGAGCGCGGTCTCGGCGAAGACAGCGACATCCGGACGGGGGTCGAGGGCATCTATCTGCGAAAATATCCCGGCGAGCCGCTCCACATTGGCGGTGTAGTCGCCCTTTCGCGGCTTGAACTGAACTACGACGAGATGAATAGAGCGATCCATCCTTCTGAAGTTGCCATGACGACGAGGTACAATCAACCGTTGCGCGTGCTCGCGCTGGCCGCACTTCTGTTGGCCCCGGCGTCGGCGGGCGCACAGCAGTCCAGCGCACTCGAAACGGAGCCATGGACGATCGTTCCGGTCCCACAGGCGTCACTGGTTCTGGCGCGCGACGGCTCGCTCATCGGGGAAATCGGCAGGGAAATTCGCACCAGCGTATCGATCAAGTCTCTCCCCGGGTACCTCCCGCGTGCATTCGTGTCCGTCGAGGACCATCGCTTCTACCAGCACGACGGAGTCGACGTCGTCGGAATAGCGGGCGCGCTCAAGGACAACATCTTCGGTGAGCGGCGCGGAGCGAGCACGATCACCCAGCAGCTCGTGGGCAACATGCATCCCGACCTGATCGATCGCACCGACATGAGTCTGGGCAGAAAGCTCAAGGAGCAGTCGGCGGCACGCGAGATGGAGAAGCATTACACGAAGGACCAGATTCTGGAAGCGTATCTGAACCAGATACCGTTTGGCCACGGCTGGTACGGCGTCGAGAGCGCCGCGCGGCACTACTTCGGGAAAAGCGCCTCGAGGCTCTCACTCGCGGAAGCGGCGGCGTTGGCCGCGATGCCGAAGGGGCCGGCGCTGTACGATCCGCTCAAGTACCCGGATCGTGTGCGCCAGCGTCGGAACGTCGTGCTCTCCTTGATGGCCGACCAGGGATACGTCACCAAGGCTCAGGCGGCGAGCGCGCAGGGAACGCCGCTCGTCACGCTGCCGAATAGCGGGTACTCGGCGTACTCGCCGTGGTTCGTCGATGTGGTGCGCGTCCAGGCGCAGCGCGCCGGGATTCCGGTCACTCAGGGCGGCTACCGGATCTACACGAGTCTCGACCCCGTGCTCCAGAACGCCGCCACGAGTGCGCTGCTCGAGGAGACAGCGGCGGTCGAAGCGCAGCCGGATTACGCGCATCCGAAATACTCGCCGGGCTCCCGTACGGCGCCGACGCGGACGACCGATTACCTGCAGGGAATGGTCGTAGCGCTCGACCCGGCCTCGGGAGATGTTCGCGCGCTCGTTGGCGGACGCGATTACGGTGACTCGCAGTTCGATCGTGCAGTGGATGGCATGCGGCAGCCGGGTTCGTCGTTCAAGCCGATCGTCTACGCCGCGGCGATCGCGGACAGCATCACCCCGAACACGATCTTCTCGGACACCGCCCTCTCGATTTCGCTGCCAAACGGCACCGTCTATCGACCTGAGGATTCCGATGGCCAGTATCTCGGCCCGCTCACGCTCCGCGATGCGCTCGCCAGGTCGCGCAACGTGGTTGCCGTGCAGCTGGGAATGAGACTGGGAATGGATTCGATTGCGAGCCTCGCCCGTCGGATGGGGCTCAGCTCGAAGATCGCGCCCTATCCCTCGAGCGCTATCGGCGCATCGGTGGTGCAACCGCTCGACTTGATCGCCGCTTACACGACTTTCGCGAACCTCGGAACGCCAGTCGAGCCGCGGTTCATATACCGTATAGAAGACCGGAATCGCAAAGTGGTCCTCTCGCGCGAGGTTCGCGCGCTGGCGCCGGCCCTGGATCCGCGCGTCACCTACGTCGTGCGCGACATGATGCGCGACGTCGTCGAGCGGGGGACCGCGTCGAGCATCAGGCGCTACCTGCCTGCGTCGGTTCCGGTGGCCGGAAAAACGGGAACAACGAACGACAACTCCGACGTATGGTTCATCGGCCTCACTCCCGATCTTGTCGCCGGAGTTTGGCTCGGCTTCGACAAGCCGACGTCGATCACGAGCGGCGCCGCCGGCGGATCGATGGCAGCGCCCATTTGGGGAAAAATGGTCGCGCGCTACTACGCGTCGCAGCCCCAGCTGATCGCGTCTCACGCCAGCGAGCAGTGGAATCCGCCGCTCGGCGTCATCATGGGCGACGTAGATCGCGCGACCGGCGAGTTGGCGACGGATCAGACTCCGCCCGATCGGCGCTACACGGAATATTTCGTGGAGGGAACGGAACCGCCGGCTCTGAGGGCAGACCCTTGGAAGCTATTTGCCTGGGGGCCGATCATCTACTGAGGCACCGCACCTCTTTACATCTCCGGCGAGGTGGCGGATTCGGATTTCCAATATTATGTTCGCCGGCCAGCTCAAAGCCCCGTCCGACTTTCGGAGTCGGAGCCAGTCGTGACTAAGCCCTCCACCACAGTGCACGATGAAGAATCGAATCAAATCCGCAATCGCGCTGGTGGTGCTCGCAGCGACGTCATCGCCCGCGAGGGCGCAGATGCAGCGCGGTGTGGAGAGCCGTGTCGACTCGCTGCTCGCGCGCATGACGCTCGAGGAGAAAGTCGGCGAAATGACGCAGCTGACGATCCAGGCAGTTGCCAGCACGCGCGGGACGCCAGACACGGTGCAGCAGATAGACTCTGTCAAGCTCGACGACGCGCTCCTGAGTCATCACGTGGGGTCCTTGCTCAACGTCTGGGATGTCGCGCTTGCGCCCGAGCGGTGGCGCGAGCTTCTCACTAACGTCCAGCGAGTTGCCGCGCGGAAGCGGGTGCCGATTCCCGTCATCTACGGAATCGACGCGGTGCACGGCTTCCACTACATGACGAAGGGAACGGTCTTCCCGCATAACATCGCGATGGCCGCTACCTGGAATCCGACTCTGGTCCGCCGCGAGCACCAGATCACGGCGTACGAGACGCGCGCCGCCGGTATTTCCTGGAACTTCGCACCGGTGCTGGATCTCGGGCGCCAGCCACTCTGGTCGCGGTTCTTCGAGACGTACGGCGAAGACGTGCATCTGGCGACTGTGCTCGGACGTGAAGCGGTGCTCGGAGAGCAGCAAGATCCGCGTCCGGCGCTCGACTCGCTGTTTCCGGCATTACCACGCGCTGCAATCACACCCGAAAGAGTTGTCTTTGTCGCCGCGACCGGCAAGCACTTTCTCGGCTACAGCGGACCGCTGAGCGGAAAGGATCGCACCACTGCGCTCATTCCGGATCGCCAGCTGCGCGAGTACTACCTCCCGACCTTTCGAGCCGCGATCGACGCGGGCCTTCGTACGATCATGGTGAACTCCAGCGACATCAACGGCGTTCCTGTGCATGCCAGTCACGAGATCCTGACCGATCTGTTGCGTAAGGAGCTCGGCTTCGACGGCATCGTGGTTTCAGATTGGGCAGACGTTGACCGACTTTACTCGGTGCATCGCGTTGCTTCCTCGCCGAAGGACGCCGTACGTCAGGCGGTGCTGGCGGGTGTGGACATGTGCATGGAGCCGTACGACTACAGCTTCTACGACTCACTCATCGCTCTCGTGCACGAAGGCACGGTGCCGATGACGCGCATCGATGAGGCGGTTCGTCGGATACTCCGCGTGAAGTATCAGCTTGGACTGTTCGCCAACCCGTGGCCAGACAGCGCCCGGCTTGCACGCGTCGGGTCGCCGCCATTTCAGGCCGCAAGCCGTGCTGCCGCGGAAGAATCGATCACTCTGCTGAAGAACGACCGTGCGCTCCTTCCACTTGCGAAAACCGCAAAAGTACTGATCACTGGCCCCGGCGCCGCCTCACTCGTGGCGCAGTTCGGGTCGTGGAGCTACACCTGGCAGGGCACCACCACGGCGATGTATCCCCGCGACGTGAAGACTCTGCTCGATGCTTTGCGGGACAAGGTTGGTCCGCAAAGCGTGACCTACGTGCGCGGAGCGGACTTCAATTCCGAAATCGATATCGCTGACGCGGTTGCCGCGGCGCGGACAGCCGATGTCGCCATCGTCGCACTGGCCGAGTGGCCGGTGGTTGAGAAGCCGGGCGACATTGAGGACCTCGCGTTCGCGTCCGCTCAGCTCCATCTCGCGCGCGCCATCGAAGCCACCGGCACACCGGTCGTCCTCACGATCTTTCACCAACATCCGCGTATTGTGCGCGAGGCTGTGGAAGGCGCGCGCGCCATCGTCACGGCGTACCAGACCGGTCCCTTCGGCGGCGAGGCGCTGGCCTCGGTGCTATTCGGCGACGTAAACCCGAGTGGGAAGCTTCCTTTCAGCTGGCCTCGAATCTCAGGCACAATTGTCCACTATGATCGTCCCACGCCCGAGGACGCCACGACGAGTGGATCCGAGGGAGGGTACAATCCCGAGTGGGCGTTTGGCCATGGGCTGTCGTTCACGAGCTTCGCCTATTCCAATCTCCGCCCGACCAACGCCGTTGCGGGAGTGTCGGACACGGTGGCGGTCTCCGTTGACGTAACCAACGTGGGAGCCGTGACAGGCAAGGAGGTCGTGCAGCTCTACGTGCGCGACCTCTATGCGTCGATCGATCCGCCGGTGAGACGCCTCCGTGACTTCGAGAAGATTGCGCTCGCTCCCGGTGAGCGCCGCACCGTCATTTTCCGCCTGCCGATCCAGCGATTGGCATTCATTGGGCGCGATAACCGGCCCGTCGTGGAGCCCGGCGACTTCGATGTGATGGTCGGTGGGCTGAGGACTCGATTAGTGGTAAAATGAAACGGGACTCGCTCTGTGAGTCCCTGATCGTCGTCTACACCGGATTGCTGGGCGCGTGCGCTCACAACACTGCCGTCACTACGACTCCGGCGTCCGTCGCGCAGGCATGGGTCACCACTGCTGACCAGACGCGCTTGCTCAACCGACAGCCCGACGTCGTCATCAGGTTCGGGTCCGACGCGTCTCCCGTCGTCATCGACGTGGATGAGGGAACAAGCTATCAGGAGATGATCGGCTTTGGCGCGGCGATGACCGATGCGTCGGCCTATCTCATCCAGCACAAGCTCGGCACACAGCGCGATGCGATTCTCCGCGAGCTGTTTGGCCGCAATCCCGGAATCGGATTGAGCTTCGTGCGCGTGCCCATGGGCGCGTCGGACTTTTCCACGCACGACTACAGCTACGACGACATGCCAGCGGGTCAGACCGATTCCGCGCTAGCGCGCTTCTCACTCGACGAGGATCGCGCCGACAAGCTTCCCGCGCTCAAGGCGGCGCTGGCGATCAATCCGCAGCTCAAGCTAGTTGCTTCACCTTGGAGTCTTCCGGGCTGGATGAAAACGACCGGAAGCCTGATTCAGGGCGCGCTGCGCCCTGAGTTCTATGACTCCTTCGCCCAGTACTTTCGCAAGTTCGTCGAGGGTTACAAGGCGGATGGCGTGCCGATCTTCGCCGTGACCTTGCAGAACGAGCCCGCGTATGAGCCTGACAACTACCCGGGAATGCGCCTCGATCCGCCAGTCCGGGCCGAGTTGATTGGCAAGCACGTGGGGCCGCTCTTTGCGAGGACGGGCATTCAAGCGTTGATCCTCGACTGGGACCACAATTGGGATCTGGCGAGCTCGCCGCTCGCCGTGCTCGCCGATAGCGCCGCGCGAAAATATGTGAACGGCGTCGCCTGGCATTGCTACGCCGGTGATGTGAGTGTGCAGGACAACGTGCACGCAGCGTATCCCGCTAAAGATGCCTATTTCACCGAGTGCTCCGGTGGGGGGTGGGCAACGGTGTTCGCCGACAACCTGAAGTTCTTCGTCGGCACGCTGATCATTGGCAGCACCCGTGGGTGGGCCAAAGGCGTGGCGCTCTGGAATCTCGCGCTCGACGAGAACGCGGGCCCGCACCTGGGCGGGTGCGGCAACTGTCGTGGTGTGATTACGATCAACTCGGGCACCGGGTTTGTCACGCGCAACGTGGAGTACTATGCGCTCGGCCACGCCAGCGAGTTCGTGAGGCCCGGAGCGCACCGCATCGCCTCCACCACCAACGTTGGTGGGCTACAGAGCGTCGCCTTCAAAAACGCCGACGACGGTTCAAAAGTTCTCATCGTTCTCAACACAGCGCCCGCGGAAGTGTCCTTCGCGGTGCACTTCGGCGGCAAGGCCATCCTGTATGCGTTGCCCGCCGGCGCCGTCGTCACCGTCCGATGGAGTTAAGCGAATCGAAGCGCTGAACGAAAAACGGGGAGCCACAATGGCTCCCGTTTTCTTTCTTAGTTCGTCCGGTTTACGCGACCTCTTTCATCTCCAGCGGCCGCGCCTGTTCACCCGGCTCCGCCGGCACGAGCGCGATTCGTAACACCTCGTTCAGTGTTTCCACCGGGTGGAACTCGAGCGTGTTGCGCACCTCTTCCGGCACGTCTTCAATGTCCGCCTCATTTCCTTTCGGAATGATGATGACCTTGATGCCGGCGCGATGCGCGCCAAGGACCTTTTCCTTCAGCCCCCCGATCGGAAGCACCCGGCCCCGAAGCGTGATCTCGCCCGTCATCGCGACATCCTGCCTCACTGGACGGTCCGCCATCTCCGACACCAATGCTGTCGCGATCGCGATACCCGCCGACGGTCCATCCTTCGGAATTGCGCCCGCGGGCACGTGGATGTGTGCCTCGATCGCACCCAGCCTGTCGCGCGGGATGCCCAGCTTCGCGGCATTGTTCGTCGCGTAGGTGAATGCTGCGCGCGCCGACTCCTTCATGACTTCGCCCAGCTGTCCGGTCAGAATCAGCGAAACCGGCCCGCCAGGGCCAACCTGTCCCGATGTGTCGGCATCGCGAGTGCCGTAGAACCGGCGTATCGACGCCTCGACGAACATGATGTCGCCGCCCATCGGCGTGTAGTACATGCCGGTGGCAATTCCGACTTCACTTTCCGGCAGCGCATGCTCCGGATGAACACGGGGTCTGCCAAGAAGATCTCGCACGGCCTCCGCATCCACGACGTGCTTCACCTCTTCGCTCGCGGCAAGCTTCCGCGCGAGCTTCCGCGCGACGGCCCCGATCTGGCGCTCCAGTTGTCTCACTCCACTCTCGCGAGTGTATTTGGAGACGATGGCCATGATCGCGTCTTCGGTGAAGGTTATGTCTTTGTCGCTCAGCCCCGATTCCTCGAGCTGCCGTGGCAGCAGATATCTGGTCGCGATCCCCGCCTTCTCCTTCTCCGTGTAGCCGGCGAAGTCGACGACTTCCATACGGTCGAGCAGCGGGCCGGGAATGTTCTGGACGAAGTTCCCGGTCGCAATGAAGAGCACTTCGCTCAAATCGAATGGAATTCCCAGATAATGATCCGTGAATGTGTCGTTCTGCGCCGGATCGAGAACCTCGAGAAGCGCGCTCGAGGGATCACCCTGATACGAGGTGCCGAGCTTGTCCACTTCGTCGAGCAGGAAGACCGGGTTCTTGGTTCCAGCCTGCTTGAGTCCCTGGATGATTCTGCCCGGCATCGCACCGACATAAGTGCGCCGGTGACCGCGGATGTCGGCCTCGTCTCTTGCACCGCCCAGCGCCACGCGTACGTACTGTCGCCCCAGCGATCTCGCGATCGATTTGGCGATCGACGTCTTGCCGACTCCCGGTGGTCCGATGAAAAGCAGAATAGGCCCTTTCGCCATCGCGCGGGACTTCGCTTCCGACTTGTCGGTTATCAACCGGTCGGCTGTATCGCTCGTCACCAGCGAAGGCGTCGCATCATCCTTGTCGGCTAACAGCTTCGCGGCTGGAACTTCACCGGTCTTTTCGACCTCTTCCGCGAGCTGCTGCGCTCTGAGCTGCCTGACCGCGAGGAATTCGAGGACGCGATCCTTTACGTCTTTAAGCCCGTAGTGATCTTCCTCGAGCACTGTCTCGGCGTGCTTCAGCTCGAGCTGATCATCCGATCTCTTGTTCCACGGAAGCTCCGCGATCCATTCGAGATACGTACGAATCACTTGTGCTTCCATCGACTCGCGGCCAGCTCTCTCCAGCCTGCCTAGCTCGCGCTCTACCTCGGCGCGCGCCTCTTTCGGGAGCTCGAGCTTGGCGAGCTTGTCGCGAAGCTCTGTGATCTCCTTGCTAGAATCGTCGTCGCCCAGCTCCTTCTGAATCGCCTTGAGCTGTTCACGGAGATACATCTCTCGCTGACGCTCACCCAATTCCTCCTGGACCTGCGATTTGATGTCTTCCTGAGCTTCGAGCAGCCCGACCTGGCGCTGCACGTGGACGAGAACGCGGCGAAGGCGCTCCTCGACACTCAGGGTTTCCAGCAGTCCCTGCTTTTCGGGAACCGGAAGCTCGATGTAACCGGCCACCAGATCGGCAAAACGCCCCGGATCGGTAACGGAATCGAGAACCTGGTGAACGACCTCCTCGGGGAGTCCGCGACGCTCGCCGAGCTCAGCGGCTCGCTCGCGAGTCTCTTTCTGTAACGCGGTGAAGGCAGGATCGTTTTCAGTTTGAGGATTCATTTCCTCCGCTGGAACGATCACTGCGCTGAGATATCCGTCGGCAGTCGCGTACTGTAAGGCGGTCGCCCGCTGCTCGCCCTGCAATAGCAGCTGAACGCCTCCGAGCCCCCGCTGAATCTGTCCGATGCGCGCAATCACGCCCATCGAATACAGGATATCCGCGGTCGGTTCCTCTGAGTTATCGCGTTGCGCAACCGCAAAAACGAGACGGTCGCCCTTGAGGGCCGCCTCGATAGCTCGAAGAGTTGAGGGTCTGCCCGCCGCAATCGGCTGGGTAAGACCCGGAAAAATGACTGTGCCCCTCAACGGGAGAACAGGTAATGTTTGTCGCTGTGCCATTGTCATTCCAAAGACAAGATTCTTATTTAGATACTACTCCACGCCGGTCCTATACTGCATCTTTTGCTCTCGTGGTTTTACGCCAGCACGGCACGAATCGCAACAGTGTAACTGCTGAATTGACGCGCTCAAATGCCAATTAGTCCGTCCGACGAGCTTGGAACACATGTGGCTACTGTTCTCTCTGCAAACTATGAGCTAGAGAACGAGATCGGTCGTGGCGGCATGGGTATCGTTTATTGCGCGCGCGACAAGAGGCTGAAGCGCGAGATCGCGGTGAAGGTGTTGCCGCCCGAGCTGAGCTTCCGCGCCGACATTCGCCAGCGATTCCTCCGCGAAGCGGAGACGGCAGCGCAGCTGAATCACCCCAACATCGTTCCGATCTACACCGTCGAAGAGCGCGACAATCTCGTGTACTTCGTGATGGCGTACATCAAGGGCGACAACCTGGGGCAGCGGCTACAGCAGCACGGTCCGATGCCGCCGGTCGAAGTGCGCCGAATTCTCCGCGAAGTCGCCGACGCACTGGCGTACGCGCACCATCGCAACGTCATCCACCGCGACATCAAGCCCGACAACATCATCATCGACGAAGAGACCGGCCGCGCGATGGTGACGGACTTCGGCATCGCGCGCGCTCTCACCGACAGCGGGGATTCCCGGCTCACCGCGACGGGGATGGCGATCGGTACTCCAGCGTACATGTCGCCCGAGCAATCTGCCGGCGATCAGGCCATCGATGGACGCAGCGATCTCTACTCACTCGGCGTCGTCGGCTACCAGATGCTTTGCGGGCAGCCACCATTCGTCGCCAGCAACACGCCTTCGATGCTGGTGAAGCATCTATCGGAGAAACCGATACCGGTCGACGAGCGCTGGCCCGACTTGCCGCCGGATCTCGCGCGCGCGGTTATGATGTGTCTCGAGAAGGATCCTGCCGATCGCTTCCCGAGCGCGGCGGCGTTCGCTGTGGCACTCGACGGGGGAGGTATGCCGACTCTTGCCACCAGAGCCTCGACCGCGGCTGCACCGGAAACGCGAGCACAGATCCGTGAGCGCGAGGTTACTGAATCCCTCCGCGATCGATACACTCCCGCCGCTCCGACTTCTTACACGCCATCTGCTCCGACGCCCGAAGAGCTGAGCAAGTGGAACGCGCCGATGGTCGTCTCGTTCCGCCGCAAGCTGGCGCCATACCTCGCGGTCAACGCCATCCTCGTCCCGATCTCGCTCTTCTCGAATCACGACTTCATCGCGCTGACCGTCATCTGGACGGTAGGACTCGCGTTCAAGTACTCGAAGCTGTGGGCCGCCGGCTACGACTGGCGCGACGTGTTCCGCCAACCGCGCGATCGATTGATGTTCGATGTTGCCGCCGAGACGATCGACGATGCACGGGCGCTCTTCGACGAGAAAAAGCGCGCGCAAGTCCGCGCGCGTGCTCGCTCCCGCGGGCAGGGACTGTTCTCTCCGATTTCCCCGCTTCTGTCGATGCAGCCCTTTCAGCCGTATCCGAGGATCAATGCTCCTGCCGGTGCGACGCCGCTGAGTCCGATTCCAGCGGGCGCTCCCGGTCCGTTCGCCGACTCGCGCTACGGCTCGGCGATACGTGAAGCGGAATCCGACCATCGCGAAATTCACCGTCAGCTTCTCAACATGCCGTCCGACGAGCGCGAGCAGATTCCGGAGGTCGCGACTTCCGCCGATGCCGTTTTCAGAAAAGTACAGCAGCTCGCGCTCTCGCTCTCCGACATGGACCGTGGCGCGGGACGCGAGTCGCCCGAAGCCGTCGAAAAGGAGATCTCGACCCTCGAATCACAGGCGAATCCGCTCGATTACGGCGCGAGCGAGGGGCGCGTCCGCCGACTGGCTCTGCTTCGTCGCCAGCGCCGGGCACTCGCGGATGTCGGCCGCAAGAAACAGGAAGCACAGGCAAAACTGGACAACTGCCGTCAACTACTCAGATCGATGCGTCTGGAGCTCGTGCGCTTTCGCACCGGTGGTCTCAACGCGCAGCCCACCGGTCTCACGATGGTCACACAGCAGGCTCAGAGTGTCGTCAGGGATATGGGTTATCTCTCCGACGCCAACGCAGAACTGAACGCTCTCTGATCGTCGCGCGCTCCGCCACAATCGCGTTCATGTCGGTCTCGCTCGCGTGTCAGCACGAGCGGGACGCGCCACTGCAGACTGACGTTTCGACTCCTCACGGCCTTGCGGCTTCTTCCACGTTGACAGGCATCGATTCGGTACGCGCTATCGTTCGCGTTCCGACACCGGACACGCTTCGCGGACTTTACGTGAATCGTTGGGCCGCGCTGGGGAGGAAGCTCACCGCCCTGATCGGCGTTGCGAAAAGGACCGAGATAAACGCGCTCGTCATCGATGTGAAGGATGACCGCGGGTTCGTGCTCTATCCTTCCAGGGTCCCCCTCGCGCGGGAGATCGGTGCAGATACCGCCGACGGCCACTCGTTATCGCGCTCACGAATCCGCGCAATTCTCGATTCGATGGTGGCGCACGGCATTTATCCGATCGCGCGGATCGTCGTCGCCAAGGATCCGCTCCTCGCGCAAAAGAAACTCGATCTCGCGATTAAGAGAAAGTCGGATCTGAAGCCATGGCTCGACAAGAACGGAAATCCATGGCTGGATCCGCACCAGCGCGCCGTGTGGCAGTACGCCGCGGATCTCGCGCTGGAGGCGTACGACATCGGTTTCAGCGAAGTGCAATTCGACTACGTGCGCTTCCCCGACGAGAAGCGACTCGTCACCGAAACGACCTATCCGCTCGCGGAAGGCCGGACCCGCGCGCAGGTGATTCGCGAACAGCTGGGATTTCTGCGCAAAGCTCTCAAGCCCCGTGGAATCCCGGTGACCGCCGATGTATTCGGATTGACCGCAACCGACACCACCGACATGGGCATCGGACAGAAGTGGGAGATGTTCATCGATCAGGTGGATGTCGTTCTTCCCATGGTCTATCCGTCACACTTCGCGCGCGGCACCTACAAGATCCGAAACCCGAACGCGCATCCGTACGCGACGATCGATCGGGTGCTGAAGGATGTGATCGCGAGGACGGACTCCATCCCCAACGCCGCGCGGATCATTCCCTGGTACCAGGATTTCACCCTGGGCTCGCCACACTACTACGCCGCGGAGATTCGCGCCCAGAAAAAGGCCGGATACGACAACGGGTTCCACAGCTGGATACTCTGGAACCCGAAGAGCAACTACACCATCGCGGCTCTCGAGCCGCGACCGTAACTGGAGCTTAGCTGCTTCCCTTGCGGCGCGCTTCCATCCGATCCCTCATCTCTTTCAGATTGCCGTCGAAGACTTTCTGCTGATCGGCGGTTAGTATCGCGCGGATCTCGGCGGCCTGCTTCTCCTGCAGATCCATCATCTTGCTGCGGGTCGCTTCGTCAGGAGGGCCACCGGTGGCCTGAGCTGCTTTGCGAAGCTCGATCTGCTGCGGCAAGTATTTCTCGCGGATGGTCTTGACCTGATCCTTCTGTGCGTCCGTCAAGGTGATGTCCTTGAGGAGCATTCCGCCCATTCCGCCGCCACGGCGCATTTCGCCCTGACCCTGTGGCTCGGGCTGTCCCTGTGCCGCGGCGACCGATGTAAGGCCAGCGCAGAGGGCAAAAGCCAGCGTGGCGATGCGAATAACCTTCATCCTTCTCTCCCGGAGAATTTTGTGTTTGACGGCACCTCGCCGCCTCGAAGCTAATACTCCGAAGGGCGCGAAAGGGTTGAACTCAGCGTCGGGATCAAATTCCGACGCCGCATGCGCTCTAACTCAGTGCCCCGTCAGCACTTAGCCGTCAGCCCCTAGCGCCAGCGTGAAAACGTGCTATTCTTCCGCGCTATCGGCGGCTCATGCGCCTGCCGCCTTCTAAGGCCTGCCCCCCACATATCGAGCGCCGTTTGTGACCGCACCCGGGACCGCCGCCGAGTTATCCCCGACGATAACGACATTTGCTCCTGAGCCACTCTCCTTTCCGGTGAGCTGGCTGATCGAGCACGCGTCGGCGCCCATCCGGTATCGTGCAATGACCGAGGTCGCTCGCCTCAGCGATCCCGGCCCTCGCGAAGTAGACTGGCTTCCGTACTCTCACCGTCCGGCAATCAAGCTTGCGGTTACCCAGACTCGAGATGGGATGTGGAATAACTCCATTCTCTCCCTTCCCAATCGGCACAGCGCGGATTTCGCCAACATCGGAACGATCCCGGCTGTTCGACGGCTCATCGAGTGCGGCTGGACTCCCGACTCACCTCCGCTGGTAACAGCGCGACGGCTGCTGTTTCGCCTGCTTGCGGAAGACAACGATCCCGCGTTCACGTTCGAGCTCGGGACAAAGACACGGGACGATGATCTGGTCCGTCGGACCCGCGGAATATTCCGCGAGGCAGCCGCGGCCACGCTCGCCCAGTGCGGATACGAAAACGACCCGAGGTTGCGTGGCGCGGCGAGACGGATTCTCGAGAGAACCGTCGCCTACCTCAACTCGCCCCTCGGCGAAAAGCCGTGGATGCGGGTCGGCAACACGCACGTTCTCGCGCCGGAGTCGGCGCCGCCTTCGATCTACACTCTGACGATGCTCGCGTACATGCCAATCTTTCGGCATGAGCACTTCACGGCCGTGGAGCGGATCTACGACTGGATAACGCAAGCCCTCCCTCGTCAGGAAGTTCTCCAGCTCTACGGCAAGAAAATGGTGCCGCAGCCGCACCTCATCATGGGTGACGTGTTGCCGCACCGCAACGCGGTCGAAGCCGACGTGCCTTTCGCGCTCGTCTGGCTCGAGACGATGGCTCGGCTAAACTTCCTGCGCCGCAATGAAGGGTGGATGAAGCTGTACGAGCGGTTTGTCGACGACCGCGATCGCTCGGGAGTCTGGCATCCCCACAAAGGGATGGAGCGGCCAACGACCACGCACCCCTGGGCATGGTCTGCATTTCCCCTCGATGACGGGACTGGTCCTGAATCGAAATGGACCGACGTAACCTTCCGCATCGGTCTCATCGGAAAGCTTCTCGGCAGGGAAATTGAATTGATTTGATCCGATGATCAAATCACATCGCCGGGACAATCTCAGTCCCGGCGAAATGTTTCCCGCCGGGGATCCGGCTTATCGCGTGAGCTTCCCGCGACTGCGCTCCGGTTTGAAAGTGAGAGTGATCGAGCGCGGCGATCCGAAGTCGCCTCCTGTCGTGCTCATTCATGGATGGGGCTGCTCGGTTTATGTATTCCGGCGCAATATGCCCGCTCTCGCCGATGGCGGGTTCCGAGTGATCGCCGTCGACCTCAAAGGACACGGGCTGTCGGACAAGCCGATTGCACCCGACGAGTACACGATAGACTCACTCGTCGAGCATCTTCGGGATATCCTGGACGCGCTCGAGCTCGAGCGTCCGGCGCTTGCAGGCCATTCGCTGGGCGGCTCGCTCATCTACCATTTCGCGTCGCGATATCGCGAGCGCGCTCAGTGCCTGGGCCTTCTTTCACCTGTCGGTTTGAATGGCGTGCCCCTGATGCGGCTCTACCGCGCTCTCACGCCGAAGGCTCTCACTCCGATCGTCCGGAAGATCAACCCTCGTCTTATAGTGACGCTCGCGCTGAGACGGGTTTACGGACGACGCGGGCGTTTCACGGAGCGTGACGTCGAGGAATTTCTTGCTCCCTCGCAGTTCCCGGAGTACGCACTGGCCATGAGGGAGCTGCTTCACAATTATGATTGGACGGCGGCAAAGAATCGGCGACTGGCGACGGTAGACCTTCCCGCTGTTGGTCTTTGGGGAGCACTCGACCACATGATGCCGGACGATGGGATGGGCATCTACGTTCCGCTCCTGCCACGCATGGTGCTGAGGGTTATTCCCGAGGCGGGTCACGTCATCGCCGAGGAGACGCCCGAAGAGGTCAACACCGCTCTCTTGGCGCTTCTCAATGCGCACGCTCGCCCCGACGCTCCGACTGGGACCGCAGCCAGCGTATATTACAGTAGATGATTGAAGAGAAAATCGACGCGGGGCTCTCCTTTGCCGAGCTCGACCTCGCGCCCGAAGTGCTGCAAGCCGTGCGCGACGCCGGCTATACGCACCCTACCCCGATCCAGCAGCAGGCGATTCCTTTGGCGCTTGCGGGACGAGACCTGATTGGTCTGGCCCAGACAGGAACGGGAAAGACCGCGGGCTTCACTCTTCCCATAGTTCACAATCTGATCAGCGCTCCGATCACTGACGAGAAAGGTGAGCTCGCTCACCGCGTCCGTGTTCTCATCCTGACCCCGACGCGCGAGCTCGCCGCCCAAGTAGAGGAGAGCTTTCGTAAGTACGGCAAGTACACCCAGCTCCGTGTGGTTCCGATTTTCGGTGGAGTCGGCATCGAGCCGCAATCGAAGGCACTTCGCCGGGGAGTCGACGTAGTCGTGGCGACACCGGGACGACTTCTCGACCACATGGAGCGCCAGAACGTTTCATTCAACGACCTCGAAGTCCTTGTCCTGGATGAAGCGGACCGCATGCTCGACATGGGCTTCGCTCCGCAGCTCAATCGGATCGTGAGCGAGATTCCACCCTACCGGCAGACGCTGCTCTTCAGCGCGACGATGCCGCCCGAAGTGGAGGCCCTGGCCCGAACGTATCTGCGCAAGCCGGTGGTAGTGCAGATCGGACGTCGCTCCGAGGCAGTAAGCACTGTTACGCACGCCGTCTACCCGGTTCCGCGCGAGCGAAAGACCATGCTGCTGGTTGAGCTGCTGAAACAATCGGACATGGATTCGGTTCTCATCTTCACGCGCACCAAACACGGCGCGGATCGCGTCGTTAGCCACCTCGAAGACGCGGGGATTGCGGCGACGGCAATGCACGCCGACAAATCGCAGGGCGAGCGCACGCGCGCGCTGGATGATTTCAAGTTGGGGAAAATCCGGGTGCTGGTCGCCACCGACATCGCGCAGCGTGGACTCGACGTGTCCGGCATCAGCCATGTCATCAACTACGACGTCCCGCAGCAGCCTGAAGACTACGTGCACCGCATCGGTCGCACCGGACGCGCCGCCGCCACCGGCGATGCGTACACTTTCATGTCGACCGACGAGATCGCGATGGTGCGCACGATCGAACGCATGATCGGGCAGCAGATACCGCGCATCTCCGTTCCGGGCTACGATTTCGGGACCACGGCGGACGACGGATCGAACGGAAATGCGGCGGAGCCCATACCTGCCGAGATCAATGCCTCAATCGACCCAGTCGCGACACAAAGACGGTATCGGCGACCGAGTTCCGTCGCACGACGACGCTGAGATTCGCGGCGCCGTACCCCATGCCGGTCGCGGAGTAACTCATGCCCGGGCGAGTGGCGGAGAGTCGGACATCGTGATCCGCGCCGATGTTTGCAGTGCGCAGCCTCGCTCCTCCCGCGCTCACGTAAATCGAGCGGGCAGCCGTGTCGATCTCGACCGTCGTCTGGGCTCCCCGCGCTATCGCTATGTGTCGAGCCGTGCTGAAGAGTGATTCGATCTCGATCAGCGCGCCACGCACGTGAATCCTGTCCAGAAATCTCTCCGCCCGCGGGATGGCAATGGCCGAGAGTATGCTCAGGATACAAAGCGTGACGGTGAGCTCGATCAAGGTGAACGCGTGTCGCATCGAACCTTCCGCCAGGTTATGTGGTTCGATAGCATATGACTGACACACGACATGCCGGCGTCCCGAATCATCCGGATGTATCCATTCCGTTCCCACGAAAAATGAGAGGCTTCCTCGGGTCGAGGGCCGCTCTTTGCGCGCTCCTCGTCGCGTGTTCGCCACCCCCCGCAGCGAATCCGCCCGCGCCGCCCCAGCCGAGTCCTGCCGCGGGTCCGTTCCAGATGGACGGGAGCCTGACGCCGGATCTCGTGCCTCGCTTTCAACAAGGTCCACTAATCGTGTGGGGACCCGAACCCGCAGGCGTGCCGCACGGGGAGAGGGTTCGGACATACGATCTGCAGCATCAGTCGACGACGATACGGTTTAATTGGGCGCGTCACGCGGTCGAGGGTACAACGACGTTGCAGATCGCGGGATTGCCAGGAAAGTCATCGCTCGCGAACGTCGCGATCGATGCGGGCGACATGACGATAAAGCGTGTGGCGTCCGGCGCCCAATCACTCAAACACGATTACGACGGACACTCGCTCGTCGTGCATCTGGCGAGCCCGCTCCGCGCTGGAGCCAAGACCTCGATCACCATCGTTTACGACGGCGCCAACCGATCCAAGGGCGCCTACTTCAAGCCCAGGCACATTGTCTGGACGCAGGGAGAGACTGAAGACACCCGATACTGGGTCCCGACGTACGATTTCCCGAGCGACAAGACGACCTGGGAGTTCTATCTCTGGAGCGCCAAAGGCGAGCGGGCGCTCTCGAACGGCCGTCTGGCCGGCTCGCGCGCAATCGGCGACAGCATCGAATGGCATTGGGTTCTGGACAAGCCGGCATCCACCTACCTCATGACGGCAGTCGTCGGCAACTACACGGTCTTGCAGGACAAGCCGTGGCGCAGCGCGACAATCGGATACTGGACCTATCCCGATTCGGTCGCTGCCGCATGGCGAGGCTTCGGAAAAACTCCCGCGGCAGTCGACGTCTTCTCGCGCAAGACCGGAGTGCCTTACCCGTGGGCGAAGTACGATCAGGTAGTCATTCCGGAATTTCAGTTTGGCGGCATGGAGAACGTCGCTGCCACGTCGCAGAACGACAGCCAGATTCTTCTTCCCGCGTGGGCGCCGCCTGAGGAAAGCGCGGACGGTCTCATGTCGCACGAGCTCGGACACCAGTGGTACGGCGACCTGGTCACAATCCGCCGTTGGGGTGATGCGTGGCTCAACGAAGGATTCGCGACGTTCATGGAGCAGATCTTTCGCGAGGAGGACAAGGGAGTCGACGAAGGCGCCTTCGATCGCCTTGGCTCGCACGAACAGAGCATTCAGGCCGACCGCGTGGCGCGCCGCCCCATCGTGTACGACAAGTGGGTCAACGAGCCATTCGAGCTGTTCTTCAGCGGTCACATTTATCCGAAGGGCGCCACGATTCTCCAGATGCTCCGCCACCAGCTGGGCGATGCCGCGTTCTGGAAAGCGATGAACCATTACACTACTGCGAACGCGTACGGCAACGTCATCACAGCGGATTTGCAGAAGGCGTTCGAGGAATCAACGGGCAGAGACTTC
>DASYVU010000051.1:0-6311 GCA_035936715.1 Gemmatimonadaceae bacterium
ATCACGCCGATGAGCATGTCACCGTAATAAGCGGTGCACTAAGCGTTGGCATGGGGGACAAGTTCACGACCAAGGGTGGAATCGCGCTCCCCTCCGGGACATTCGGAATGATCCCCGAAGGCGTTCATCACTTCGCTTGGACCAAAGGCAGAACGATTATCCAGCTTCACGGAGAGGGGCCCTGGGGACTTCAGTACGTCAACGCTGCTGACGCTCCGAAATAACACCCGGCGTAAAGCGGGGTGAGTTTGGGGTGAGTTTCTCCCTGCAAACCCCGATAATGATGGTCTAGAGAACCGACTGATTAACTGCAAGCCTCATCGTCGTTCGACGGTGGGGCTTTTTGTTCGCCGGCCGGTCTTCATTGGAGCTACCCGGCCCAGTCGCCGAGACTAGTGCACGTAAGCGTCGCGGAAGGCTTCGAGTTCCGACAGAGCCGCATCCGACACAGCCCAGGAGCTCAACCCGTTACTCGACCAGTGGAGCAGGCTGTATCCTCTCACTGCGAAGGATCCGGCGCCGGGCTCACCAGGCACCGTCCGCCAGACGAACAGGTTTATCGTGTGCCCACGTCGACCGTACGCGAGGGCTGCCGCCGTATGACCATCTACGTAGTCGAGCCTTCCTCCCAGCAATGGGAATCCTTTATCCGCGAGATCAACCACGACGGGGGCGATATCAGTTTTGCCGGCGAACCACGGCTTCACCGTGTGCCGATCGCTGGATTCAATATCAAGCAGATGGCCTGGCAAGAGCGATCGGACGTGCGCGTCGACCAACTCGCTCGTTGTCGCGTTTGTCGACGACGTGATTCTGGCACCGGGCCGCAGCAAGCCTGCGCCCCACCCAGCCGCTGCCGCAACCAACAGCCCAGCGGCGATCGGCCATTGCGAGAACCGCCAAACACGAGATCTCATGGAGCGAATCGGCGCTTCGCGCGGTGGCAACGACTCGAAGTCAAGTTTGCGCGCTTCCTCGCGCGCCCACGCCTGAAGCGACGGTGATGCCTCGTAAACGGGAAGCGCCTCACGCATTGCTTCGCCGAGGGGTGGACGTTCGCTCATACGACCTCTCCGAAGTCCACGACGTCATGAAGAAGCACAGCCAGGCGTGCCCGGGCTCTTGATAAACGCGACATGACGGTTCCAATCGGGACCTCCGTCACGGCAGCAACCTCGGCGTAGGAGCAAGACTGAAGCTCTCGCAGAACTATCGCCTCGCGGAGAAGAGGTGGGAGCTGGTCGACCGCCGCGCGCACGCGTTGCTGAACCTGCAATCGCTCTGCGGCCAAATCAGGCTGTTCGCGATTGTCGACCAACTGAGGCCCGACCGCATCTATCGAGATCATGCTGCTTCCTTGTGGACGATCGGTGCGGTACGCGGTGAAGCACACCCGACGCACGATTGTCAGGAACCAGCCGCGCGCATCGTCATCGCGGAGCGTTGGAAAGTATCGGACGGCGCGGAGAATGGCTTCCTGTACGGCGTCTTCCGCATCGGCTGTGTTACCGGTGAGATACATCGCGAGCGTGAAGCCCGCGGATAAGTGTGGAAGCAAAAGGCGTTCGAACCGCCCCCCTTCGAGACCTTCGGCACCCCCCACCTCTACCGGCTTGCCAGCACGACTGACCAACCTCACTTCGAGCCCAATGTCATCGCGTCACGACGACCTTTCCCTGCATGACGGGGTGTAGCGAGCAGAAATACGGGAATTCTCCGCTCTCCGGAAAACCCACCGAATACATGGCCTTCGTGTCCAGAAGGGGCGAGCCGACGAAACGATTGTCCGCGCTCTGAATCTTGTGCGGTACGTCGTCCCGATTGCGCCATGTCAGTCTGGACCCCGCCGCCACAGAAACAGTTTTCGGAGTGAACGCGAAGTTGTCGATAGTAACCTCGTTTGTCGCGGAGCCGGGAGCAACTCCGCCTGCGGCGGCCTGTGGCAGCGCGGCTGCGTGTGCTCTTGCGGCGGCCTCGCCAGCGGCAAATGCAGCGTCGGGCGAATTGCCCGAAAGCGTATGATCCACCACGGCTAGGTGACGGTTCGAAGGGACATAGTGAACCTCACGGACACCAAGAACATCTGCTAGTTGACCGGCAGGCACAACCATCGGACCTGGTGACGGTGCCGTTCCCGGGCGCGGTTGAGGAAAAGCGGTCGAGAGCGCCGTGTGAAACGCGACATTGCCTTCCACCTTCTGCATTGTCTGATGTATGTGGCCATTCAGCACGGTTACTGAGCCGAAGCGTTTGAGGTAGCTAAGTGCTCGGGCTCCGTCATCGGTGCCCCAGCCCCACGCCGGATATACGCTCCATAGCGGCACGTGCGCGAACACGACGATTGGCGTGCTGCTCGAGAGATGCTTCACGTCGCGCTCGATCCACGCGAGCTGCTCCCCTCCCAATGATCCCAAGCCGCCGGCTTTGAGATTGAGAACGTTTACTAGCCCAATAAAGTGAACTCCGCTGTGGTCGAAGCTGTACCACCCGCCGCCCTCTCGTCCTTTCTGTGTGCCCTTGCCGTAGCGCTCCAGGTAGCTCGCACCGCCATCCACGCTAACATCATGTTCTCCCGGAACGTAGAAGGTTTTCCCGGTGCGAGCTTCCCGCAGAACCTGATCGGCGGTGTCAAACTCGGAAGGTTTGGAAAGCTGAGTAATGTCGCCGGTGTGCAGGAGAAACGCGGGCTTGGTGGGCAGAGCGTTGATCTTGGCGATCGCTGCCCTGAGTGTCGCAGTCACATCGGTGTTGGCAGCCTTATCGAAGCCGATGTGACTATCGCTTATCTGCATGAAGAATAGCTGTCCCTTTCCTGGTGTTTCAGCACCGAGGCGCGACGAGCGGGGAACCCCTCCGTTTACCGTCCATAGCAAACCTGTTCCGACCCACGCCATGCAGCTGAGGAAATTGCGGCGATCGAGACCGTCCGAATCAACAGCGTTGTCCTGCAGCTCACTCTCGCCAGGAACGTCGGTATGCCGGTGATTGTGCCCAGTAAGGGCGCCCGGTTTATGAGGAATGTGTACCATTGCGGATTGGTCTCGAGGAAAGCGTTGGTTCTATATAGACCTCGATGGTCGGCGATTTATTCCCGTGCCGAGCTTCTCGCTACTGATTCACGCCACTGGCGAGAAAGCCACCGTCGACCGCGAGCAGGTGTCCCGTGACGAAGCTCGCCGCCTCAGACGCGAGAAACACCGCGGCACCCGCGACCTCTTCCGGCTTACCGAACCGCTTCATCGGCGTGCGCATCAAGAGCTCACGGCCACGATCGGTACCGTCGAGCAAGCCCTCGTTGAGCGCGGTCCGGAAGACACCCGGCAGGATCGCGTTCACGCACACGCCATGCGGAGCCCACTCGACCGCGAGAGATTTCGTGAGCGCCGCACATCCCGCCTTGCTCGCCCCGTACGCTGCAACCTCGTGCAGCGCGACGACGGACGTCAGCGAACCGATGTTGATGATGCGCCCGTAACGCCGCTCGATCATGTGGCGTCCGAAGACGCGGCAGGCGCGCAACATCCCCGTAAGATTCGTGTCCATTATCTCATTCCACTCTGCGTCCGAGACCTCGAGCGTGGGGCGCCGCACCGTGCGACCCGCCGCATTCACGAGGATGTCGACCTTGCCGAACGTCTCGATCGTTGCGTCGGCAAGCGCCTGCAGAGAATCCGGATCCGACACGTCAGCGGCTATTGCGAGCGAGCGGCGTCCTCGAGCTTCGATGTCTCGTGCCGCCTCTTTGGTGAGATTCTCTCGACGACCCGTTGGCACGACATCGGCGCCGGCGTCGGCCAGCCCGAGCGCGATCGCTTTACCGATGCCTGAGGTCGCGCCGATGACGACCGCTATGCGGTTTGTAAGATCGAGCCCCGGAAAGGACATGATTCGGTAGAATCTGGTGAGCAGGTTGGTCAGAACGTAAGATTGCGCATGGATCTCGTCACCTTCGGCGAAGCCATGGTGCGGCTCACGCCACCGGCTTTTCAGCGGCTCGAGCAGGCCCACAGCTTCGACACCTACGTCGGCGGCGGCGAGCTGAATGTCGCCGTCGCAGCCGCACGACTCGGCGCCTCGTCACGCTGGGTATCGCGACTTCCCGAAAACGCACTCGGTCGTATGATCGCCAGTCGCGCTCGTGAGCAAGGCGTGGACGTCCACATCGAGTGGACCCCGGACGACCGTGCGGGTCTCTACTTCGCAGAGCTTGGTGCAGCCCCCAGGGCGAGCAGTGTGCTGTACGATCGCTCGGCGTCGGCCATCAGCAGAATCAAGCCGGGCAGCATCGACTGGCCTTCGATGTTTGACGGCGCGCGCTGGTTTCACGTCAGCGGGATCACGCCGGCGCTGAGCGAATCCGCCGCCAAGGTCACCGCGGAGTCGCTGGTCGCAGCCAAGAAGGCGGGGCTCACCGTCAGCTACGATCTGAACTATCGGAGCAAGCTCTGGAGCGCCGAGAAGGCGCGCGCAGTGCAGGAACCGCTGATGGAGCACGTGGATGTCCTGATGACCACGGAGGAGGACACGCGCGTGGTGTTCGGCATCGGCGCCGGGGCGGCCGATAGCTACGACCGCGTGGATGCGGAGTCGTACGCGCAGGTCGCGCTCGCGCTCGAGAAGCGGTTCGACTTTCGCGCCGTCGCCGTTACGCTGCGCGAGAATCCGCGAGTATTGTTGAACAACTGGAGCGCGATCGTAGCGGCCGACGGCAAGATCCACCGGGCACCGCGCTATGAGATCGAGGTAGTGGATCGCATTGGTGCGGGCGATGCATTCAGCGCCGGCCTGATCGTGAGCCGCCTCGAGAATCGTGGCTGGGAGGACTCGGTACGGTTCGCAACTGCGACCTCCGCGCTCAAGCATAGCATACCGGGCGATTTCTGCCTGGTGACGCGCAGCGAGGTGGAGCAGCTCCTGAGGGGGGTTAGTCTGCGAGTCTCACGGTGAAGACTAAAACCCGCTCACTGGCGGAAGCGGGACTCGCCATCGCCGAAATCACTATGACAGTGCCGCGCGCGATCGATGCGATCGCGTCGGTCGCGAAGCGCTTCGGCGACAAAGTTCTCGTGGGCGCCGGTACGGTGACAGATGCCGAGACGGCCAGGCGCGCTGTGGATGCAGGTGCGGAGTTCATCGTCTCGCCGTGTCTCGTCCCAGAGGTGATCGATGCCGCCCGTCGCGCGGACGTCGCCGTGCTCCCAGGCGCGCTCACGCCGAGTGAAGTGCTCGAGGCGTTTCGCCTGGGTGGCGACATGGTGAAGGTCTTTCCCGCGCAGAACGTCGGCGGCGCGTCATATCTGCGCGCACTACGCGGTCCGTTTCCGGAGATTCCTCTGGTTCCCACCGGAGGCGTGACGCTCGACAACGTGCGGGAGATGTTCGACGCCGGCGCCGCCGCAGTGGGTGTCGGCGGCGAGCTGATCTCGAAAGACGCGCTCGACAGGCGCGATTACGCCGCGATTAGCGCGCTCGCCACCCGATTTCTTGCGGCGGTGCGAGAGGCGCACTCGCGGTGATAACCTTTCGCTGGTTCGGGCCGCGCGACCCGATTTCGCTCGCATACATCCGGCAGATTCCAGCGGTGCGCGGCGTCGTGGGCGCCTTGTTCGACATTCCTGTCGGCGAGCCATGGCCGCTGGACCGCATCGCGGCCCTGCGCGAAGAGGTGGAGCGGAGCGGCCTGCCGCTCGCCGTGATCGAGAGCATTCCCGTCCACGAGGACATCAAACTCGGCCGCGCCACCCGTTCGCGGCTAGTCGACAATTATTGCGAAAGCGTGCGTAATTTGGGACGCGCCGGCGTGCCGGTGCTTTGCTACAACTTTATGCCGGTGTTCGATTGGACGCGTACCGAGCTCGCTCGCCGGCTCGACGACGGTTCGACCGCGCTCGCCTACGACCACGCGGCGCTCGGGAAGATCGATCTGTCTCGTGGCACTGCCGACCTTCCCGGTTGGGCAACCGCATACACCGCGGACGAGCTGAAAAGGCTTCTCGACGCCTATCGATCTGTGAACGAGAAGAAGCTATGGGAAAACCTTGCGTACTTTCTGGAGCGCGTGGTTCCCGTCGCCGCATCGTCCGGCGTGCGCATGGCGCTGCACCCGGATGATCCACCGTGGTCAATCTTTGGATTGCCTCGCATTATAACCAATGGCGCGGCGCTCGAGCGCGTCACCAGCATTGTCGACGATCCAGCGAACGGCATCACCTTTTGCGCCGGATCGCTCGCCGCCGACCCGACGAACGATATCCCCGCCATAGTTCGCTGCATCGGCGGGAAGGGTCGCATACACTTCGCGCACTGCCGGA
>DASYVU010000052.1:0-36946 GCA_035936715.1 Gemmatimonadaceae bacterium
CCCGGTGAGATCTACAAGGCGGGAAGCTTCCATCGTGCTCTTCTGGGCAGCAACTACCGCGATGAGTGGACGACGCCGATCAAGGTCCCCGTTCTAAACCTCAGAACCTTTCACGGTGGGCTCAAGCCAACCAAGAAAGGAGGCGGGGCACAAACCATATCGCTGCGATTCGAGGCCGCGGACGGCTCGGAGTACACATTCCGCTCAGTGCGGAAAAACTTCAGCGTCCTTCCCAAGGTGTATAACGGCACCATTATCTGGTACATCGTCCGCGACCAGGGAAGCGCTTCGCATCCACTGGGAGCGATCGCGGCGGATCCAATCCAGACCGCAGTCGGAGTGCTTCATCCGCATCCGGCCGTTGCCGTGATGCCCGACGATCCCATTCTCGGCGAGTTCCGAAAGGAGTTTGCCGGCATGCTCGGTGAGATCGAGGAGCATCCCAACCTGCCGAAGAGTGGCACCGGCTTCGCGGGCGCGAGCAAGATCATCGGCAGTGACACGCTGCTCGACCGGATCAATACCGATCCGCAGACCCGAGTAGACGCGCGTGCCCTTCTGACGGCCGTGGAGCTGGATATGCTCATCGGCGACAACGACCGGCATCCCGACCAGTGGAAGTGGGCGCGCTTCGGCGGGCATGAAGCGCAGTGGGAGCCCATAGCGACTGATCGCGACAAAGCGTTCGTCAGCTATGGCGGGCTGGTAATGAGCATCGCGCGCCACGCTCTTCCGAGCCTCGTCACCTTCAACAGCACGTACTCGGATCCCAGCGCGCAGTTCGCCAACGCCATCGAATTTGACCGCCGTATGCTTGGGAGTCTCGAGAAGCCGGTGTGGGATTCGGTCGCCACCAGCCTGCAGCAAAGGATTACCGACCGGGTGATCGACAACGCGATTGGGACGTTGCCGCCTCAATACGCGAACGATTCACGCGTGATTGCGGCCAAGCTCAAAGCGCGGCGCGACGGGCTGCGCGGCGCGGCTAATCGGTACTACGGCGAACTGTGGACGGTTGCAGAGATTCACGGCACAGACGCGGACGATCAGGCGACTGTGGTGCGCTCGGGCGATGGGATCGTGGATGTTCGCATCCAGTCGGGAAGCGATGCTCCGTACTTCTCGCGACGATTCTACGCGAACGAAACAAAACAGATCCGCATCTACCTGCACGGCGGCAATGATCGGGCGACTGTCGAAGGAAGTGTCCGGAGCAGCATCCCCATACGGATCATCGGCGGCAACGGCAATAACGTTTTTGTCGACAATTCGACCGTCGGCGGCAGGAGAAACCCGACGCGGTTCTATGACGTCGGAAACGTAGAGAACGTGAAGTACGCCCGCGACACCATTGACGAGAAAATCAATATCGACGACGCGTTCAATCACTACTTCAATCGCCGGCCGTGGCAACGCGCGTACGGCGAGCTGATACCGCCGCAGAAGGATCATGGGGCTTCGATCAAGCCCGTGGTAGGCATCCATTCTCAGCGAGGGCTTGGCATTTATCCGGTGATCGGCGCCATACGAACAGTGTACGGCTTCCGCAAGGTTCCGTACTCGAGCATGACAGAAGCCGACGTCGCGTATTCGTTCAAGAGCAAACGCATGCGGGTTCGCGGCGTGTTCGACAAGAGGTTCGAAGAGTCCGACGTGCACATTCCGGTGACAGCGCACATGTCACAGTTCCAGGTCGTCGAGTTCCGCGGCTTCGGCAACGATGTACCGGATCTGCGCGGAACTCTGTACGAGGTCAGGCAGAGGCAGTGGCAATTCAATCCCGGTATCGGACGCTCGTTCAGTCCGGTCAGCGACATCTCGTTTGGACCGATCGTTCGCTACACGACGACCGACAGCGTCGCCACCAAATTCATCGCCCAGCAGCGCCCGTACGGCTTCACTCGATTCGGGCAGGCGGGGCTTCAGCTCAAGATGCACTTGGACAGTCGTTACGTCGCCGACACCATGAAGCCGCGCGCCGTGCTCAATGTCGTTGGTGCCGGATACCCCGGATTCTGGGACACAGCGAAACCCTACGAATCGCTGGATGCATGGGCCACCGCCTTCTTCACGTTGCCTGCGCCGAAGCTACCTGTGCTGGCGTTCCGCGCGGGCGGCAAGAAACTGTGGGGTAACTTCCCCTACTTCGACGCCGCGTTCCTTGGCGGATCAGAAACATTCAGGACTGAGGAGCGACAGCGGTACGCGGGCGATGCGTCGGTATATGGCAGCACGGAACTCCGAATACCGGTCGCGAAATTTCCGCTCATCCTTCCTCTGGACGTTGGCGTGCTGGGGTTCGCGGACGTCGGTCGAGTTTATCTGAACGGCCAATCCCCAGGTGGATGGCACTCCGCCGCCGGCGGAGGATTCTGGGTCGGGTATCTCAGCCCAGCTACGAGCGTGAACGTGCTGTTCACGAATCGAAGCCAGCGCCGGATAGTCACCAATGTCGGGTTTGCATTCTGACCTGAGAAAGCTGCTGCTGTGGGTTTCATTGACCTGGCCCGCGCTCGGCTGCTCAGGGGATGATTCCTCTCCCACGCGCCCGCCAAGTCGGCCAATGCAGGAAATCGAGCTGTCCGGAGCGCCGGAGTTGATCGGCGCCGGCGACATCGCCGTATGCGGAACGAACGGCGATGAGACGACAGCGCATATCGTCGACAGTGTACTCGCGGCCGCCGCCGCGGATAACGAGGAAAGCGAAGTGGTCACACTCGGCGACAACGCCTATCCATCGGGGCCGGGCGGCGTGGACAATGATTTCCCGCGCTGTTTTTCTCCATCGTGGGGGTCAACACGCATCATGAACGTGGTGCGGCCTTCTCCCGGAAATCACGATTACGACAGCGGAAGCGGCGACCCGTATTTCGCGTACTTCGGTGAGCGCGCTGGCCCGTGGGGAAAGGGATACTACAGCTACGACCTGGGCAGCTGGCACCTGATCTCGCTCAACAGCGAGCTTTTCCTCGGCCCTGGCGCTGATCCCGCCGCGGCGACGGCGCAGGAAAATTGGCTGCGGCAGGATCTGGCGAATAACCGTGTACTCTGCACGCTCGCCTATTTTCACCGGCCCCTTTTCAGCTCCGGCACGTACGGTGCGACGCAGCAGGTGCAGGCCCTGTGGCAGATACTCTACGATGGCGGTGCAGACTTGATCCTCAACGGGCACGAACACCATTACGAGCGTTTTCTGCCCCAGACGCCGTCGGGTGTCCCTGACCCGGCGAATGGAATTGAAGAAGTCATTGCTGGCACAGGCGGAGCCGAGCTGCGGGGAGTGCGCAAGCCGCTCGCCCGCAACTCCGTGACTCAGATCCACGGACACTTCGGCGTGCTGAAGTTGATGCTCGGCTCTGGCGAGTACAGCCACGCATTCATCGACACCGAAGGCAGAGTCTGGGATCCGACCGGAGGCAAATGCCACTGAGGCGGGAGTTTCGCTTGGGGCTGCGACGCGTCAACTTTGATATATGGCCGGATCCGCAAATCCCCGTCTGACTCTGAGCAGTCCCACCGCTCCCGCGCAGGGGAGCGATGCGGACATCCGCATCTCCGCTATCGACATCGGCTCGAACTCGATCCGCCAGACTATAGCTGATGTCTCGCCCACCGGGACGATCCGCGTCGTAGACGAAATGAAGGCCGCTCCGAGATTGGGCGCGGGGCTCTACAAGACGGGAAAGCTGAGTGAGGTCGCCATTCAAAACGCGCTGAGTACGCTGACAAGAATGGAGACGCTCGCCAACCAGCTCGGTGTCAAGCGCACGGAGGTCGTCGCTACGAGCGCAGTGCGCGACGCCGCCAACGGCGACGAATTCCTCAAGCTCGTGAAGTCCGAAACCGGTCTCAAGGTGAGAGTCCTGCGCGGAGAGGACGAAGCCCGCCTCAGCTTTCGCAGCGCGCTCGCGCATTTTGATCTGGGAGTGGGTCGTTCCGTCGTCATGGATATCGGAGGAGGCTCCCTCGAGCTCGCCTTGAGCGCGGACGGCCTTGTCGAACGACTCATCTCGCTGCCGTTGGGAGCGATCCGCGCGACTGAGCGCTATCTCGGCCCTGACAAGAAGAAGAAAGGGATGCGCAAGCTCAGAAAACACGTTCATCTCGAGATGCGTCGTCACCTTTCCGCACGTCACTGGCACGCGACGCGGATCGTTTGCTCTGGAGGGACCTTCACCACGCTCGCGTCGATCTATCTCGCCCGCATCGGGATGGAAAGCGCCAAGACGGTTCACGGAACCGTCATTCCGCGCATCGAGCTCGAGCACATCGTGGACATGCTCCACAACATGTCGCTCGCCGAGCGTCAGGGCGTCCCGGGACTCAACGCGGCGAGGAGCGACATCATCGTCGGCGGGCTCGCTGTCGCAGCGGAAGTCGCTGCGCGGGTCGAAGCCAGGGAGCTGGTCATTTCAGCGTACGGGATCCGCGAAGGGATTCTCCTCGAGAGCGCGCACGTCGCGCCATCGCCGGCAGATCCGGGGGAGGCTCGGGAGCGGTCGGTGCGCGAGCTGGCGGAGCGAACTCATTTCGAAGAGCCGCACTCCAGGCACGTTCAGAAGCTCTCACTCCAGCTCTTCGATGCGATTGGTCAACGCCTGGGCTGCATACCGGACGATAGAAAGCTGCTATCGGACGCCGCCCTTCTCCACGATATCGGATACCACATCAGCTACGACAAGCACAACAAACACTCCTACCATTTGATCGAGCACGCGGAGCTGCTCGGCATGACGCCGATCGAGCAGATCGTGGTCGCGAATGTCGCGCGGTATCATCGCGGAGCCGAGCCGAAAAAGAAGCATCGCAACTATGGCGGGCTCGAGCGGCCGGTGCGGCAGACGATCACAAGACTGTCGGCCATCCTTCGTGTCGCCGATGGTTTTGACAGAGGCCACGCCAGCGCCGTCGCGGAAATCAAAGTTCGGTGGGTGGAGCGCGCGTTGAGGATCACCGCGGTGCCGAGTCGACACGTCTACAACCTGCGCCTCGATCTATGGGGAGCGAGTCGCAAATCCAATCTGCTGTCGGAGCTCGCGGGTGTTCCCGTCGAGATCGTGGCGCCCGATGGCTCGGTGACTACCTACGAAGACGAGGTCGGCGCGGCCGACTGAGGAATGGCGGCCTGCTCGGCGCGTGATCCCTGCGCGCCATTCTCTCTGCCAGGCGGAAGCGGCAGGAGTCCCCAAGAATTCACCAGGAGGCGCTCGTGCGTGGACACGACCGGATTGATCCCCGGCTTTCTCTGCACGTAGGTGCCGTCCCGATGTAGATCCCACGCCTGGCGGTTATCGGCGAGGCAGGTTTCCAGCAGCGCGCACACGCGAGGATGCAGGTGTCGCTTTTCGATTGGCGCGACAACCTCCACGCGCCGATCGAAATTGCGTGGCATCCAGTCGGCCGATCCGAAGTAGATCTCTTCGTTGCCGTCGTTCCCGAAATAGAAGATTCGCGAGTGCTCGAGAAAGCGTCCGACGATGCTCGTCACTTTGATGCGATCGCTGATTCCCGGAATTTCCGGCCGGAGGCAGCAGATTCCGCGGACGATCAGATCGATGTTCACTCCTGCTTGCGACGCGTCGTAGAGATGCTGGATGAGCTCCGCATCCACGAGGGAATTCATTTTCGCGATGATTCGGCCCGGCCTCCCCGCCCTGGCGAGATCCGCCTCTCTGTCCACCATCTTGGTGAAACGCTGACGCATGTTGCGCGGTGCGACGAGCAGGTTCCGGAATGCGTTCTGCCGGGAGAAACCAGTCAGCGAATTGAAGAGGTCGGTGAGATCGGCACCGATCGAAGGATCGCTGGTGAGCAAGCCGAGATCGGTGTACACGCGCGCGGTTTGCGAGTTGTAGTTGCCGGAACCGATGTGGGCGTACCGGCGGATGCCGTCGGCCTCTTTCCGGATGACGAGCGCGGTTTTCGTGTGCGTCTTGAGACCAGGAAGGCCGTACGCGACGTGTACTCCGAATCCTTCCAGCGTTCGTGCCCAGGCGATGTTGTTCACTTCGTCGAATCGCGCCTGCAGCTCGATCATTACAGCCACCTGCTTTCCACTCTGGGCCGCCTCGGTGAGCGCGCGCACAATCTCGGTGTCGCCCGAAGTGCGATACAAGGTCATCTTGATCGCGAGCACGTCCGGATCCCGCGCCGCGGCTATCAGAAAATGCTCGACGGACCCCGAGAAAGAATCGAACGGATGGTGGAGGAGGATGTCCATCTCGCGGATTGCGTCGAAGATGGACCGCGATGTGTCTCGAAGCTCCGGAGGAGTCGCCGGAATGAATGGCGCATCGCGCAGCGCGGGGATGTCCATGGTCGCGAGCCACATGAGATCACCGAGGTCAAGCAACGGCCCGGTCTCGACGAGGTCCGACTCCGTAAGAGTCGGCATTTCCGGCGGCTGATCCTCCAGAACTTCGGCGAGTATGAGGTCGCGAAGCTCTCGCGGTATCCCTCTATCCACCTCGACGCGCACGACTTCGGCGAACCGGCGCTGAAAGATCTGCTCCTCGATCATTGCGAGGAGATCGTCGTCTTCGTCCGCACCGGCGAGGTCGAGGTCGGAATACCGCGTCACCCGAAATGTGGCGAAGCCGCGTATTTCCATGCCTGGGAAGAGCGCGTCGAGATGGGCGCCGATGACCTGCTCGAGGGGAACGAAGTGGTTCTCTTTGCCGAACGGAACCCAGCGGGGCAGGCTCTTCGGGACCTTGATGCGGGCGAGGCGCGTTACTCCCGTGGCGGGGTCGTGGACCTGAACCGCGATCGAGAGTGAAAGGTTCGAGATGTACGGGAATGGATGGCCGGGATCGACGGCGAGCGGCGTGAGTACCGGAAAAACCTGCGATTCGAAAAACTGATTGATCCGCTCCAATTCAGTTTCGTCCAGGTCGCTCATCGAAGCGATCTCGATCCCGTGCTTTGCCAGCTCGGGCAACAACACGTCGTACAAGCACTTCCGCTGCTGCTCCATCAGATCGGCGACTCGCTCCGTGACGGCGTCGAGCTGCTGGCTGGGACTAAGGCCGTCGGCCGGCACCTGCTGTACGCCGGCGGCGATCTGGCGCCTGAGTCCGGCGACCCGGACCATATAGAACTCGTCGAGGTTCGTGCTGAAGATCGACAGAAATTTGACGCGCTCGAGCAGCCGGTTGCGCGGGTCGAACGCCTCATGGAGAACACGGGCGTTGAACGCGAGCCAGCTCAGTTCGCGGTTGATGAAAAGGAAAGGATCGAGCGCCATTGTCTGTGTTATACCCCCGAGCCAAAGATGTGCCCAGCCGGAGTTATTGTTAAGCTTGACGAGTTAGATTTTTGAGACCCGTTACCCGGACCTACGCTTGGGCCACACCGACGCCGTCGTCGTTCTAACTACGCTCGCCAACACTGACGAAGCCGTGAAGTTCGTCAAACAGCTCCTCGAGCGACGGTTGGTCGCGTGCGGGACGATTCTGCCCGGAACCCGGTCGCTTTACCGCTGGGAAGATAAGCTCGCCGACGAGATCGAGGTCGTCGTAATGCTCAAGACCCGATCGGGCGCCATCCACGGGCTCGAGCGCGCTTTCAAGGAATTACACCCTTATAAAGTGCCCGAGCTCCTCGCCGTCCCCGTCTCCGGGGGCCTCGAACGCTACCTCGGCTGGATCAACGACGAGACGAGCCTCACGATCGTCTAAATCGTCCTATAGGGGTGAAGCGCCGCCCCTTCTTTCGCAATAAAACCAAGTGAAGTCCAAACGCGGCGCCATTGCCGTGTTCGTGGTCGCGCTCTGGATCGGCGGGATGGCGATGATGATGCACCGAAACGCAAACAGAACCGAGTCTCAGCAGCTCGCGGAAGTCGCGCTGAGAGTGCAGCCGGCGACGTTCTATTACACGATCGACCGGGACGGCGAGCAGATCGGAGCGGCATCTTCCGCGCTCGACACCACGGCCAAATCGCTGGTAAGCGAAGAATACTTCGTCGGCGATTTCCGCTCGGGTACAACGCTACCAGAACGCACATCTGCACGCTGGCAGACGAGACTCACCCGCGGTCTGCACCTCATCGATCTGAGCGCGGATGTGGCGAGACCGACAAAACCGTTCACAATGAACGCAACCGTTCAGGAAGACACCTCGATTTTCATCGCCGGAAAGAAGGTGACTGGGCGGCCGGCAGCACGGTACACCTTCACCGCGCCGCTATTCAATCCCACGGTCGCCTCCGTTGTGTTCATGCTCGGCGGCGCGCCCAAGATAGGCAGAAGTCAAACGATATCGGTCTTCGATCCGCTGACGCGCACCGTGCTACGGCCAACGCTCCGAATACGAGCCGAGTCTTTGTTCACTGTGATTGATAGCGCGTCGCGTGATCGGAGCGGCGCATGGATTGTCGCGCATCGCGACACCGTGCGCGCGTGGCGCATCGAAGGGGCGCCGCATGGGCTCGAAGCCTGGGTCGATGCCGAGGGTCGCATCGTCGCCGCACAGGCCGGAAGCTACTCGGCGATTCGCACCGCATTCGAAATCGCATTCAGGAACTCAAAAGCCAAATGATCGAACTAAAAAGTCTGACCAAGAAATACGGCTCGTTCACCGCCGTTGATTCCATCGATCTCAGTGTACCGGATGGGGAGCTGTTCGGATTCCTCGGCCCCAATGGCGCGGGAAAGACGACAACGCTTCGCATGATCGCCGGAATCCTCCAGCCAACCGCCGGAAGCATTCATCTCGCCGGCATCGACCTGAATACCAACCCGCTGGCGGCGAAAGCGAAGCTGGGGTTCATCCCCGACCGGCCGTTTATCTATGAGAAACTGACCGGCGCGGAATTCCTGCGCTTCGTCGCTGGTCTGTACGGACAGGACGGTGACAAGGTCGAGCACCGCGGACGCGAGCTGATGGCGTTGTTCGATCTCGAGGAGTGGGCCGACGAGCTGGTCGAGAGCTACAGCCACGGCATGCGGCAGAAGCTCATCATCTCCAGCGCGTTCATCCATCGCCCAGACGTTATCGTCGTGGACGAGCCAATGGTTGGACTCGATCCAAAGGCGGCACGAATTCTCAAGGATCTGTTCCGCGAGTACGTGCGACGCGGACACACCATCATGATGTCCACGCACACACTAGAAGTCGCGGAGGCTCTCTGTGACCGGATCGCGATCATCCAGCACGGGAAGATTCGCGCGGTCGGGACAATCCAGGATCTGCGGGCAGAAGCGACAGGCGGGGGCGGACTCGAGGAGATCTTCCTCAGGCTCACCGGCGAGCGCGCGGCACGTGATGCAATGGAAGTGCTTGATGCGTAGCACTCCGGTGACCCGAGCTGCGAACGCGGGTGAGACGCTGAAGGTAAATGGCTGGACTCACATGACTCCCGTAAGGGGCGTGTCGCCAGGCATTGTCAGCGATGCGAGCCTGAATCACTTGCTCTCCCCCAAGTTCATCTCTGCCCGCGCGCGGCCGCTGGGCAAGACCGAGAACCGCGCGGGGCGCCTGATCCTGTTTTTCCTGGTCGGCGGCGTCTTCTGGACGTTCGTGTTCGGGATGCTGTACCGGCTGCTGCGCTACTTCCGCGGAATTCCTGAGATCGGTGCACTGCTCGCAGGCAAATTGCTGGCGGTGATGTTCGTCAGCCTCTTCGGAATCCTCATTCTCTCGAACGTCGTCACAGCGCTGTCTAGTTTCTTCCTGGCGAAGGATCTCGATCTGCTCGTAGCGGCACCCGTGGATTGGCTCCGCCTCTACGGCGCAAAACTGCTGGAGACGACCGCCCATTCGAGCTGGATGGTGGTGCTCATCGCGACGCCCGTGCTCACGGCCTACGGAATCAGCTATCACGGTGGGTTTCTCTATCCGCTGGTGGCAGTCGCGTCGATGCTGCCGTTCCTCTTCATTCCCGCGGCGCTCGGCAGCGCGGTGACGCTTCTACTCGTGAACATTTTCCCGGCGCGCAGGACGCGCGACATCCTGAGTGTCATCGCGATTCTCGCAGCCGCTGGTGTAGTGTTGCTGTTTCGGCTCGTACGCCCCGAGAGGCTGGCGCGCCCGGAGGGTTTCCGATCGCTGGTCGAGTTCATCGCGCTCCTCCGCGCGCCCACGTCATCGTGGATGCCCAGCGAGTGGGCGGCGCAGGGAATCATGGGGTGGCTGCGCAACGACCCCGAGCTCCTTCCCTTCTACATGTTGTGGTCGACCGCCGCGGTAGCCGTGGTATTGGGTGCTTTGCTGCACCGGTTTCTGTACGCGAGAGGATTCAGCAAGTCGCAGGAGAGCGGTGAGCGATGGGTGCGGCAGGGCGCGTTTGGACGACTCGTGGGGAGAATGCTCACTCCGTGGGGCGTGATGCGGCGCGAGCTGGTGCTCAAGGAGATGCGCCTTTTCTTTCGCGACACGACTCAATGGTCGCAGCTCATACTGCTCACGGTTCTCGTCGTCGTCTACGTCTTCAACATCAAGTTCCTGCCGCTGCGTGGAGAGGGGGTGACGTTCTTCCTCCAGAACGTGATTCCGTTCGTAAATCTCATTCTGGCGGGGTTCGTCCTCGCATCCATCGCGGCGAGATTCATCTTCCCCGGAATCAGCCTCGAGGGACGCACACTCTGGTTGTTGAGATCGAGCCCTCTGGAGATGCGGCAGCTGCTCTGGTCCAAGTTCTGGGTCGGCACGCTTCCGCTCCTTGCACTCGCGCTCGGTCTGGTGTTCGCTACCGACGTCCTGCTCCAGGTGAGCGGGTTCATGATGGCGGTGTCCATCTTCACGATCACGATGCTGACGTTTGCGATCGCCGGGCTTGCGCTCGGATTTGGCGCGCTCTTTCCAAAGTTCAATACCGAGAACGCGGCGCAAATCCCGACGTCATTCGGAGGATTGGTCCTGATGATGGCGTCGGTTGCACTCATCGGAGCCGTCATCGTCATCGAAGCGAGGCCGGTTTATCAGTATGTGGGTGCGCACCTGCTGCATTCAGAGCCGAGCATCACGGGACTGTGGCTCGGATTCGGCGGGGCGGGACTGATTTGCCTCGCGGTTACGTTTGTCCCGATCCGAATCGCTGTGAAGCGAATGAAGGAGCTCGAGCGATAGGCTTTGTTATTCGCGCGGCTTGTCGCGCAGGAACCCGATCGCCTCGTCTTTCGACGTAAAGATCTTCTTCGCCATTGACCCGTCGCCGTAATGCACTTCGACGGCGATACTGAGCGGGACCTGAGTATCGCTCTGCGACTTGGGAACATCTATCATCGCCGCTACTCCTTCGCCCTGAAGTAGCCGCACGATTTCCCGTAGCAGCTCCGGCTCGGTCAATCCAGCTGCTGTCATCGCCCTCGCTGCGATTCCCTGCTTCTCGCGGATTAGGCCGAGCAGAAGGTGTTGCGCTCCGACGTACCCGTCGCCGAACTCGTGGGCCGTGGAGATCGCCTGGTCGAGCACCACTCTGGCTCGCGCCGTATACGGCAGATCCGGTGTATGTATTTTGCCCGTCGGCTGCCCTTCAGTGATCATCTGCTCCACCGCCCGCTGCAGATCGATGGGCCTGGCGCCGAGGTTCTCGAGAACGTCCGCGACGAGCGTGTCCTCCTCCGCCAGAAGACCGATAAGGAGGTGTTCTGTTCCTACGTATTCATGATGCCGGCGGCGGGCGTCTTCGCGCGCCTTGATAAGTGCCCCACGAACTCTGCTGTTGAAATCGTACCCGGCCAAGAAACACCTCCTCGGGAGGAGCTAAAATTCCTCCGCCCGGACAGTATCGCAAGTCTCTACGGAATGCTGATACCTTTATCCCTGCACAACCGGGTTCAACGTGGCGGACGATCCGGCTGAGAGGGGCGGGCGATGAACCTCAAGCAACGCGAGACTGAAGCACTCGATGCGCTGGCGGACACCTTCGTGCCGTCACTCGGGTTCGCAAAGGATGAAGATCCGGTTCTGTTCAGCATGTCCGCAAGTGACTTAGGTGTAAGTATTGGGGTAGCGGAAGCACTCGACCGCATCGAGCCCGCGAAAGCCCAGGCATTTCGATTCTTTCTCGGCCTTCTCGAGAACCCGCTGTTCATCGCCAGCGTATCGTCGAGCGCATCCCGGTTCTCGCGCCTCCCGCATTCCAGGCGTGAGCGCGTGCTCCAGCGTCTGGCGAACAGTCTCGTGCCCCAGCTTCGCACCGCGTATCAGGGCGCTCGCAGTCTGGTGATGCTGCACACCTATGCGGCGAACGGTACTCCGGTATCGGACGATTTGTTGGGCGCAATCGGGTACGCGCCGGAAATCAATCGCAAGGCGACTGCGCCGCGCACGCCTGTGACGAAGGTGGATCACGAGACGACCGTCGAATGCGAAGTCTGCGTCGTCGGATCAGGCGCGGCAGGGAGTGTCGTCGCCGCCGAGCTCGCTGCGAGCGGTCGGGATGTGATCGTACTGGAAGCAGGCTCCGAGTTGAGCGGCGGCGACTACGATCAGCACGAGCGTATAGGAATGCAGAACCTCTTTCGCGAGGGCGGACTATCGGGAACTCGCGATCTCAGCCTCTCGCTCCTTGCAGGCGCTTGCATTGGCGGCGGCACGACGGTCAACTGGCAATCGTGTTTTCGCACTCCTGAGGATGTGCGCGAGGAGTGGGCGGACATATCGGGTTGCAATCTTTTCACCGGCGAAGCCTTCACGGAATCGCTCGACGCGGTGTGGCGGCGCATCGGCGCTTCTACAGACGAGAGCGAGATCAACGAGAACAACGACGCGATTTGTCGCGGCGCGCAGTCGCTTGGGTACAACTGGAGCGTCATTGCGCGGAATTCACTCGGCTGCGACGTCGAGCAGTGCGGCAACTGCATGTTCGGGTGTCGAGTGGGTGGCAAGCAGAGCGCGTCGACAACCTATCTTATCGACGCAATTCGCTCGGGCGCTCGACTCATCGCTCCGTACACGGCCCGCCGTCTCATTCAGAACAAAGGGCAAGTCACCGGGGTTGAAGGCAGCATCAGGGGAGCGAACGGAACGCCCACAGCGATGCGCATCAAGGCGCAGAAAGTAGTTCTGGCGGCCGGAGCGATCGACACCGCCGCGCTGCTGATGCGGTCAGACCTGAAATCGCTGCATCTCGGCGAGCACCTGTATCTACACCCGACCGTGGGCGTTACTGGCAGCTACGCGACGCCGATCGAGGCGTGGAAAGGAGCTCCGCAGACGATTGTCTGCGACGAATTCAGCAACCTGTCCGAGGGATACGGATACAGGATCGAAGCGGCCCCGGTGCATCCGGGGTTGATCTCGGTGGCATTGCCGTGGAGGAACGCGAGGGATCATCGGCGCGAAATGCAGCAGATACGCTTCGCCGCGCCGTTCATCGTGCTGACGCGCGATTCCAGCTCCGGGCGCGTGCGGATAAATCGCGACGGCAGGCCATACTTCGACTATCGGCTCGGCAAGGAAGAGCGGCGTCTGCTCAGGCACGGAATGGCGACCGCGGCGCGGATTCACTTCGCGGCCGGCGCGGAACGGGCAATGACCATTCACACCACGCCATTGCAATGGGAACGCGCGTCGGGTGGATCGATCGACAAGTTTTGTCGTCAGATCGAGGCTGCACCGACTTCGCCGAATCGGCTGCCGCTATTCAGCGCGCATCAAATGGGGACGTGCCGGATGGGCAGCGACAAAGCGACAGCCGTGTGCGATGGAACCGGCGCGGTGTTCGGGATGAAAGGTGCTTATGTCGCCGACGCCAGCCTCTTCCCCGCGTCGTGCGGGGTGAATCCGATGGTTACCATCATGGCGCTCGCGCGGTGCGTGGCTCGAGGGCTCATTTGATGCGCGCTTTCTCCAGGTGTGCTTGGTTGCGCCGGCTACGGATTCGCCGCGTCGCCTGGCTTGGGCGGGGTGTTCCTGCGCGGTGCCACAACGTGGGCAGTCTTGACGAGACGGATCAACTCTTTGTCGGGCAGTCTGTCCCAGTCCTGCGGAAATTTGGCGAGACGTCGCCGCTGATTGCCGCCTTCGAAGCAGAGCCAGCCCTCCGAGTACTCGCCCAGGTAGTCTTCAGCGGCCGTTTTCGGGTGGATGGACGATTCCGTCACAGACCAGATTTTCCACTTCGTCCCGTTCTCGTCGACCACGTCGCGGACTGCCATTAGCCGGCTCCTCCAGATCGAGAAGCGTATTGCAATCGCCGTGCTGGAAAGGTCGCCATGAAAGCATGTTTGTGCCCGACCGAGCCAGCGCGCCGCTAGCTAATGAGCGCCGACCCGCAGTTAGAGCAGAATTCCGCGTCCCGCTCGGGGCGCGGGCCGCATTTTTCGCACACCGAGGCGCTGCCGGCACGCATCACGGCCAGCGCCTGCTCCGTATACCGCGTCTTCAGCGGCTCGTAGTCCGAGTCGGAGATCTTGCCCGTTTCCCGATCGAACTCCAGCTCACGGAGCGCATCCACGGCGTGGGTTGGACGCGGTTTGATCCCGCGCTGCCCACCGCCCGGCACCACATTTCGGGGTGCGACGGAAATGTCGGCGCGAAAGAGTGGGTAGAGCACGAAACAGAGCGATGCGACCGCGAGCGCGGTACCAATCAGAAGCGCCGTCATCCGTCCCTTCTGACCGCGGCATCGAGAGCCGCAAGCTCTCCTTCCGTTGCGTCCACGTGAGAATGAGCGATCAACGCTCCCGGCCGCGCACGCGATTTCCACCGTCGCAGCAACGCCGCGATGCCAATGGCGCCCGCCCCGAGTGCGACGAACGGCATCGTGTACCCGACCAGATTGAATCCGCTTCTCACCGGCGCCATGAGGACCTTCTCGCCGTACACGGCCTTGAACGCGGCAAGAATCTCCTGCGCGCCGTGCCCGCCGTCGACGAGGCCCATCACATCGCTATGCATCGCTGGCGACACGCTGCAGGCGAAATCGGTGGTACGGCAGGTGTAGACATCTAGATTGCATCCGCACTGGCAGTGGATCTGGTGCTCCAGGTCGTCGCGCTGTGCAGCGGTCATCGATGGCTTCGCGTTCGGCTTCGGCTCCAGCGTCACCGGCTTGTAAACCGCGTCGGCGTCAGCCATCGGACCGTTGAATGTCTGCACCGCTGCCTGCGCCGCGAGAACACGTCGCGGAAATGCGGCTGCGGTCAGACCGAGCGCTGGAAGCGCTAGGATGAAGCTGCGCCGAGTCATTAGTTCTTTGCGCCGGGTCGAGCGATCGGGGAGTATCACGCGCCCACCATATTCGGTACGTGCTCGCCTAGGTGACGCGGCCTGAGCACCGCCGCGTAGCCGCTCTGCACTCGCTGTTTGTCGGCCGCGGGCCACATCACCACCAGTCCGCCCAGCGCCATGAGAGCGCCCCCGAGCCACACCCACCGCACCAGCGGATTGAACGTGACGCGAATCTCGGCGTCATTGGCCCCGCGCACTCCGGCGAGGACGACGTACACATCCTGCTTGAACGATCCCATGATCCCGACTTCCGTCGATGGCTCGAATGTCGGTGCACCACGGGAATCGACGTGCTGCCGCTTCTCGCTGGTGATCACGCCCGCGTGTTTTCCATCGCGAGTGACGTCGAGCGCGATCGCGGTGACCTCGCGATTCAGGACTTTGTACCGCGAGATCCCCTGACTGACGAAAGTCCAGTTATGTCCCCACGCATCGGCGACCGTCTTCGAATCACCTGCGTTCAGGTTGAGATCGAACTCGCGCTTGAACGCGAGACCGCCGAAGGCGGCAAAGACCACGACAACGCCGAGGTGCACGATGTACCCGCCGTAGCGTCGCCGATTGCGCGCGATGAGTCTTGGTAGCGCAATGATTCTCGACTCTCCGTACATCCGGTGCCGAGCGCCGACCCCCTTGTAGAACTCCTGTACTATGGTAGCGACCACCAGCCCGCCAAACGTGTACGAGAGCAGTGCGGCGAGGTTGTGCACTCCGAACGCAAAAAAGAGAACTCCAACCGTAATCGAGACGCTCACCGGAATGAAGAACTGCCGCCTGAGGTTCGCGACAGATGCTCGCCGCCAGGCAATCAAAGGACCGATTCCCGTGAGCAGCAACAGCAGCAGTCCCAGCGGGATGTTCACCGTATTGAAGAAGGGCGGACCGACCGTGATCTTGTTGCCGCGCACCGCTTCGCTGATGATCGGGAAGAGCGTCCCCCACAGCACCGAGAATGCGATTCCGACGAGCACGAGATTGTTGTAGAGGAAGGCAGCCTCGCGACTCACCATGCTCTCCAGTTCGGCCGTCGATTTCAGATCCTGCAGCCGCGTCGAGACGAGATAGGCCGTCACGACGATCGCGAGAACGAGGAACGCCGCGAACCACATCCCTACCGGCGACTGTGCGAAAGAGTGAACGCTCGAGATCACGCCGCTGCGCGTGATGAAAGTCCCGAAAATCGAGAGGAGAAACGCCGACACGACGAGGGTGACGTTCCATTTGCGCAGCATTCCGCGCTTCTCCTGCACCATGATCGAGTGGAGGAACGCGGTGTTCACGAGCCAGGGCAGTAGCGACGCGTTCTCGACGGGGTCCCACGCCCAGTATCCACCCCAGCCAAGCTCGACGTACGCCCACCACATTCCGAGCACGATTCCAACCGTATTGAAGAACCACGCCAGCAGAGCCCACCGTCTCACCGCCGCCAGCCACTCAGCGTCCAGTCGTCTCGTCAGCAGGGCGGCGATCGCGAACGCGAACGGAATCGACGTGCCGACGTAGCCGAGATAGAGGTTGGGCGGATGAATCGCCATCCCTGGATTCTGGAGCTGCGGATTGAGTCCGCGCCCGTCGGGAGGAATCCAGTCGAGCCGCTCGAATGGGTTGGAGCCGAGGCAGATCGTGGCGAGAAAGAAAACGAGAATCAGCGCCAGAGTGCCCGTCACGTAAGGCATCAGCTCGCGATTGCGTGTGCGATTCGTCCAGAGAGTGATCGCCGAATAAAGCGAAAGGATCAGCGCCCAGAACAGCAGCGATCCCGACTGTCCGCCCCAGAACGCGGTGATCGTGTAGACCTTGGGCAGATTCGCGCTCGTGTACGACGCGACGTACTTGATGGAGAAGTCGTGGGTGAGGAGCGCGGTCCAAAGCCCAACCGAGGCGAGAACGACCATCGCCAGCGTCGCGTAGATCGCTCTCTCACCGCTCTCGATGAGGTCGCCGCGGCGCATCTGTCCGCCGGCGAACGAAACCGTTGCTGCCCAGGCCGCCATGAGGAGGGCGACCCAGAGGGACAGCTCACCAACCAGGATCATGTCGGCTGCTCCGCTCCTGCGCTTGCAGCGAGATAGACAGCGGTAGCGATCACATGGACACCGCCGATTACGGATGTTGTGCGTGATTTCACGACAGGAATATAGGCGAATGCACGGGTGGTTTGCGCGGCACGCGTCCGACTTGCATTTTGGACGCTGTCAGTGTCCGGGAGGACGTGACGCGCACCGTTCCCGCCGCGCCTCGTGGCGGCACGTCTTCGAAGTTCTCGACGAGGCACTCGAGGTCGCACCTGACGAGCGCGCCACATACCTCGACCGCGCCTGCGGCAGTGATCACGCGATGGGCGCAGCCGCCGCGGCATGGGAACCGTCTACCTCGCCGAGCGTGCGACAACCAGTTCCAGAAACGGGTAGCCGTCAAACTCCTACCGGCGTGGGAGCGCGAGGAATGAGCGCCTCGTTCGCCGCTTTCGTGGACGAGCGCCAGATTCTCGCGGCGCTCGATCACCCGGACATCGCTCGCCTCTTCGGCGGTGGTGTAACCGCGGATGGTCTGCCGTGGTTCGCGATGGAATACGCGGATGGAGTACCGGTCGACAGGTATTGCAAAGAGCGTGACCTGACAATGTCGCTGGTGAATTTTTTCACCAGACAGAATCTCGAGAGTCGATGGTCGAGATGGCTGGCGGAGCTGAGCATCCGGTACACGTTCTAGCCGCAGGCCGGCTATGCTCGCTGTTCCGCTCTTTTGTATCCTGGAGTGTCCTTGTACTTCTCGGGGGCGTTCTCGTAGCGCGACGCGCACTTCGCGAGCAGCGTGGTCGCGCGGAAAGTCCCGTCGTGGCCAAGGCGCCCTTCGACGACCACATCGACACCGTCGGCGAACGTGTCGGGCGTAATGCCGCGGTACACGACGTTATAGGTCTGAGCGCCGTCGGTCATCTTGAACGCAACCTGCCGGCCGCCGGGATCACGGACGATAGAGCCGTTGACAACACGCGCGCCGACTTTAACGCCTGTCTCGTAAAAAGTCGGATCGGCTTTGGTTTTCGCCGAGAGCTCGCCGGGCGTCAAGTAGTAGACGCCGGTGTCCTTGATGGCGCTCGCGGCAAGATATCCCGCGGTGCCGATGACAAGGGCGCCGCCGATGAGGAATTTCGTGCGTGGCTTCACGGCTTGAATATATGGAAAAGCGCGCCCGTTCAGGAGCGAATCGTCCAACTACGTCAACCTTCGTATAACCCTGCCATAAGGCCTGCGACTTCACGGCGTGCGGCTGATCAGCTCGACCCGCTCACTGCTTCCCACCTTGACCTCGAGCACCTGGCCGGTCTGGGGGCAGTAGGTCTTGCGCCCGCGGGGCTGGCCAGGGTCGAGGCCCACCCAGTCTTCGATCGTTATGCAACCGGAAAAGCTGCCGTAGGGAACCGTGACGGCCTGACCGACAGCGATGACTTTGCCCCAGTCCTCCGCATGGTTCTTATAGTATTCCTGCCGGTACTCCTCGCCAACGTGCGCCGCCGGGTTGCTCCACATGATGACGCCTGGCAGCGCGCCATCCACGCCCCATTCCCATGAGCCCTCGGTGCTCACGAGCACGCCATTCTCGTAGTCCTTCGCCGACTCGCTGAGGTACCAGACGTTGCCCGCGCCATCCTGCGCGTACCAGTCGTGTGTGTCCTCGATGAGTACGCCATTGAGATAAACGCGGTCGCGGACCTCCGTGGCGGCCACCCCGTTCAGCGTCCGCGTACTAGGGAGAACTTCAACAGTAGTTGTCTCGAGCCCCTGAGGCGTCTGGCCTCTGTACTGGTACGTGGTTCCCCGGACAAGCGGGAAATACGCATTCGTGACCGCGCCAACCCAGTTAGTGGGGATTTGCGGGTTGTACGGCGGGCTAAAGGGCGCGGTGGTGCTGCTGCAGCCCACACCGGCAGTGGCCGCGGCCGTCAGAAACGTCATGAGCGTAATGGTTCGGGAATGCACTAAACCTCCGTCGTATGGGATCGCTGTGATCGCCTGCGAGGAGGAGCAGACGGAGGCAGGGTTTTGTGACAGCGAGTCAGGCGCTGTCACAAAGTGGTCGTAGCGGTGTTCCCTCCGGTGCATTTCGCTCCCACCGGATACGACGAGGTTCGGATGACCGCGCGATCGATGACGTTCATCGCGGCACCCTGCGCGGCCGCGACCGCTCAACGAATATCCCGGACAGCGAAACGCTGTATCGTACCTCTCGCCGTGGCTGCCGCCGCCATCCTGGGCTCGCTCCTTCCGGAGCGAGAACGGTATTCGGTGGCGGCAGGAGCTGGTGAAGGTGCTCGCCGCGTCTGGTTCGCGTGGTGGATCGTGCGGGTGAGGCGGCGACGTCACGATCGCGGCAAACTCAATCGAAGAACGTAGACATCTCCCGCGACCGTGACATTTCCGGCCCTGGCTCGGTCGCCATCCTTGAGATAGACCCGAACCCCGTTCACGCGAATCTCCACTCGCGGCGCTACGCGCGGAATCTGAATCTCGAACATCGCGGTCGAGCTCCGGTTGTCGATGACGAGCCGACCCGGATCGGAGGTGAACGTCGCGGCGCCACTCTGCGTCCGGACAACTACCTCGGAGCCGTCCGTGAGTGACACGCGAGCCTCGCCGGAGGATTGAGGCGACGTGAACAGGATGAGGAGCGCGCGCCCGGGCACCACGCCGACACCCGCGACGGCGGGTTGACGTGGCGATTGAGTCGGGATTGGCGACGGTGAGTTACCGCGAGGAGCAATCCACTCCAGTGCTTCGCGCACCCAGCCGCGAACGGGCGAGCCCGGCATCGCGAATGCGGCGCTGCCGACACTCACTGCTACGAGGAGAGCCGCGGCCCAACGCCATCGCCCCAACCCGGTCCCGCCCGCACGCGCAACGACGGCGTTGGCGTCGATGCGCCCCGGTGGATGGTCGAGCACGCGGAGCATCGAGTACACCCAGTCCTCATCACGTTGGCCTTCCGCGACGCGCGATCTGCACTCGCTGCAGCCGGCGAGGTGCTCGCGGATGGATTTCTCCAGCTCCCGGGGGAGCTCGCCGTGCCGCACACGCTCGACCTGCTCGTCGTCAAGGTGCATCGCGTTGCTCCTCCCCCGCGTACGTCGCGCGGAAAGCGCGTCTCGCACGCGCGAGCAGCGTTCCGACACTGGCCTCATTCAATTCCAGAGCCAATGCCATGGCCCGATAGCTGTAACCTTCCGCCGCGAGCAGAAGCAGACGCTTTTCTCTTGGCGGCATGCGGTCGATGGCGGAACGCACGCGGCGTCGCGACTCCGCATCGATCGCCGCCGCTTCGGGCGACGGCCCGGGCTCGGAATGCACACCTTCGGCTCGAGCGAGAGTGAGCAGGCGGGTTCGCCTGCTCCGGGAAGAGCTGGCGTTGCGGAATAGATTCATTGCGACGCTGATCAGCCATGCCTCCGGCGAATCCGGCAAGGACCCTCGCCGGTACAGCTTGATGAACGCCTCCTGCGCGAGGTCGGCGGCGAGATCAGAGTCGCCTGAGAGGCGGTCGAGATACCGATATAGCCGCTCGAAATGCGCATTGAACAGACCCACGAAGAGACCGTGAAAGCGCGAGGCCGCCTGGTCGCTATCTTGTCTCGAGTCCGGATCGTTCACGCCAGCCTCACGAGCAGGAACTCGCAGCTCCGGGGATTTGTGACAGAGCGACGATCTGCGGCTAGAAGCGCCAGTCTATTCCAAACACAAGCGGAGCCCGGGGCCGCATCTCGATCCCGACGGGTTCGCCGGTGGAGGGATCGGCAGCATACGTCAGCAGGTTCCTTCGGTTGAGGATGTTCGTTACGGTGCCGAAGGCTTCGATCACGACGTCGCGGGTTCCCATCGCGAGATGCCAGTGTTTTCTGACGCCGAGGTCAATGCGGAGATAGCCCGGGAGCGCCGAGGCGCCGAGTGCCTGTCCGCCCTGGTGCGGACTTCCACGGAACTCGCACCCGCGGTCCCGGAGATTGCAGGCTTCCCACTCAAACGCGCCGGAGATGTTCGTCGTGCGCCGGCCGAGAGCACCAGTAGCCCCAAGGCGGATGGACGAGGTTGCGGTTGGTTGCACTATGACACCAGCTTCCAGAAGATGCGCGGTGCCGTGATCGGGAACGTAACTGGAATCGCCGTTTTCGAAGCGTACGCGCTGAAATCCGTAACTCCCGGTGATCCCGTAACGTGCTGTACTGATTGCCGCATCCACGGCGAAGCCGCGCGCAGATCCGGCACCGACGGCGAAGCCATGCGTCATGAACGGCTCGCCTTCTCGTGGCGCGACCAGAACCAATCCATTCACAGCGCGCCAATAGGCCTGAGCTCCTAGGCTCACGCCGGCGCGCGGACGGTACTCGCCGGCGACGATCCCCTGATCGCTGCGCGCGACAGGAACTTTGCGAGCCGTGGCGCCCATGAACAGGTCCGCCGGAAATACGTTGCCCACGACTGATTCCGGATTCCTGAGCGATTGCGCGAACTGGTGGAGCCGTGCGTAGCTTCCGGAGAGCGACATCTGATCGGACGGCTGCCAGCGGAGTTGAGCGCGCGGCGACACGTGCAGATCCCCGCTCGCGACCGCGACAGAGCCGGCCCATTTGAGCTCGACGCGAGGGCCGAGAGGTCTGGTGTCTTCCGCGAACATTGAAATCACCGGGGTTCGCGCGCTCAATCGCCACGAGAGTGCGGCGGAATCCGACTCGACACGATATGATGTCCTGCTCCGCTCCACGCGTATACCGGCGAGCGAGGTGGCGGGACCGGCGCGCCGCTCGATTGTTGCGAGGAAGCCTTCGTCGCGGCGATTCGTTGAGAGGTAGAGCTGGCTGCTCTCCGCCCGCCACAGCGCGCTCGCATCGCCATTCGCGCTCCATCCCAGCACGCGCAGGGCAGTCGTCGAGATCTCGCGCCGCCACTCCGCGCCGAGCGAGCGGCTGTGCCACTCGAAGAGATTGCGGCCGGAGTCGTTGCCAACATCGCGATCCGCCTTGGCGGCGGTGCTGATCTCGTTCTCGCTCTCGTACCCGAGGAGTCGAGCCAGACCGCCCAGCGCGGGCGCCTCCATCTTCGCCAGCCAGTCGCCAGCGTTACCTGCCAGATAAGAAGGTTCACGCCGTGATCCAACGATACCGGGAAAACCCGAGCGGACGCTGATCAGATAACCCGCCCCACGCGCGCCGATCGGACCATCGATGGTCAGACGCGTCTGGGTCGTCGTCGCGCTCCCTTGCGCTCTGAAGTCTGGTCCTGGCGTGCGGGTGACGCCGGCGATGGTCCCCGACAATGCCGCGGGGTGCGTCGCAGACGGAACGGCGGACGACAGATAAACATGGGAAAGAGCGTCAGGGTTCCAGGCGCTGAACGACGTGCCGGTGTGGTACGGGCTGAAGACCGGAATGCCGTCGAGAACGTAAGCGGTCTGATCCGAGCTCCCTCCCCGAATGTGGATGCCACTCGGCGATTCGGGTTTCATCACGATCTCCCCACCGCCCAGCGCCTGGAACACATCGGGTTCCGCGAGCAGCGGGTTACTCCTGACCGCGGCGATCGAGCTCGCGCGATCAGGAAACTCGCCACTGTCGCCGGTGCCTGCGCCACGCATACTCACGGGGGCGCGGACTTCGATCGCAGAAAGAGGAAACGCCACCGGGCGCAGTGAAACATTGATCTCGAGATCTCCGTCGGGGGGCACCAGTGCGTGCAGTGTGCGCGGGGCATGACCGAGGAGACGCACCCTGATGTGCTGGGCGCCGGCTGGCACCTGTCGCAGCACGTAGCGGCCATCCGCGTCGGTGGACGTGGCCCGGTTCAGGTCAGTAAGCGTGACAGCCACGCCCGCGAGTGGCAGCCCCGTGGTCTCGTCCCGCACTGTTCCGCCGACGGTCGCCTGCATCGCCTGTATGGCGAGCAGCATCTCCAGAGCGTGCGCCATGCCTATGCCCATGTGGTGGAACATGCCTCACAGACCGAGGCTACGAAACCCCACGCCGCAATGACGCGCCCCACCGGCGAAGCAGATGCTTCAAGAAGGCACCTATACACTCCGTACGGTCGACGGGAGGCCACTTCCATATGCGTTCCCGACTGCGGCGCCGGCTATGAGCTCACCGCGGAAAGCCTGACTCTAAATGCCGACAATACTTTCAGCTCTCGTGATGACCAGCGATGGACAGAGGCGGATCAAGTCAGGACGGGGTCCCTATCCTTCACTGGTACGTACACCATAACGGGCCTTGACCTCACACTGTCGTTCAGCACTGGCAACGCTGTTGGGATGACTTTCACAGGACCCGACGAAATCACGTGGCACTGCGTAGGTCACATCTCGGTCTCGCGCCGTTGATTCAACGAAGGGAGTCGCTCTAGTTGCCCGTTCTTGGATCGGCGACACCTTCAACCTTGCGAGGATAACGCAATACCGGCGCGACCAACGCGTATCATGCCCTCCGCTTGGCCTGTTTGTATCCCGGAGTTTGTTTGTACTTCTCTGGCGCGTTCTCGTAGCAAGACGCGCTTGGCGAGCAGCGTGGTCGCGCGGAAAGTCCCGTCGCGCCCGAGTCGACCTTCGACGACAACATCGACTCCGTCGGTGAAGGCGTCCCGAGTGATGCCCCGGTAGACGACGTTATAGGTCTGGGCGCCGTCGGTCATCTTGAACGCGACCTGTCTGCCGCCGGGATCGCGCGTGATTGAGCCGTTGACGACGCGCGCGCCGACTTTGACACCCGTCTCGTAGAAAGTCGGGTCGGCCTTCGTCTTCGCGGAAAGCTCGCCCGGCGTCAGGTAGTAGACGCCGGTGTCCTTGATCGCGCTAGCGGCGAGATAGCCGGCGGTGCCGATGACCAACGCGCCGCCGATGAGGAATTTTGTGCGTGGCTTCACGATACCAATATAGGACAGGTGAAGCAGCAACGCGCGATAACGCGGGGCTCCCGCCCAACGAAGCAGCCGGCGAAACGACAGGCTGCTTTTAGAGCGACTTCAGGTACTGAACGAGGTCCGCCTTCTGTTGCGCGGTGAGGTTGAGCGCCTTCCGCGTGTTGTAGACCTCGACCACTGCATCGAGCGTCGTGGCGACGCCGTTGTGGAAGTACGGAGCGTGCTGCCAGAGCCCACGCAGCGGCGTTGACCGGTACATTTTCGTCGCGCTGCGAGAGGCGAAGCTCGGACCGTTGTTGGGCTCGGGCTCGCTCACGACCTCCGTGGGAGAGTGGAGCCGCCCGGGGGCGTCGGTGAAGAAATTCCCGACGTGGCAGGTTGCGCACTTCCCCGCACCGTCGAACACCACTCGGCCCCGCGCCGAAGCCGTCGCGTCGAAGCTGCCCGCCGGAGGGGGTGGGCTCTGGATGCTCAGCTGGTAAGCCTGCAGCGCCTCGAGCTTTGCCGTCACCATATCGGGCGGGTTCTGCACGTTTTCCGGCGGCGTCGCGCGGGTTTCGACCCATGAGCCATGGCCGTGCATCTGAGTCACGGCAACGTAGCGGTTCCAGTACGCAACGTCGGGCCCGTCGCCGGTATAGGTGATGCTGCTGACGCCCTCGAGTCCGTACGCGGGCGGAATTACCGATGGGCCGTTCAGACCGTCGAAGTTGTAACGGGCGTCGTACTTCCCCTTTCCCCACGAGTTGTACACCGCTTTCTGCGCCGGCGTCAACGCGCTCGAGAGTGCGATGATCGCGCCTGGATTCAGGTCGTGGTTCGGCCATCCGTCCAGTCGCTTGCCGATTCCCGCACTGAATGAGTTGTCAACGGTCGAGTGGCACAGCGCGCACGTGATTCCAACACGGGTTAGCACGTCCTGGCCGTTGACGGTCGTTACAGTTCCCTTTACACCGACGACTGCATTGAGCTTGAGCAGCGCCACGGTGGTCGCGGGGCTCGTGAGGCTGATCGATCCGTTCTGAATCCCCTGTACGACCGCGGGCGGAAGTGAATCGGTGTCGACCTTGAGCCCCACCGACAGTGCGGTGGTCGGGTCGACAGCGGTCCTGATAACCTCGTGGATGCGCAGCGTATCCGTCCAGAACGTCTCGTCACCAAACGTGTCGAAGCGGAAGATGTCTTTCCCGCGAGCGATCAGCACGGGGTCGTTCAGCCCCATCGTTTCGTTACACGCCGCTACGAGGGCCACCACACTGCACGAGACGAGCACGGTGGTCAGTGCAACCCACCGAGCGCGCAAGCTGACGTTTCCGATTCGCTGTTGCACGGGAACCTCCATCTGGAACCCTTCTGATAGAGGGTACCGGAGATTGTCAAAGAATGCTTGGAGGAAATTGACCTAGAGCGCGGTCACCGGATCGCCACGCAACGCTGATAATTTCCCGGCGTTATCCCCAGATGCTTCTTGAAGTGATATGTGAGATGGCTCTGGTCGGCGAACCCCGTCATGAGCGCCGCGAGAGAGGGGACCGCTCCGTCAGCTAGAAACTGGCGCGCTCGCTCGACACGTACCTGGATTAGATACTGGTGCGGCGCCAAGCCAGTCGCTTCGCGAAAGGCGCGAATGACGCGGAATGGGGTTACTCCGGCTCGCTGGGCAAGCACCTGCAAGGTAGTCTCATCTGATTTGGCGTAGGAATCCTCCAGCACATCGCGTACGACGCTCACGATGCGCGGCTCTCTCGCCAGCCCGCGTCCCGGACCCGGTGTGTCAGTCAGCGAGCGACGCTGCGCATGCCGGCGTATCAATTCCGTGATCGCAACGCAGACAGCCTCCTGAGCCGCCTCTTCATCGAAATCCGCAGTATCATCGGTACTGCCAGGAGCGTGTCCGCGCCGAAAACCATCGGCGGAACCAATTGCCTGGTCGAGCTCTTGATACGCCCGGCGAATCACCGAGTCACGGAGGACAACTGAGCCAAACTCGGGCGGTTTACCACCGCGCGCGCCCGCGACCTCGGCGTGCAAAGCTGCCACTCCAACCGGAAGGTAGACCGCCAGATAGGACAGGGAGTCAACTCCAGAGCTCACACTCCCCGTGTGCACTTCGCCCGGCGGGATCACCACGACATCGCCCTTGCGTGCGAAACGTTCTGTCCCCCGGCACCAGAACGTTCCCGCTCCGCCGAGAACCAATCCCAGCGTGTAGGTGTCGTGGCTATGCCTCGCAAAGGTTTGCGACTGGTATGTCGTTCGCAGCACTTCAACGCGCGTGCCGAATCCTGACCCTACTCTCACAACCCTGGCCTGGTCCAACGCGAGCCTCCTTACGGGATCGATCTCTCATCCCGACAGCTTGCATTTCATACCTGATAACAAGATTGGCGAACCGGATGCTTCAAGTGAAGGCACGCGCGGTCAGTTTCGCGATGGCGACCTGGCGGATGGATGTTCTGGCGCGGTAGACGACCGGTCGCTAGGGCCAAAGGAACTTGGTGCGTGGCTTCACTACTGGAACATAGAAAAATCTGCTGGGCCAGGGGGCGACACGGCGGCCGGGGTTGGCTGGCCTGCACATGATGAGAACCAGCTCGACCAGTGGCGCGAGCAGGATCAGCCCGGCCGCCGTTGCAGCGAGCAAAATCTGATTACGAGACACACGTCAGCTTCCGATTATCTCCGCGTTTGCGATAGCAGCACCGCGCCCGCCGTGGCGCCGACCGCATCCCACGTCAGATCGCGGACGCTGAAGATATTTCCCGGCGTTCGCTTGTCGTGGATCTCGCGACCAACGCCAACCGCCATCGTCACCCCGATCGCGCTGCCGAGCGCGGCGCGATGATTCACACGCGCGGCTTGCAGCGCGCTGTAAGTGACGCTCTCGATGAACGCCGACATGAAGAAGTGCTTGATCTTGTCGGGGCTGAACCAGCTGTCGCGCACGATCGCCGTTTGCGCGTAGAAAAGATTGACGGCGAGGCTTAGACCGAGCAGTTGATTCACTCCGTGTGTCCTACCAGATCTTGTTTTCGACGAGCTTAACCAGTCGCCTTTCCAGCTCGCCCGTCGTCGCGCACTTGATGTAATCACCCGAGAAGGACGCCGGCTTCGCCACACCATCGACCGTTGTCGTGATGGTAGTCCCGCCGGCGGAATTTGGCTGGAGCCTGGAGACCACGGAAAGATTGATGTCATAGATGTCGGAGCTCGGGCCGCCTTCGCCGTCTCCGCAGTTCAGATACTCGCCGATCCGGGTGCTGCCGATCCGCCGGCGCGCCTTGAGCCCCTCGTTGCCGATGGTGTGAGTCGTCCCATCGATAACGGTCAGTGGAATGGCAAGCGAGTCGTATGCGGGCGACATAGCACTCCACACTTTATCGATCGGAAACTGGAGATTCGCAACGCCCTGAACCACCGTCGCTCCGACGGAGATAACCTGGGTGCCCTGCGGCATACTCATCCGCACGTCGGGGGCCCGGCGCTGAAGCGACAACGCCCGGCCCTGCCGGTGCACAGCCAACAAGAACACTTACCGACAGCACGATGATTCCTCTCATTTTGATCGTCCTCGCCTCGGTTTTGGTTTTGCTGCGGGACGCACGCTCTTCGATTTACGCGCAGCTCGAGGTTTCACCTTCGATTTCCGGGCAGTGCGACGTTTCGGTTCAGCCGGCCCACGATCGCGCGCCCAGAACAACGCGGCGCGAACCGCGCGCTGCCACTCGCCCAGCAGCGCGTCAGCAGATTCGCGGGGCATTATAGGAGCGAAGCGGGTGAACTGCCTCGTGCCTATGAATTCCGTCGCGTCTCCCCACACTTCACCGGCGATTCCAGCCAAACCTGCTGCGCCTAAGGCCGTGGTCTCGATCATGTCCGGCCGCTCGACGGGAATTCCCAGTATGTCCGACTGAAACTGGAGCAGCCAGTTGTTGGCCGACGCACCGCCGTCGACGCGCAGCGATTCGAAGCTCACCTTGCCGCGCTTGGCCATCACCGTGAGCATCTCCGCGGTGCCATACGCCATCGCCTCGAGCGCTGCTCTGGCGAAGTGCGCTCTTCCCGTTCCTCTCGTCAGGCCAACGATCGTTCCGCGCGCTTTCGGCTCCCAGTTGGGAGCGCCCAGTCCGACGAGCGCCGGGACGAAGTAAACGCCGTCGTTCGACTCGAGCGTGCGCGCCAGTCGCTCACTCTCCGGTGGGTTGTACAGAATTCCAAGTCCGTCGCGCAGCCACTGGATTGCCGCGCCGGCGACGAATATGGACGCTTCCAGCGCGTAGGCGGCCCCGCCCTTTTCGTCACAAGCGACCGTCGCCAGCAATCCCTCGCTCGGCTTGGGAACTGTCTTGCCGGTGTTCATCAGAAGAAACGCACCCGTACCGTAGGTGTTTTTCGCCGTTCCGGCGCCGCAACAGCCTTGTCCGAACAGGGCGGCCTGCTGATCGCCGGCGACGCCGGTGATCGGCAGCGACTTGCCGAAGAATGAGGTGACAGTTTTTCCGAAGTCCCCTGCAGAAGGACGGACCTCGGGAAGAATCTCGATCGGCACGTGAAAGAGATCGCACAGCTCCTTGCTCCACCGCAGTCGCTCGATGTCGAAGAGCAGCGTGCGCGACGCATTCGTCGGGTCGGTCGCGTGGACGCGTCCGCCGGTGAGCTTCCATATCAGCCAGGTGTCGATGGTGCCCGCGAGCAGCCTTCCATTTCGGGCGACGAAGGCGATTTCGGGCCTCTTGAGAAGCCATTCGAGCTTGGTCGCCGAGAAGTACGGATCGGGACGCAAGCCGGTCCTCTCCGCGATCATCGTCGTTTTGTTTCTCAGCTCTGCGCACCGCTCGGTCGTGCGTCGATCCTGCCAGACGATCGCTCGCGCCAGAGGCTTTCCGGTATCGCGGTGCCAGACGACGATCGTCTCGCGTTGATTGGTGATGCCGATGACATCGGGCGTGACTCCACTCGCCGAGATCGCGTCGCGTGCAGCGATGAGAGTGCGCTCGAGAATCTCGTCCGCGTCGTGCTCCACCCACCCCGGCTGCGGAAAGTGCTGAGTGATCTCCTGGTAACCCCGGCCGGCGACTTTACCGTCGGCGCCGATTACCAGGACAGTCGTGCCCGTCGTACCTTGGTCAATCGCGAGGACGTATTTCATTCGACCCTCGGCTCTTTGCGCCGCTCAGGGAAATACTCGTCGAGAAACTCGATCAATGCACTCTCCTCCGGCGCGTGCCCGACTCCGTTGGCCGACGAGCTCGCGCGACTCGGCAGCGTAATTGTAGTCCCGCTACGCAGATACCGCATCACGATCACCGGATGCACGTAGGACTTCCTACATATAGTAGGGGTGTTCCCAAGCTCGGCCGCAACGAGACGTACCGCGGTGACGACATTTTTCTTCCGCTCCGACTGACTCTTCCCCTTCCCCAGCTCGGCGAGCACCGTCGCGGCGCGCAGCGTACCACCCCAGGTTCTGAAATCCTTGGCCGTGTACGGAAAGTTCGCGATCCGTTCTATGTAGTCGTTGACGTCCCCCGAATCCACGTTCTCCCACTTTCCGTCTTCGAGATACCTGAACAGCCTCGGCCCCGGCGTCTCCAGCAGCTCGGAAATAAATCGCGCGAGGTCCTTACCATCCACGACGTTACGCTGCGTGATCGATCTCTTGCCGCGGTACTCGAATTCCACCGTGTTGTCGTCGAGCACCACGACGTGAGACTTCCGCATCGTAGTGATTCCGAAGGTGTTGTTCTCCTTCTGGTACCGCTCGCTGCCCACGCGGAAAAAACCCTGCGAGATGAGCCGCACGATCCCGGCGCACACTTTCTCCTTGGAGAGTCCCTTGCGCCGGAAGTCGCGCATCACGCGGGTGCGGAGAGTCGGCAGGTCCCGAGCCATCTGCCGCACCCGGTAGTATTTGCGCAGCTCGCCCTTCTCCACCGCCCGCGGGTGATACTTGTACTGCTTGCGTCCCCGCGCGTCGAATCCCCACACCTGGATCGCAGATCGCGGGTCGGTCGAGATGTGAACGTCGCGCCACGCGGGCGGTATGCGGAGCTTGTCTATCCGCTCCAGCTGCGCCTTGTCGCGGACCGCTCGTCCAGACGGCCCCACATATCTGAATGCAGTTGTCTTCGAGCCTTCACGAACGATCCATTTTCGCGCCATTTATCCGTCGCCCAAGAGCAAACTTTCTGGGTAGATTTGAGCAGCAATTGCCGCCCTCGCGGGAACCGGGTTCAAAGCCACCGGCAGCCGAAAATCTATCAACAAACCCATCTCCATGCCCTTCAAATTCCTGACGCTGGAGGTTGCGGACCGCGTCGCCACTCTGACGGTCAACCGGCCCGAAAAGCTCAATGCGCTGAACGACGCGACCATCTCCGAGCTGGGGCAGGCCATCGACCAGATTCGGGACGATGATTCCATCGGCGGCGTGATCGTCACCGGCGCCGGACGCGCGTTCGTCGCCGGCGCCGACATCTCCGAGCTGTCGAACCAGACACCAGTTCTCGCCAAGGCACGCGCCCGTGCGGGGCAGGATGTGTTCCGCAGATTCGAGACCTGCCCCAAACCCGTCATCGCTGCGGTCAACGGCTTCGCGCTGGGCGGCGGGTGCGAGCTGGCGATGGCGTGTCACATCCGGATAGCGTCGGAGGCCGCCAAATTCGGCCAGCCGGAGAGCAAGCTCGGACTCCTTCCCGGATATGGCGGCACCCAGCGTCTTCCGCGTCTCGTCGGAAAGGGGCGCGCGATCCAGCTCCTCCTCACCGGCGAGATGATAGACGCCGCGGAAGCGTTCCGGATCGGTCTCGTCAACAGGGTTGTTCCCGCGGATCATCTCATGAACGAAGTGCGCAACACAATGAAGGCGATTCTGGCTAACGGCCCTCTGGCAATCGCGCTATGCATCGAAGCAATCGATCGCGGGCTCGAGATGTCGCTCGAGGAAGGATTCATTCTCGAGGCGAATCACTTCGGGCTTCTCGCCGCGACTGATGACATGCACGAAGGAACCCGCGCCTTCATCGAGAAGCGCGCACCGGCGTTCAAGGGAAAGTGAGCGCGCAGGTCATCCGGCTCGAGAGCATCGCGATCCAGGATTTCCGCAACCTCGAGCGCGTCAATCTCAATTTCCCCGCCGAAGGTGTGGCGCTAATTGGCGACAACGGACACGGCAAGACGAATCTTCTCGAGGCGATCTATTATCTCCAGATCCTGCGCTCCATCCGCGACGCGCGGGACCAGGACCTCGCCCGCTTCGACGCCTCTGGATTCCACATCGCCGCCAAAGCACATTCCCCTGCCGCGCACGAGATCAGGGTCGGCTTCGAGCGTGCGTCGAAAAAAAAGAAGCTGACGCTCGATGGTCTAGTTCCCCGCAGGCTTACAGACGCGCTCGGCAAGCTTCCTTCCGTGATGTTCTCGCCGCGCGATCTGGAGCTGGTTAGCGGAGCGCCGAGCGAGAGGCGGAGATATCTCGATCTGCTGCTGGCGCTGACGGACAGGAAATATCTGAATGCGCTCCAGCATTACCGCGCCAATCTCGCCCGGCGCAACGCAGCACTGCGCAACGCGACTAGGCGTGGCGCGAATGATTCCGAAGTGTCGGTCTGGGAGCCGGCACTGGCCGAGCACGGTTCGGTGCTGATCGAGTCGCGCGCGAAATGGTTGCGCGACTCGGCGAGCGAGTACGCGCGAGTGTCGGAAGAGATCGGCGAGAAGGGACGGGCGCAGATGCGCTACGTCTGCGCGTTCGCCGAATCGGAAGCCCGCCATGACGTGTTGCTCGCCGCACTGGAAGAAAAGCGTGCGCTCGACATGCGCCGCGGCATCACCAGCGTTGGCCCTCACCGCGACGATCTGGAGCTCACTCTCGATGGGAGAGACCTCCGCCTCTTCGGCTCCGCCGGCCAGCAACGTACTGCGGCGATCGCCTTACGGATGCTCGAAGCAGCGACATTGCGAGATCATGCTGGCGCCGAGCCGCTGCTCTTGCTCGACGATCCGTTCGCGGAGCTGGACATTCGTCGCGCCGCCCGAATTCTTCTCATGCTCGAGAAGCGCGGGCTCGGCCAGACGATTCTCGCTGTGCCCCGCGAAGCTGACATCCCACCGGGATTGATGCAGCTCGATAGACTTTCAGTGAGAGACGGAGTCGTCAGCGAAATGAAAGTACGCGTTAAGTTCTGATCACAATTTCTACGGAGAGCCACCATGTCTACACCCAGCGGCAAGAAAAACGCGCACGACTACAGGGCCCGTCTCGTCTGGGAGGGGAATCTCGGCGACGGCACATCAAGCTACACGGGATACGGGCGCAAGTATCGTCTCAAGATCGATGGCAAACCCGATCTGATTGGGAGTGCCGACCCGATTTTCCGCGGAGATGCCAACGCCTACAACCCGGAAGATCTTTTTGTCGCTGCGCTGTCGTCGTGTCATCTACTCAGCTACCTGGCACTTTGTGCGCGGAGCAAGATCAACGTCCTCGCCTACGAGGATGACGCCATTGGAACGTTGCTGCTTCGGCCCGATGGAGGTGGCAAATTCGAGAGCGTGACGCTTCGCCCTTCGGTAACGATCGCCGCCGGCAGCGACGAGAAGCGAGCGATGGAGCTGCACGAAACGGCGCACGACCTGTGCTTCATCGCGGCCTCCGTCAGTATTCCCATACTGCAGGAGCCAAAGATCAGGATCGCCGATGCGACTACCAACCCGGCTCAGAAATCCACAGGGCTAGAGTCTCACCCCTAGCGGCGTTGCTCCCTCAAGTCGGTATGCGTCAATAGCGTGCCGACCCACCGCATCAAAACCAGAGTACGCGCCGAGGTGCATGCAATTACCAGCATGGCTGTTACAGATGACGGCCGCGCCCACCTTTGCCCTTAAGCGCTCGAAGCGCCTAAAGCAGTGGGCGGAGTCTGCTGCATCCAGCGCGAGAACACTGCTCCTCAAAGCCGCGCGCTACGACAGCATCCGCAACCGGATCCTCGCGTTCGCGTTTGTCGCGACGCTCTTGCCGAGCGGTTTGACCATCTGGTTCGCCTATGGTCAGGCGCGGCTCTGGGTGGAAGAGAAAATCAAACAGGATCTCGTTTCGGAAAGCTTCCAGACCGCGCGCGCGACCGGCGTTTGGCTTAGGGAACAGCTTTTCGATCTCCGCGTCTTCGCTACCTCCGAAGTAGTTGCGAACAGCGTAGAACGCGGGGGTGCCGCTTCCAGGAAGGCGCCCAATAACCGACTTCGAGATTACCTGGTCTCACTCAATGCGCGGTTCGGCGACTACGGCCGGATCACCGTGATCGACCTTGCAGGCCACGTGCTGGCCACGAGCAAGAGCGATGATCCGAAGGTGGGACTTCCGGGCGACTGGGTCTCGACCCTCCGCGCGGACGGCCAGGTGGTTGGGCCCGCGTTCTGGGTTGCCAAGTCAGGCAAGGCGAAGGTAACCGCCGCCGTGCCCGTCAAAAGCAGCGACGGCAGGCTGCTGGGTGCAGTGCTCGCAGAGCTCGATCTCACTCCAATGGAGGAGCTGCTTCGCACTCTGGCGTCCGATACCGCCGGCGCGATTTATATAGTGGCTTCCAATGGAACACTGGTTTCCAGCTCCAACGGGGTCTCACCTCAGCGAAGGGCGAGAATTCCGCTCGAGACCCTCGATCAACTGCGAACGGAACGCGATTCGGTGTTGCAGTACACCGGCTTCGTAGGACGCGACGTCATCGGAGTTCTCCAGCAGGTGCCGCAGGCAGACTGGTCGGTGTTGGCGGAGGTATCGAGCGACGCGGCGTTCCGTGAGCTGCGCCGATTGCGAAATATCGGCTTGGCCTTCGTGGCCGTGCTGCTCCTGGCGGCAGGGTTGGTTGCCTATGCACTCGGCATATTCATCGTGCGGCCCCTCGACCGTTTGACCCACGGAGTCGCCGAAGTTGCGGCGGGCGACCTGCAGGTCGACCTCCCTGCAGGCGGAGGAGCGGAGGTGGGATATCTGACCACCGTCTTCAACCACATGGTGGCTCGCTTGCGTGAAGGACGGCTTGAGCTCGATGCCATCAACACGACGCTGAAGAAGAAGAATGAGGAGCTCGAGCGTCTCTCGGTCACCGATGGCCTGACCGGTCTGGCAAATCACCGGCACCTGATTCAGCGGCTGATCCAGGAGGGAATGCGGGCGGACGCAACTGGCGGCGAGTTCGCCGTTCTGATGGCCGACGTCGATCACTTCAAGCAATACAACGACGAGTTCGGACACCCGGCGGGTGATGAAGTGCTGAAGAGAGTCGCGGACCTGCTCCGTGAATCGGTGCGAGACATAGACTGCGCGGCACGATACGGCGGAGAAGAGTTTGCCATCGTGATGCCGGAGATGTCTGCCGACGAAGCGGGTGAAATCGCGCAGCAGATCGGCAAACGGGTCGCTGCACAGAGCTTCCCCGGACGAGCGGTCACTCTCAGCATCGGCGTGGCAGGATTTCCTCAGGACGCTGATTTACCGCATGCCGTGATCGCGGCGGCTGACAGGGCACTGTATCAGGCCAAGCGGGAGGGGCGGAATCGAACCGTTCAGGCCAATCCTAAGCGCAAGACACCGCGCTGATCAGCGTTTACCGACCATGCCCCGGTTGATCCAGCCTGTCCGCCGGCGATCGTCGATAACCCTTATCCAATCGTCAACGTAGGACAGGCCGGTCAGGGGAACACCGGCCTCAACGGGGAACACGACTGGAGACTTGGCTCCCGGCCGGTCACGAACACTTCCCGCCACCGTCACCTTGAGGCGGATCGGAACGGCGAACGGAGCTTCGCCCGTCCGAGCGGTGCGCAGTCGGTTACCCGCGCCTAGCCGGCTCGTGGCGGCCAGTGCGAGCGTTTTGGCCTGCCCCGCCAGGAAGATCGCGCCCCCATAATTCTTTTTGTCGAACGCCTCAGCGCTCTGGCGAAGAAGGCGCGCCGCTTGCTGGGCGTCGGGGTACTGCGGCGGCGCGATGGACCTCAGCGATCGGAGCGCGACCTCAGCCTCCGCCATTCCGGAAGCCGCGCCAGCTCTCCCGTTCGCCGTCTGCACCTGCGAGCGAGCCTTCACGACAGCCACGCGAGTCTCTTCCAGGCGCGATTGGAGGTCCTCGACCTGAGCATCCTTCTCGAGGAGTTTGAGCTCCAGAACGCTGACCCGCTTGATGAGGATCGCAATAGTAGCATTGGCACTGTCTCGCGCCGCAATCGCGGCGCGCTCGCGTCTTTCCGCGGCGGCCCATTCAGCGGCCCTCTCCCGCTCCACGGCGCTTACCATTGTGGCGCGGTCCGGTGGCGGACTCTGCCTAAACATGGCACAGGCCGAATTGAGCGAAAGCGTCAGCAATAACGCGGAGCGGAAGGGAGACATTGATATCAAATGTACGATAGGACGCAAATGGCGCTAATCTTCATCATGGTCTTCGAGCTGTTTGAACCCCGCGAGGCCCTGTGAAGGACCTCGAGATCGCTCTCGACAACCGCCCTGGCGCCCTCGCCGAGATGGGCGAGGCGCTGGGTAAAGCCGGCGTTAGCGTCGAGGGTGGCGGCGCGTGGCTGTGCGACGGAAAGGCGACCGCGCACTTTCTGTTCAAGGATGACAGCGCAGCCCGCAAAGCGCTTGAAGCCGCGGGAATCAAAGTGATCGCCGAGCGTGATGTGATCATCCAGCGATTGAAGCAGGAAGTACCCGGCGAGCTGGGCAAGATCGCGCGCCGCATGGCCGACGCCGGCGTCAACATCGAAGTCCAGTACAGCGATCACATCAACCACCTCATTCTGGTCGTGGATGATATCGCGAAGGCACGCGTCGTTTCGGAAGCGTGGTTGAAAGATCCTGGCTAGAGGAAGGCCACACAGCGCGTCGGCGTGTAATCTTCGGTATGGTCTTCGACCTCTTCAAATCCCGCCGGCGTGCTCGCCTGCGCGCCAAGCCCGCACCTCCCGAGTGGCGCGCGATCCTCGAGCGGAATCTTCCCGTCTTTATGCGACTGTCGGCCAAGGATAAAGCGGAGCTGCTCGGCCACACCCAGGTATTCCTGGCGGAGAAGCACTTCGAGGGAGTTGGCGGGCTCGAGCTGACGGACGAGATCCGCGTCACGATCGCGGGGCAAGCCTGTCTGTTGCTGCTGCATCGCGATACCGACTACTACCCGGATCTGGTCTCCATCGTCGTGTATCCGTCGGGCTACACGGCGAGGGAGGAGCGTCACATCGGCGGCGGCATCTGGGAAGAAAGCGGTGAGGATCGGCTCGGTCACACCGGCAGACGACTTGGCGCGCTGGTGCTGGCGTGGGACGCGGTCCGGCGCGGCGCCGCGGCGCCCGATGACGGCGAGAATCTCGTTCTCCACGAATTCGCGCACCAGCTCGACTTCGAGAATCAGAGCAGCGACGGCACACCGGCGCTGGAGACGCACGGCGACTATCTCGCCTGGGCGCGTGTGATGAGCGCGGAGTTCAACACGCTGCGCAACGCGGCCAACGCGGGAGAGGCGACAATGCTCAACGACTACGGCGCGACGAATCCGTCGGAGTTTTTCGCAGTGGTCACGGAGGCGTTCTTCGAGCAGCCGCGTGCGCTGAAGAGAAAGCACCCCGCGCTGTTCGCGCAGCTTCAGCGGTTCTATCGTCAGGATCCAACCACGTATTCACTCGAGCCGGTGGTTGCCCCGTGAGAAAGCGTGACCCCGAAGAGAAAAAAAGAAAGCCCGAGCCTCTCGCCAACGTCGTCGGCGCTTTTCTAAAGTCAGCGAAGCTCGAGGAGCGCGTGGAAGCTGCTCAGGTCGTTCCTGAGTGGGAGTCGCTCGTCGGAAAGCAGATCGCGAAGGTGACGAAGCCGGTTTCGGTGACGC
>DASYVU010000053.1:0-2115 GCA_035936715.1 Gemmatimonadaceae bacterium
CGTCTCCTATGATATCATCGACATTCTGGCGAAGCAGCGAACGCCCATCGAGTCGCTCGAGATCGACGTCGTAGGAGAGCGCGTCGATACGATTCCCCGCCGGTACAAGTATATCACGCTCAATTTTCGAATCGGGGGCAAAGGCATCGAGAAGGATCAGGCGCTGGGCGCGATCGAGCTGTCGGCCACGAAATACTGTTCAGTGCGTGATTCGTTGAGGCCCGATATTCAGGTCGCGTGGACGGTAGAGATCCGGGAGCAGTAAGGGACTCGTTGACTGCAAACTGAACGGGTGCGAGACGTCAGTAGCACAGATGCCAGGTTCGAGTTCAAGACGCCCTGACTTATCCCGATGGCGTTCGAGTAACTGCCTGTGCCATAACGCGTGTATTGAAGTCAGGGCGTAGTGAACTGATAACTAACATCTACGCATCTGACATCTCGCACCCGTTCCGTTGCAGTTATCAGCGCCGTCGCTGGGGTTTTGAAGCCGCGGAGTACGGCGCCCACTTTCTCTCCGAATCCTCTATCTCTTCCCGTAACCGAAGGTAGCTGTCGTACCGCTCGGCGCTGATCGAGCCCTCCTGCACGGCTTTGATCACTGCGCATCCCGGCTCTACGCGATGGGTGCAGTCTCCAAACTTGCACTCGGCAATGTGAGCGGCGATTTCGCGGAAGCATTCGTCGAGGTGCTCCGACGCCAAGCCCCACATTCCGACTTCGCGAAGGCCCGGAGTGTCCACCACGTATCCAGCGTCGGGAAGCGGATGTAGCAGCGCGCCAACCGTCGTGTGTTGTCCCTTATTCACGGATTCGCTGATCTCGCCGACGCGAAGGTCGAGGCCCGGGTACATCGAGTTCATCAGAGATGACTTGCCGACGCCTGAAGGGCCGGTGAGCACCGAAGTCTTCCCGGCCAGCTCGTCGTGCAGCTCGGTCAAACCGATTCGTTGCTTGACGCTGGTGTAATGCACCGGATAGCCGGCTCGCGCGTAGTCCGAGAACGTCCGCTCCGTCTCGGCGCGATCGACGAGCTCGATCTTGTTGATGACGATGCGGGATTGGAGCGAGTTCCCTTCGGCGATTACGAGAAACCGGTCCAGCATTCGCCGGTGCGGCTCCGGCTTGGCGGCGGAGAACACGACGACGACCTGATCCACGTTCGCGGCCACGATGCGCTCGCCCTGCCCTGAACCAGGCGCGCGACGTGCCAACTGTGAATGCCGCGGAAGAATCTCAGCGATCGCCCATTGTTCGCCGCGCTCATTCGTCTCCAGGACGACGCGGTCACCGACAGCCAGCTTCTTGCTCTCCTCGCGCTCCTGTTTGAGCCTTCCGCGCAGCGACGCTTCGTGTATCTCCCCCGATTCCGCGCGGACATGCCAGATGCCGCCGGTTCCCTTCAACACGACGCCTTCCTTTCGGATCAAGAGCTACCCTCTTGGCGCATCGCATCCCACCAGGGAAGAAGCTCAGCCCGCCTCGACGCGATCAGCTGATCGAGGCGCAGCTTCACCTCGTTCAGCAGCATCGCGCCAACCAGATTCCGCGCCTCGTCCTCGTCGCTGGCGAAAGCGAGGAACTCGGTTTCGAGGTGTCCGCTGGCGACGGGATCACCTTCCCGCCAGCGCACGAAAAGGAGGTAGGCGGCAAAAGGCCGCGCCCCGTCGCCGCTGGCGTCGGTGACGATCTCCACACTGTAGGATGCACCGTCGCTCCCCTCGAACGCCGCCGGCCGGTCGTGCACGGCCATGTAGCCGCCTATCGTATTCGGGTCACCCTTCGAGTGATCGGCTGGAAGGAATCGTCCCATTACCGGTGCCGGCGTTTGCCGACCATCTCCCTGAAGACGTTCCCGGTGAGGAAGGCGACGTTTGCGGGACGCTCGGCGAGGCGGCGCATCAGATATGGGTACCACTGCGTTCCGAAAGGGACGTAAACCCGCATGCGGTATCCCTCGCGCACAAGCTGGTCCTGCAGATCGCGTCGCACTCCATACAGCATCTGGAACTCGAAGCGACTGGGCGCGATCCGATTCTCCTTCGCGAATCGCTTTGCCTCTTTGATGATCGCTTCGTCGTGGGTAGCGATGCCGGGATAGTTCCCATACTGCAT
>DASYVU010000054.1:0-17571 GCA_035936715.1 Gemmatimonadaceae bacterium
CCCTGCCACCATCAGCCCGTTGGGTCATGCCGCTGCCTCAGGCAACGTTTCGATTCAGAGAAGCTGAGCGCGAGTAAAGGAATCCGGCAAGCGCTCCGGCCGCCAGTTTCAGCACGGACGCGAGGACGTAACCCACCGGCACACCGTGATGCCCAGCAACGGAGCCGGCGATCGAGAACGCGATCGCGGTTGAGGCGAGGACAATACCATGCGCCACAAAGCGGGTGGAGAGCCCCAGCATCAACAATTGCGCGAAGAGGTAAGTGTAAAGGGTCCCACCAATGATGCCCACGACTCCCCCCACCCGTTGGCCAAGCGCGGCGTAGTCTGCATCCGGGAGACCGCGCGCGAAAATGCCCGTATACGCCTGTATGATCAGGATGATCGTGAGGACGGTCGTGAATTCTGCAAGGAAGCCGTAGCCCACTGCGCGGAGCCAGCGACTTTTCCGCGCAGGAATCTCAACGCTCGTCAATTTGCTATTGACCGTCATACGGTGGCCCCCACGTCAGTGCTTTCCCTCTCAGAGTAATCATCGGAAACGTGGGCAATCACTGCCAGCGGAGCAAGGCGAGAGCTGTGAGTTGCAGTTCCACAAACAAAAGCGGGAGTCGCTTTCGCGACTCCCGCTCGAGATCCAGCCGAGTGGCCAGTTCTACTAGTACATCCCGCCCATTCCGCCCGGACCACCACCGCCGCCCTGAGCGCCGGAGCCGGCAGGCTCCTTCTTCTCGACAATGATCGCTTCTGTCGTTAGCAGCAGCGACGCGATCGATGCAGCATTCTGCAGCGCGGTACGTGTGACCTTGGTCGGGTCGATGACGCCCGCCACGACCAGATCTTCGTACTCATCGGTGAGAGCGTTGTAGCCGTAGTTGTTATCCTTCGACTGACGGATCTTCTCGACCACGATCGAGCCTTCACCACCTGCGTTCTGCACGATGATCCGCATCGGCTCTTCAATCGCTCGACGGATGATGTCGACGCCGATCTGCTCGTCGGGTTCCGCGAGCTTGAGACCCTTGAGCGCTTTCTGGGCACGCACGAGTGCTACGCCACCGCCCGGGACGATACCCTCTTCCACCGCTGCACGCGTAGCATGGAGGGCATCCTCGACTCTTGCCTTCTTCTCCTTCATCTCGCTCTCGGTGGGTGCACCGACGTTGATCACCGCGACACCGCCCGCGAGCTTGGCCAGACGCTCCTGGAGCTTCTCGCGATCGTAATCCGAAGTGGTCTTCTCGATCGCCGCTTTGAGCTCCTTGATGCGTCCCTTGATCTTCTCCTCGTCGCCCTGACCATCGATGAGCGTCGTGGTCTCCTTGTCGACAACGATACGCTTGGCGCGACCAAGATCGGTCACGACGGCGTTCTCGAGCTTGAATCCGACTTCCTCCGAGATCACCTGGCCGCCCGTGAGGACTGCAACGTCCTCGAGCATGGCCTTGCGGCGATCACCGAAGCCCGGTGCCTTGACTGCGGCAACGCGGAGTGTTCCACGGAGCTTGTTGACGACCAGAGTAGCCAGCGCCTCACCCTCGATGTCCTCGGCGATGATGAGCAATGGCTTGCCCAGCTGCGCGACCTTCTCGAGAATCGGGAGAAGATCTTTCATGGAGGAAATCTTCTTGTCGTGAACGAGAATCAGCGCGTCCTCGAGCACCGCTTCCATCTTCTCCGGATCGGTGACGAAGTACGGCGAGAGGTAGCCGCGGTCGAACTGCATTCCTTCGACCGTCTCGAGAGTGGTCTCGAGGCCCTTTGCCTCTTCCACGGTGATGACACCGTCCTTGCCGACCTTCTCCATCGCCTCGGCGATCAGGTCACCGATCTCCTTGTCGTTGTTCGCGGAAATTGAGCCGACCTGGGCGATCTCTTTCTTGCCCTTCGTGGGGAGGCTCATCTTCTTGAGGTCTTCCACAACCGCGCTCACGGCCGAATCGATGCCGCGCTTCAAGGCCATTGGGTTAACCCCGGCGGTGACGTTCTTAAGGCCCTCGCGGAAGATTGCCTGGGCGAGAATGGTCGCTGTTGTGGTGCCGTCGCCGGCAAGTTCGGACGTCTTGGTGGCGACTTCCTTGACCATCTGCGCGCCCATGTTCTCGAGCGCATCCGAAAGCTCGATCTCCTTGGCCACTGTCACGCCGTCCTTGGTGACGGTCGGCGCACCGAACTTCTTGTCGATGACGACGTTCCGTCCCTTGGGTCCAAGCGTAACCTTGACGGCTTCCGCTAGCTGATCGACGCCGCGCTTGAGAGCCGCGCGCGCATCGGTATTGAAGTGTAGTTCCTTGGCTGCCATATGAATCGCTCTTTGGGTGTCTGGTTAGGCGACGACCGCGAGAACATCGGACTCGCGGAGGATCAGGTAAGTCTCGGCGTCGATCGTGACCTCGGTTCCACTGTACTTTCCGTAGAGAACCTTGTCACCGACCTTGAGCTCCATCGGTACGCGAACGTTCTTCTCGTAGCGTCCGGGGCCAACGGCGATGATCTCGCCCTGTTGCGGCTTTTCCTTGGCGGTATCGGGGATGAACAACCCGCCGCGCATCTGCTCGGTCTCCTCGAGCGCTTTGATCATGACGCGGTCTGCGAGGGGGGCGACTTTGGTGCTGGATTGTGTTTTTGTAGCCATAATTAGCTGCCCTTCTGCTGAAAATGTGGCTGGATGGTGGGAAATGACGCTGTTAGCACTCGACAGTAGTGAGTGCTAACCCCCTAACATAACTGATTTTGGAGCCCTCCGTCAACCCATTGGCGCCCGGGTGCCCCGAGGCGGCCCTAAGAGTCAACCGGTAAGGATTTCGTACCCCAGGCGGATGCCTTTTAGGGTCAAAAACGGGTCTACCAGCTCGAGCTCGGAGGAATGCGGCTGGATCGATTCGGCCATGCCGCCGGTCGCCAGAACCAGCGGAGCGTTCTTGTTCGGCCACTCCTTTTTTATTCGCCGCACGATTCCGTCGATCGAGTCTACCGCACCGTAAAGCACGCCGGCGCGAATGCACTCGTCGGTGCGCCGGGCGATGACTCGTTTGGGCGGGACAATATCCGTCGCCGGTAGCTGCGCCGTGCGTCGGAAAAGGGTGTCGGCGGAGATCATCACGCCAGGCTGGATTACCCCGCCCAGAAAAGTCCCATCCGCTGTGATGCAGTCGTAAGTGGTGGCGGTTCCAAGGTCGACCACGATTGCATCGCGCTTGTAGATCCGGCTCGCCGCAAGTGTGTTGGCGATCCGGTCAGCGCCCACAGTAAAAGGCTCCTCCACGTCCAGCTTCACCGGTAGCTCGGCGCGCGCGTCGATCATCACGGGCTTCCGGCCGAAGCACATCTCGCATGCTTCCGCCAGCATAGGCGTTATCGTCGGCACCACGGAACAGATCGCCGATCCGGTAATTCCGTCCGACGATGCGATGGCGTTGCCGGTGATCGAACGAATCAGAATCGCGAGCTCGTCGGCCGTTCGCGGAGCAGCGGTGGTGAGACGCCAGTGCGACACGAGCTCCTCGCCCTTGAAGATTCCAATCGTGATTTCGGAGTTGCCCACGTCGAACACGACAATCATTGCATATCCTCAAGTACGAGAGAGCCTGACCGGAACGGAGCTACTGTATCAGCGAGCGCCACCAGCAGTTCGCCAGTTGCCGAGATTCCCGCGACGCGACCGAGCGCGGGCTGTGTGCACGCTTTTCCCCGCGCCAGATCTCGCGCGTTGAACTCCTCCAGCTCTCCTGCGTCGAGCGGACCAGTCGCGCCGGCTGCGGAACGCAGAGCGGGTATGAGCTCGCCAAGAACATCGACGCGCGCTGTCCCCGGTTCAAGGCCCGCGGCATTTTCGACGTTCTCTGGCCGCTGGACGTTGAGCCCGATGCCGATGGCAATCCACTCGACGGACTGCTCGCGCCACCGCGCCTCAACGAGAATTCCGGCGAGCTTCCCTTGATCCAGGTAAAGATCGTTGGGCCACTTGAGACGAATCGGCTCCGCCGCAAACCGATCGAGCGATTCGGCGGCCGCGATCCCGGCCCTGATGGAAAGGACATCGAGTCCCGAGGTGTCGGCGGGGCGCTCGATGAGCGTCAACCAGAGACCCGCTTCGGGCGAGGACTGCCAGGCCTTCCCGCCCCTTCCACGACCCGCCGTCTGCTCGTTTGCGATAACGAGCGTTCCTGCGGGCGCGCCATTCGCCGCGAGTCGATGCGCGACGTCCATCGTGGAGGTGGTTGACTCCAGAAGCTCGACTCGAGGAATGTCGAGTGCGTCCCTCAACTCGTCTGCGGTCGCGCCGTCGAGGCGCGCGGTGTCATCCGCGCGCGTATACCACCGCCAGCACCGCAATGCCGAGAATGATGCGGTAGGCCGCAAAGATGCCGTAGCTGTGTCGGCTCACGTATCGCATCAGAATCGAGATCGCGAGCCAGCCACTGATTGCCGACGCGACAACTCCGGACATCAGCTCGTTCGTCAAGCCGCCCTGGTGCAGAGCCTTCGGACCTTCGAGGATGACTGCCGCCGCGATGATCGGCATACTCATCAGAAAGCTGAATTCCGCCGCGCTTTCTCTGTCGAACCGGAGCCCGCGCGCGGTCGTGATCGTCGAGCCCGATCGCGATACGCCCGGGACCAGCGCGATGACCTGCGCCAATCCTATCAGCACGGAATCTACCCACCGCATCTCGCCAAGAATTCGACGCTGGTCGGTGAGCTTGTCGACGATCCAGAGAACTACTCCCAAAACAATGAGCGCGATGGCAATCGTCTGTGGACTCCGGAACGCGGACTCCGCCTTCGATTGCAGCATATACCCGCCGATGGCACCGGGAATCGTGGCGATGATCAGATAGACCACGCGGCGCTTCTCCGGCGTCTCTATACGACCGGTGGTGATGATTCCAAACGCCGCCCGAATGAGGGCGAGCCATTCCATTCGAAAGTACCAGAGCACGGCGAGAAGAGTCCCGAAATGGAGTGCTACATCAAACGCCAGCCCGGGGTCTTCCCAGCCTAAAAGCCACGGCGCGAGCGTGAGGTGGGCCGAGCTGCTGATCGGCAGAAATTCCGACAACCCCTGGATGATGCCGAGGAAGATGGCCTGGAAAGGAGTCATGGCGTGTTGGTGGGAAGGGATGTGCGATAGAGGGATTCATACTTCGTTACGATGGCATCGCGAGAGAAGCGCTCTCGTGCATCGGCACTGGCAAGCCGACTCATCTCAGCCCAGCGCTTTGGATCTTGTAGTATTTCGAGGGAGGCGGACGCCATGCCGGGAATGTCTCCGACGGCGCAGAGGATTCCCGTCTCCCCGTCGCGGACGACTTCAGGGAGACCGCCGGCGTTCGTCCCCACCACTGGCACGCCGGAGGCCAACGCCTCGAGGGCGCTGAGTCCGAACGACTCACTCTGACTCGGCAACAGAAACAGGTCGGCCGCCGCGAGCAGGGGCGCGATCTGCTCGAGCTTTCCGAGGAAGGACACCGATTCCTCGATACCAAGCATGCGCGCCTCTTCTTCGGCGGCGGGCCTGTCCGGTCCATCTCCGATCATCACCAGCACGCATGGAAGCTCGCGATTCACTTCCGAATAGATGCGGATCACATCTCGAACGCGCTTCACCGCGCGGAAGTTCGACACGTGCATCAGGATCGGCTTCGAGCGCCCGAACTGATTCCTGAGTAGCGGCGGATATCTCTCGCGATTGTAGACATCGGGATCGATGAAGTTGTGGATGACGTCGATTTCCAGCCCCTCGCAGCCGAACGCTCGGCAGGTTTCGTCTTTCAGATAGTTGGAGACGGCTGTGATGCGGTCCGATTTCTCGATCGAGAACTTGGTGATCGGAAAGAACGAAGGGTCCTGACCCACAATCGTTATGTCGGTTCCGTGAAGAGTGGTGATGAGATGCACGTCTTCTTTCGTTTCACGCAGCATCTCGCGCGCAATCCAGGCGCTGGTGGCGTGGGGAATTGCGTAGTGGCAGTGCAGCAGCTCGAGTCCGTGAGTGCGAACGACCTCGTGCATTCGTACGGCTAGCGCCAGATCATACGGCGGAAACTCGAACAGAGGATAGCGGCCGACATCGACTTCGTGAAAGAAGATTCGAGGAAGAAAGGACGGGAGCCGGAACGGCTGCCGGTAAGTGATGAAATGGACCTCGTGCCCCCGATCGGCCAGCGCGATCCCCAGCTCCGTCGCAACGGCACCCGATCCGCCGTACGTCGGATAGCAGGTAATTCCAATCTTCACTCAGCTCTCTCCCACCACTCGCGCGCGATGGTCAGAGCGTGAGGGTCATCCGGATTGACATGCGTTACGGCCGCCGCTGGCAGCTGGTTTCTGAACCACGTGCGTTGGCGCTTTGCGTACTGCCTTGTCTCAATAATGACCCGCTGGGTGGCTGATGACAAATCGAGAGCGCCCTCGACGTGACTGCGCATTACCATGTAGCCGCTCGCTTTCCACGCCTGCGCGTCGGGCGAAACCGTTCGCATCAGCTCACGAACTTCGTCCGCCCAGCCCGCGTCGAGCATTTTGTCAACGCGCGCCTCGATTCTCGAGCCGAGCACGTCCCCCGGATCCACAACCAGATATGCGGCTGTTTGGCCGAGGGCTTCAGTTTCCTTCGCGGCCTTGTGCCGCGAGTGAAGATCGCTGATGCGTGACCCGGACAGCAGTGCCGTCTCGATTGCGCGCAGCAGCTGGGTCCGGCCGAGGTGCGCTCGTGCCGGATCGAGCTGTTTGCACCAGCGGCGCAAATCATCGACGGACATTGTCGCGAGCTCGCGCTCGAGCTGCCCCCTCTGAATCGGATCCTGGTCCGGAGCGTCAAAGAGCGGGTCGACCAGAGCCTTGATATAGAGTCCCGTTCCCCCGACGATCACAACCGCGTCCTTTTCGATCCCACCGGCGCTTTCGATCCATTCGTCTGCCTCGCTCGCCCATCTCGCCGCGGAGTACCGTTCGTCCGGCTCGACGACGTCGACTCCGTAATGGGTAACGCGAGCGCACTCCTCTCGCGTTGGCTTGGCTGTTCCAATGTTGAACTCACAATAGATCTGGCGCGAATCCGCGCTGACGATTGCCGCGTGATACGTCTCGCACAGCTTCAGGGCGAGGTCGGACTTTCCCGCTGCGGTCGGACCACAGATGATGCGCAGCCTATCGCCGGCCAAACCGCCGCTCTACCTCGTCCCAGGTGAGGTGGACAATCGTCGACCTGCCGTGAACATCGTGTGCCGGAAGTGTGGTGTCACGGAGCGAAGCAAAGAGTGAGCGCATCTCCGACTGCGACAGCTCTTCTCCGGCCTTGATCGCGGCCTTGCAGGCAACTGTCGCGGCGAGACGCTCGTGCTTCGCGGCGGCGCCGGCGACACGATCTCCCGTAAGAGCGTCCAGTGTCTCCCGCAGGCACCGCTCGGCATCGAATCGGGGATGCGGCATAGGCACTGTGTTCACAATCAAGGTGTGCCCTCCGAAGCCTTCGACCTCGAATCCCAGTCGTTCGAGGTATTCTCGATTGGCATCAAAGGCTTCACCTTCAGCGGGGCCGAGGTGGAGCGTGAGTGGAAGCAGAAGCCTTTGCGCCGGCGCGGCACCGCTCTCCAGTGTATGCATGAACTGTTCGTACAGTACACGTTCGTGGGCGGAATGCTGGTCGATGAGAACAAGCCCGTCCTCGTGCTCAAACCCGATGTAAGTCCGTCGAAGCTGAAACAGCACTGGTATGGGCGCTGGAGGAGCGGCGACGTCGGCAGATTCCTCCGCGGCGAATTCGCGCGTCGCACTTTCGAAGTAGGGAACCGACTGATCGAATAGCGGGACATCTCTGGCCGCTTGCGGCTGCAGAATCTCGGAGCCGGGATTGGGCGGAAGATCGACGGGCCGGAAACTGAAGCTCGATCCACGGAATCCCAGAGAAGCAGCACTGTCGAAGTTTCCCAGAGCCCGTCGGACCGCCGCTTCTACCGCTCGCTCAATGGTCCACCTGTCACGGAAGCGAACTTCGGCTTTGGCCGGGTGCACATTTACATCTACCGCGTCGGCGGCCACTGTAACATTGAGAAAGAAAGACGGCCTTACTCCCGCGATGATCGTCGATCGGTAAGCTGCTTCAACCGCGCGGCCGATCCCCGCGTCGCGGACGGCGCGGCCGTTTATCGAGAGAAAGGCGCGACGGGTCGAGGTTCCGACGTCGGCAGGTCTCTGAACGAGCCCGCTCGTATGAATGGGACCGGCGACGTCATCGACGTCGAGCAGGTCTTCCGCGTATCGTCCGCCCCAGATGGCGCCTAATCGGGAGCGTACGCTGGTGACAGGCGGGAGCGTGAGAGCGCTCTTGCCGTCGTGGAAAACATTAATCCGAACGGTTGGCTGAGTGAGCGCGAGCGCGGTGAGAGACTCGACGGCACTCCTCCATTCGGATCGCGCGCTCCGGAGGAACTTAAGACGTGCGGGCACGTTGTAGAAAAGCTGCGCGACTGAGACGGTTGTCCCGCGTCGCCGCGCTATGCGCTCCGCTCGACCGATCTGACCTCCCATGACCTTCGTCGACGTGCCTTCGCCGTCCGCGGCCGCCGTCTGAATCTCGAACTGCGCGACGGAAGCGATTGCGGGAAGTGCCTCCCCCCGAAATCCGAACGTCGATACACCTACAAGGTCCGACGCTTTTTTGATCTTGGACGTGCCGTGGCGGGCGAGCGCGAGTGGAACCTCATCCGCTGAAATCCCCGAACCATCATCGCTCACTCGAACCAGTTTGCGCCCACCATCCTCCAGCGTTATGTCGATGGACGACGCACCCGCGTCGATCGAGTTTTCGACCAGCTCTTTCACCACAGAAGAGGGCCGCTCGACGACTTCGCCAGCCGCGATCTGGTCGGCGACAGCGCTTGGGAGAATTGAAATCAGAGACATGCTGATACCGAAGCTACCAATCCTTTCCTCTCGGTGGCGTAGGGACGTTCTTTTTCTGCCGCTTCCCCTGAACGTCGGTCTCCTGGTCCTCCGCGGCGTTGAGGACTGCCTCAGCCTGTTGTGGCGTCATTCCTGGTACCGGCTTCGGAGCCGGAGCCTGATTCTGGCTCTGCGCCGGCGAAGGACTGGGGTTGGCGCTCTTCCCTCCGCCGCCTCCTCCTCCACCGCCTCCTCCTCCACCACCACCTTTTTTCTGACGAAGGGCAAGCTCGTAGTTCCATCGCGCATCCGAATCAGCGACCGCTACCGCGAGTATCTGCTTGTACCGAAACAGGGCGCTGTCGAGCGGCGCGTCGGCCGAATCCTTGGCGCGCCGGCCTTGCACGAGGTAGTCCAGACCCAGATTGAATCTGGCGTGGTGTCTGACTTCGGCGTCCTTTGAATCCGCGGCTTTTGTCAGCGGCGGGACTGCCAACTTCAGAGAGTCCCGCTTGAGGAGTGTAGTCCCCGTGTTATAGAGGGCGATGGCGGCCTTGTCGCGCTCCGGTGCTCGTCTGCAGGACGCCGTCAGTAGCAGCATCGTCGCCGTCGTCGCGGCCGCGGCCACTGCCCTCCTGCGACGACGACGAGTCTGAGAGAAAGTGTCCGCCGCGAGAAGAAGAAGCGCCGCCAGTACGAACCATTGATACTGCACACCGAGATTCTCGCCGGAGACGACGGAGCGCGGGTGCGCCCGTAGGTTGTTGAGCGCGAGTCGGACTTTGCCGGCCTTGTCCGGAGTCCCCGCCTCGATGAACACGCCTTTCGCCTCGTCGGCGATCTGCTTGAGCAGCTGAGGATCGTAGTGCGTCACGACAACGTTGCCGTTCTCGTCCCGCTTCTGGGTCACGACCCGATTCTCGACGACGGGAATCGTCGAGCCTTGAGTCGTACCGTAGCCGACAGTGATCACGCTGAGGCCCATGTCGCGCGCCCGTCGCGCTTCGCCGAGTACTTCGTCCGGGTTGTCGAATCCCTCGCCGTCACTCATTAGAACGATCGCACGGTCGCCAGGAGTCTTGTTCAGGGCCAGTAGATTCGTCCCCTGTCTCAGCGCGCTGGCGAGCGAGCTCCCACCCTGGCCGACAATCGACGGATCGAGGTTCTGCAGAAACAGGTCGAGTGCACTGTTGTCGACGGTGAGCGGGGTGAGTATGTAGCTCCTTCCAGCGAACGCCAGCAGACCGAAGCGGTCTCCTGGAGAAAGGTCGCGAAGGCGGTTGATCTCCTGCTTCATCGCCTGAAGGCGGCTGGGCCTCTCATCGGTGGCCAGCATCGACAATGAGGCGTCGAGTGCGAGCACGACGTCTATGCCCTGTTGCTTCACGACGGTCTGCTCGACTCCCCAGCGCGGGCCGGCGAAAGCAAGCCCAAGTAAAAGCGTCGCGAGAGCCGCGCGCAAAACGCGAGTCCACGCGCGTTGCGGAGTCACCGAGGGCGCGAGTCGCGCGATCATGGAAGGAGTGCCGAGTCTGGAAAGTCTCTGGGTACGCGCACGCACCCCCCAACGCACCAGCCACGCTGTTACTGCCGCCAGGATCACCGCCAACGGCAACGCCCACGGCCATTGCACGAAGCGCATTAATGTCGTCATGGCAGCGGCGCCTTCCACGCGACGAGCGCCAGCTCGGCGAATAGCGCGAGGAGTCCCAGGATCAGCGGCCAGCGGAAGAGCTCTCGATATCTCACGGTCGTGGTCGAGTGCACCGGCGCCCTCTCCATCTGATCGATGAAGGCGTAGATGTTCTGGACGGCCGCGGCATCGCGTGCGCGGAAATATTTACCGCCTGTCATGCGCGCGATGTTACTGAGCAGCGCTTCATCGATTTGAACAGGCTGGTATTCGTAGTTCAGACCGCCCGCGGCATTCCGCCCGACCGGAACGGGCGCCATGCCGACGCTGCCGACCCCGATACCGTAGATCTTGATTCCGTAAGCGGCAGCCGCCTTGGCCGCGGTCAGCGGATCGACCGCGCCGCGATTGTTCACGCCGTCGGTCAGGATGATCATGACGCGCGATCTTCCGGGTGCATCTCTCAGCCGGTTGGCAGCCGTCGCGATTGCGGTTCCAATCGCGGTTCCATCTTCGAGCTGCCCCGCCTGGAGGTTCGTCACCGCCTGCATCACAACGGGATAGTCGGTGGTGAGTGGAACCTGCGTGAGCGCCTCCCCCGCGAAGGCAACGATCCCGATCCGGTCGGAGGTGCGACGCGAGATGAACTGCTTCACCTTCTGTTTCGCGACCTCGATCCGATTGGCGGGACGAAAGTCGAGCGCGAGCATTGAACTGGAAAGATCTATGGCCAGCACGATGTTGATGCCTTCGCTGGTCTGTTTCTCTATGTGCGCTCCTGAGCGCGGTCGAGCCAGAGCGATGACGAGAAGAGCCAACGCGAGATTCCGCAACAGGAAGATGATTTTGGGAATCCAGCTGCCGGTCGCGGGCCCGGTCGCGAGTACCGAGGTGCGTGAGAAGACGATCGCGTCCTTCCGGCGACGCCTTCGCCAGATCCACCAGACGGGAAGCAGCAGCAGCAGCCACAGCGCTTCCGGAGTGTAGAACTCGAACAACCCGAAGACGTTCACGCGGCGCGCTCCTGCGTCGCGGCTTTTTTCGCGGGCTCAGACTCCGGGTTGAGCCTTGCCTCGACGTGATCGACGATCGTGCGGATCGCGAGCCCAGCCTCGCGTGCCCCGTCGCGGGTTATGTCCGCGCGCGCAAACTTGACGAGATCCGCCCGATCGAGCAGGTGCGGCAGTTCCGCTTCGACCCCGTCGTGCGGCTGCATCTCCCGCAAAAGCTCGGATGTTGTGTCGGAGCGACGTACTCCAGGTACGCGCGCGGCAAGGTACTCGCGCGCAACATCCACGATCAGCGCGAGATACTCACTCCCACGATCTGCCTCTAGCAGTCCCATCCGCTCGATTCGCTCGAACTCGCGTTGGGCGCGCACGTAAGGATCGACGGGTGCCTTCGGTCGATTTCGGTAGCGTCGCCATGCCCACCAGAGAAGAGCACCCGCAATGATCGCGGCAGCGAGCGCAAGCCACGGCCACCAGTTGAATACAGGTAGAACAATCAGCGGGCGCGGCGGCTTGGGGACTCTCAGCGAAGTATCTGCCGGCAGCACGGACCTTACGAACACCGAAGCGGCGCCGAGGGGCAGGCGCCGCTCCTCTCCACCGAGGCTGGCTCGCACATCCGGAATCCGGAGCGGCTGGACCCCGACATCCCACGCAACCAGGTGGTAGAGAGCGACTGCCGTGTCGCCCAGCATCGACACGATCTTCTCGCCACGAAGCTCGATCGGACGAACGCCATTCTGCGTGGCGGTGTCGGGTCCAGCCGGAAACTCGAAGCGAACGCCCATCGGAGCTGCAATCTTCACGAAGAGATTGAATTGCTGCCCGATGATCACGGTGTCTGGGTTGACCCTGTACCCCATTTGCACAGGGAGCGGAGCTCCAACACTCTGCTGCGTCCGTCCCGATTGAGGGAGAACCGCCTGAAGCAGCAGGAGGCCGATACCGATCCTGATCACCGGCGGCGGGCCCTCGTTTCGCGGGCGCGAAAGAATCTCAGCAATGGCTCCACGACGCCGCCCTCGGTGCGCACCGCGACTTCGTCTATCGCCAGGCGGCGCAGGAGATGTTTCCGTGCTTCCCTTTCCGCGGACACTCGCCGCGAATAGGAATCGCGCACCTGCGGGTGGCTGGTGTCCACCTCGAACGTCTCCCCGGTTTCCGGGTCGATGAGCCGAGCGATCCCGATGTCGGGCAGGAGGCGCTCGCTCGGATCCTCAACTGTTACGGCGACGACATCGTGACGCTGTGCCAGCAGCTTGAGCGGATGATCGATGTCCGCCTCGAGAAAATCCGAGACAATGAAGACGATCGCATGCTCGTTCAGCATCCGCGCGACGTAATCGATCGCGGTCACCATGTCCGTTCCACGACCAACCGGCTCGAACGCCAGCAGATCCCGGATGATCCGCAGCACGTGCCGCCTTCCCTTCCTCGGCGGAATGACGTGCTCCACCCGATCGGTGAACAGGAGAACACCAACTCGATCGTTGTTCCTGATGGCGGACATTGCCAGGACGGCGGCGAGCTCGCTAGCCAGCTCACTCTTGAATCGTTTTACGGTTCCGAATCTTTCGGAGCCGGAGAGATCCACGACGAGCATGACAGTCAGTTCGCGCTCTTCGATGTAGCGCTTGACGAAGGGACGGCGCATGCGCGCGGTGACGTTCCAGTCGATCGACCGAACCTCGTCGCCGGGCTGGTACTCGCGCACTTCGGAGAACTCCATCCCCTGGCCTTTGAAAACGGAGCGGTACTCGCCGGTGAAGACGGAGTTGACGAGGCCGCGCGTCCGCAACTCGATGAGTTTTACCTGGCGCAGAATCTCCGGCGGCACGCCCATCGGTTTCTCGGGAGTGCGAGGCGGCGCGGCCTTCTTTCTGAGGAGACGAAACTTTCCGATCACGGAGCGGGGATCGCGTCGAGGACGCGGCTGACAATCTCGTCGCTCGTCACCTCCTCCGCTTCAGCCTCGTAGGTCCGGAGAACTCTGTGGCGGAGTACGTCGGGGGCAATCGCCTTGACATCGTCCGGCGTTACGAACGCACGCCCGCGAAGGAACGCGTGCGCGCGGGAAGCTTGCGCGAGAGAAAGAGTCGCGCGCGGGCTGGCGCCGTACTCGATCAGCGGCTGAAGATCCGGCAGTCCCGCCTGCTCGGGATTCCGGGTGGCGTGAACGATCTCGACTATGTAATCGACGATGCGGTCGTCCATGTACAGCTCGGCGATATGGCGTCGCGTCGCGAGAATCTGCGCCGGAGTGGCAACGCGATCCACCGGTATCGGTTCGCCACCGGCCATCCTCCGCAGAATCTCCTTCTCCTCATCGCGCGATGGGTAACCGACGTGCAGCTTCAGCATGAATCGGTCGACCTGCGCTTCCGGAAGAGGGTACGTTCCTTCCTGTTCGATCGGGTTCTGAGTCGCCAGAACGAGGAACGGCTCCTCCAGTGTGTGGGTCGTCCCGCCGATGGTGACCTGCTTCTCCTGCATCGCTTCGAGGAGCGCGGCCTGGACCTTGGCCGGAGCGCGATTGATTTCGTCAGCCAGGATGATGTTGGCGAAGATTGGACCTTTCTTCACCGAGAATTTTCCATTGGACTGATCGTAGATCTGGGTTCCGACGACATCCGCCGGCAGAAGGTCCGGGGTAAACTGAATTCTGCTGAAAGTGGTGTTGATAGTTTCAGCGAGAGTCCTCACGGTGAGCGTCTTCGCGAGTCCCGGAACACCCTCGAGGAGTACGTGGCCGCCGGTGAGCAGACTTATGAGGAGTCGTTCGACCATGTAGTCCTGCCCCACGATGCGGCGGCCAACCTGTCGCACGACCTCCTGGACTATCGATGCGTCAGCGGCTGTAACGGCGCTTGGTGTCACGTATTGCTCCTCTCTTGATGGTCTTGCTTCCGTCGCCGCTCCTAGTGAGGGCGGAGATGATCTCATTTTCCCGCGCGGTCAGCGCTCGCGTTTTTCCAGACTCCAGTGAGCCAAGCTTTACCGGTCCGAACTTGGTGCGCACGAGACGCTCGACCCTGAGCCCGAGCGCTTCGCACAATCTTCTGACTTCCCTCGTCTTGCCCTCCGCAATCGTGAGCTCGACCTCCCACAGACCGCGTCCGACTTGTCGTGCCGATACATCGCGCGGGACGACGAAGCCATCCTCGAGCTGTACCCCTTTCGCCGCCGCTCGTGCCGCGCTTCCGCCGTCGCCGCGCACACTGGCTAGGTACGTTCGCTCGATTTCGCTGCTCGGATGTGTCAATTTGTGCGCCGCATCGCCGTCGGTGGTGAGGAGGAGGACACCTTCGGTCATGTAATCGAGGCGCCCCACGTAGGTGAGACCGGGCAGGTCGTCGACTAGCTCAAAGACCGTTCGCCGGCCCTCCGGATCAATGCGTGTGGTGATGACGCCGCTAGGCTTGTTGAGAACGATCCAGCGCGATGGAGCGGGCGCGCCGATTCGTTTTCCATCCAGCGTTATCGTGTCACGGGCAGGATCGACGCTCTGGCCGGTCGTTGCGACGGCGCCGTTGATCTGGACCCGGCCCGCTGCGACCATCTCCTCGGCGCCGCGACGTGACGCGACTCCCGCGCGCGCGAGTGCGCGCTGAATTCGCATCGACTTGTCGGGCATCAATCAGCCCGTGGCGGGGCCTCGCCGTTGTCTTTGGTCGTCGCGACTGATGTAGGAGTCGCCTGCCGAGGAGCACGGAGCGCAATCGCGAGCTCGTCGGCGCGGGGAAGCTCTTCGAGATGCCTCAGCGCGAACTGCTCGAGGAAGGACGGCGTCGTGCCATAAAGGAGCGGTCGTCCCAGTCCTTCACCTCGGCCCGTGATGTCGATCAGCCCTCGCTCGTTGAGCGACTTGAGGATCGCACCAGCGCCGACGCCGCGGATCTCCTCGATCTCGCCTCTCCCGATCGGCTGGCGATAGGCGATGATCGCAAGAGTCTCGAGCGCCGCCGCCGACAACCGCTGTGGCCGGGCGGCAAGCTGCGCCCGCTCGATGGCCTCGGTGTACTCGGGCCGGGTCAGAATCTGCCATCCGCCGGCAACCTCGATCAGTTCGACCCCGTGACCCTCGCTGTCGTAATGATCCCGCAGTTCGGCGAGGGCCGACTCGAGCGTGGACTCACCATCGTGCGCGTTGGCCGCCATCAGGCGCAGCGCGTCGACCGGCACCGGAATAGCGCTCGCGAAGAGCGCCGCCTCAAGCAGCTTCGCTAGAGGAGTCACGATTTATCTCGAAGGCGGCAAATGGCCGCGGCTGAAGGAGTCGAAGCTCTCCGAGCTTGGCGAGCTCCAGCAGTGCCAGAAGCAGCGATAAGACTTCCCACGGCTCGGCTTTCTTGGGCACAACGTCTTTCCAATACGCGTGCGCCCGGATGGCGAGGAGCGCGCGTACTATCCCGATAGCACCGTCTACGTCCAGCGCACGCGAGATGACGTCGTGCACGTGTGGCTTTCGCGCCAGGCGCAGAACTCGATCGACCGCGCTCAGCAGCTCAGGCAACGAAATCTTCAGCGGTCCCGCGACTGGCAGCTGCACCGCTTGCTGCGTGTAGGCGCGGGCGAACCTCCCCCGGCGGTCCTCACTCCGCCGCTCGAGCACATCAACGACTTCACGCACTTGTTGATACTCGAGGAGGCGTCTCACCAGCTCTGCGCGCGGATCGTCCCATACGTCCTCGCCTTCGCGTCGGGGCAGAAGCATTTGCGCCTTGATGCGAACGAGTCGGGCAGCCATCTCGAGGTAGTCCGCGGCTTCGTCGAGTTTGAGCGTCGAGATGCGCGCGAGAAACTGCTCCGCGATTCGGGCGATCGGAATGTCGTAGATGTCTATCTGCTCGTCGCGAATGAGCGAGAGCAGGAGATCGAGCGGACCGGAAAACTCGGCCAGCTCCACGAGAAATACTTCCGAAGGAGCAGAATTCGTCTCCCTGGAAGGGGCCGCCGCGAGGGCTACATCGTCCATTGGCTGGGAAGGATGTAGGGAAAGACCGCGCGCGTCGCGAGACGGTCGAGGAACAATACCGGCTTGAACCAGAGATTCAGGACAGGACCGCCGAAGCTGATGAGGAGAAATAGTATCAGCAAGCCCTGTGCGCCCAGCCTCTGATAGTTGAGCGCCCACGCTGGTGGCAGGATGTACTTGAATACATGGGAGCCATCAAGCGGTGGAATCGGGATCAGGTTGAACGCAGCCAGGGCGAGATTTATCAGCACGCCGTACAAGAGCATCGTTTGAAGAAGCGCGAAGGTCTCGGTGAGAGCCGGTAACACGCGACCGAGTGCTCCAAAGGCGACGATGAGCGGTACGCAAAGGATCGCGATCAGAAAGTTTGTAGCCACGCCGGCGAGCGAAACGATGATGTCGCCGCGCTTGAAGTTCCGATAGTTGCGTGGAACGACCGGGACCGGCTTTGCGCCGCCGAACGCGATGCCGGTGGTGAAGTACGTGAGCAGCGGAAGCAGAATCGTCATGAACGGATCGATGTGCGGAATCGGATTCCAGGTGAGCCGTCCGAGGGAGTAGGCGGTTGTGTCCCCCTGCTTGAGGGCGGCATACCCGTGGGCGCACTCGTGCGCGACCATTGAGAACAAGAGTACCGGCGCGATGAGAATAAAGTTCTGAAACTTGTCCAATCTCTTTCGGGTTGGAGTTTATAGAATCCGCGCGTGGAAGTTAGCATTTCCGCTCGCGAGCGGCAGGCTTTTCAGTCGAAAACTTTTCGCGCGGTCCGTCGGAGTGGGCGGAACTCCGCCGCCAACGCGATGGGAATCTCACTTCGCCCGCGGTTTCCTTTGGCACCCGTCGTCGCCGAAGAGGATACTCTCGCCTCGACCGCGCGGAGAAATATCTCAAACTCGCGGCGAAGATGGGCACGTAACGTGGTGCGGCAACTTGACATACGGCCGCATGACAGCGACATTTCGCAGCTACGAATCGCAGCCAAACAATCCGGAGATCAGTTAGTGCCCAATATTGCTTCAGCGAAAAAGAACATGCGGAAATCGCGCGCGGCCGCGATCCGAAACCGC
>DASYVU010000055.1:0-4094 GCA_035936715.1 Gemmatimonadaceae bacterium
TAATAGTTCTTGCTACCTGCATCGTCCTGGCGCTCGCGGCCCGCGCCCTTCCGAATACGATGCGCGACCCAATGGCCACAGGAATGAGGCGCTCATTCCTCGCGCCTCTGGTTCTTCTTCAGGAACGCGCCGAAAAGGGCCGGCAGTCGCTCCTTTCAGCCGACGCAAAGCAGGCGTACCTCGACAGCCTGTCATTGGGCAGCATGAAGGCGGGGTCCCTCGAGAGCGAGAACGACCGTCTCAGAAAGATCATCGGCTTGGGATCCCGCCTCCGCTGGGGATTCATCCCCGCCGAGGCGCTGAACGGCCGGGGAGTTCGCGATGAGACCACCGTGATTCTGAGCGCGGGCGCGCGCGCGGGCGTCAGCCGTCTCAGTCCCGTCGTAGCCCCGGAAGGACTGGTGGGCGTGGTGGACCAGGTCGACCCGACGATGAGTCACGCCATGCTATGGACGCACCCGGATTTCCGGGTGAGCGCCATGTCGCCGGATGGAAGCGCCTTCGGCATCGCCCAGGCGCACCTCACGGGAGCAACCGGCGGCTATTTGCTCGAGCTACGCGGGGTTCCGTTCAGAGCGACGCTCAAGCCCGGCTCGGTCATCGTCAGCTCGGGATGGGGAGGCGTGTGGCCACGCAGCATTCCCGTCGGAACTGTCCTACAGGAAATCAAAACTTCGGAAGGCTGGGCCCGGACGTATCTGCTGCGTCCAGCGGTCAATCCTTCCGACGTCTACTCGGTGATGATCCTTCGCCGCGAGCGCGTGGCAAAAGGTGTGGACGGTGTCTGGCAAAACCTCGCCCAAGTCGACGCGGCCGCCCAGCGAATTGTGGTGTCCGGTGATTCCGCGGCGAGGAGCGCTGCCCTCGCCGAGGCCGCGGCGCGCAGAGCGGTGCTTGACAGCATCGCGCGCGCAAACGGCGCACCGGCGGTCGGCGCGACTGACAGCGCGCGCGCTGTGGCACCGCGCCCGACGCCTATTCACCGGGCGCCGGTAGATACCAGCACTCGGCGCGACTCAACTCGGCCCGATACGACCAAGCGCGACACTGTGCCTCCGCCCGATCTTCCGCCCCGACCGGGAGCTATGCGATGAACCTGGGCGGAGCGATTCGCGCGTTAATCAGCTTCCTCATCTTCGTCGTTCTCCACTACACGCTCCGTCCGCTCCTCGGATGGCGCGCGCCGATGGATTTCCTGGTGCTGGCGCTGCTTCTCGTCTCTGTGAGAGTCAGACCGGCGAGTGCGGCGGTGATCGGCTTCGTACTGGGCCTCATTTCCGATTCTCTCGCGCCCGACGCTCTCGGCGCCGGGGCAATCGCGATGACGGTCGTCGGCTTTGGTGCTTCCTACCTGAAAGCCGTGTTCTTCGCGGACAATCTGGTCCTCAACGCCTTCTTCTTTTTCCTCGGGAAGTGGGTGTTCGACATCCTCTACTTCGTTGGTGAGCAGCGCGTGCACGGCTTCGAGCTGGTTCAGCAGTTGCTCTTATGGTCTCCGCTCTCCGCAGCCGTGACCGCGGCGGTGGGCGTTCTGTTACTCTTCATAATGCGCCCACTACTGGAGCCAAGTCCCGCATGAGCTTTCATCCGAATGACGTCGCCCGACGAGCGCGTATGAGCTCGCTGGCGCTCGTTCTCGGATTTCTTTTCCTGATTGGCGCGTTCTTCAAGACGCAAGTCATTCAGAACCATCAGTACGTGATGCAGTCCGAAGAGAATCGGCTGCGTCCCATACCTCTGCCGGCGCCGCGAGGAATCATCTACGATCGTCACGGAGAGGTGATCGCCGAAAATCTTCCGGCGTATTCAGTCTCGATCACCGCGCCGAATGTCGACAGCTTGCGCGCTGCCCTTTCGCAGCTTGCCCCGACACTCCAGCTCGAGCAGTACCAGATCAACGCGGCAATACGTCGATATCGTCGTGCGCCAACGAGGCCGACGGTGATACTTCCCGATGCCCCGATCGACATCGTGTCGGTGCTCGAGGAGCACCGTCTCGATTTCCCGCGGCTCATCATCCAGTCCGTCCCGAAGCGGTATTACCCGGACGGGCCGATGGTGGCGTCGTTTGTCGGGTACACCGGTGAAATCACGGAATCGGACCTCAACGATCCGAAGTACGCGAGCTACAAGCCGGGACAGGAAATCGGCAAAGCGGGACTCGAGAAACAGTACGAGTCGATTCTTCACGGAAAGGAAGGCGTTCGCTTCGACGAAGTTGATGCCCGTGGACGTCCAGTTCGCGGAGAAGGGCCGCGACCAGACCTGAATCCCTTGGGTGCTCCGCCGCTGTACACAAACATCGATCTGGATCTCCAGAAGTTCACCGTCGGAATCTTCGCCGACTCTCTGCAGGGCGGCGCGGTCGCGATCGACCCGACCACTGGCGAAGTGTTGGCGCTCTACAGCGCGCCGAGCTGGGATCCGAACAAATTCACGGGCGGAATTCCGGCCGACTATTACAAGCAGCTGCTGGAAGACAAACGGCGGCCCCTCGTCAACAAAGCGATTCAGGGACGCTACCCGCCGGGCTCGACGTTCAAGCTTGCCACGTCGGTGATCGCGCTGAAGGACGGACTCGTCGGGCTCAAGGAGCACATGCCGGTGTCTTGCAGCGGAGGCCTTCAGTACGGCACACGGTACTTTCGCTGCTGGGAAAAGAAGGGTCACGGCTCGCTCGACCTCGAACAAGCAATCAAGCATTCGTGCGACGTGTACTTCTATCAGCTTGGCCTGAAAGTTGGACTCTCCAGAATGATCGCGGGGGGAATCTCGCTCACCATGCGCGACAAGTCGGGGATTGATCTGCCGGAAGAGAATCAGCCGTACTGGCCCTACGCGGTGAAGTACTACAACGACAAATACGGGAAGAACTGGAGCAACGCCGAAACGCTGAACCTCGCGATCGGTCAGGGCGCGAATTCTCAGACGGTGGTAAACATGGCGAAGTTTTATTCCGCGCTCGCCACCCAGGGTCAGGAATCACGGCCCGAGATCGCGCATCTCGTACCCCAGCGGAAACAGATCTACAATCTGAGCCAGGAACAGGACTCCATCCTGCTGGAAGGCCTCAAGGCGGTGCTCGAAGCCGGAGGCACTGCAGGAGCTTCGGCGATTCAGGGTCTGACGCTCGCCGGTAAGACCGGAACCGCGCAGAATAGCGGCGGCGCCGATCACGGCTGGTTCGTCGGCTTCGCTCCTGCTGATCACCCCAAGATCGTCGTCGCGGTGCTGCTCGAGTTCGGTCTTCACGGATCGCGCGCGGCGCACATCGCGTCCGCGATCATGGGACACTACCTGAAGGTCGGACCGATCAAGGCCGTCATGGACGAGGGCTGATGAGCAGACCCATCGTTTCCGATGTGAAGTTGCTCGCGGCCGCCGGACTGCTGTCACTGTTCGGTGTCGCCATGGTTTACTCTGCAGGCCAAACCGATACGCCGACGGCCGTGGCCCACGCCTACAAGTCGCAAATCCTGTGGCTGCTCATCGGGTTGGGTTTCGCCTACGCGGTAACGCACTCGTCGGTGCGCTTCATCGAGTGGATGACGGTCCCGCTGTACCTGTTCTCGGTTTTTCTATTGGCGCTCACTCTCGTCGTGGGCAAAGGCGCGGGCACCGCCGCGAGCACAAAGAGCTGGCTCGCGATCGGAAGCCATCGCATCGGCCAGCCTTCGGAGATCGCGAAGGTCACCGTAGTCCTGATGCTCGCGAAAGTTCTCTCCGAACGCAGGGAGTCGGCGCGCTCGCTCCTCGATTTATGGAAGCCCGCGCTGATCGTCGGGATTCCGTGGGCGATCATCATGCTGCAGCCCGACCTCGGCACGGGCATTGTGTTCATCGGGATTTTCTTCGCAATGCTGTATTGGTCCGGAGTGGAATGGCCGCTCCTCCTCTTGATCGCGAGTCCGGCGATCAGCCTTATCCTGTCATTCAGCGTGGGGTTGTGGGGCGCGTGGTTCTTCATTCTGCTGGCGCTGGTACTGTGGTACCGTCCGTACCTGATCGAAGGAATCGTTCTGATGGTGCTCAACGTCGCCACCGGCGTGGTCGCGCCACTCATGTGGGAGAAGCTCGCTCCGTACCAGCAGAAT
>DASYVU010000056.1:0-1545 GCA_035936715.1 Gemmatimonadaceae bacterium
ATGGACTCGCTGCGCGACGATGGCTGGATTGAGGAAGATCCCCGCGCCGATGATCCCGCCGATCACGACCATCGTCGTGTCGAATACGCCGAGTCGGCGGAGGTAGCTGGAGGAGGAAGTATTGGCGGCCATGCGGGAGAATACTCGCCGCCCGTTTGCGCGCCAGCCCCGACACCGATCGCGCCGACGCGGATGCCGGCGCCCACCGGTTTCCGGAAATGGTTCCGGACCGGCTCAGGTGCAGTTCAATCGCCTACGCCCAGATCGACGCCTTCTTGGCCCAGCTCGAATCCTTGTACCGCGTGGAGAAGGCCTTCGCGGTTTCCTTGAGCGCCACCGGATCGTGGGTCGCTTTGTATTTCGACGTTCCAGCCCAGTAGAGCGCCTCGGCCGCGGCATCGGTGTTGGGCAGTTTGTCCACGATCTCGCGGAATCTCTTCTCCGCTTCCGCCCACTTTCCCTGCTTGAAGTCCATGTGCGCGCGGCCGAGCATCAGCTGCCCCAGGAAATCATCGAGTGGCAGAAATCCTTCTGTCCGCCACCGCTCCTCCCCATTTGAGTCGAGCTGGAGCACCGTCGGCGTCCAGTGCGCGTTGTACTTCTCGCCGTAACGCTGGAAAGCATCCGCATCGTCTTTGACGTGCACGCGCGCGGGAAGAAAGTTCTCGTTCACGAAGCGCACGACGCGCTCTTCCGGCCACACCTCGGCATCCAGCCGAGCACAGCCACCTCACATAGGGGCGGCGCTGAAATCGAGGAGGACGGGCTTGTTCTGCTTCTTCGCTTCCTTGAGGACGTTGTCTACGTCGTGCCGGAACTTGATTTCCATTGCATTCTCGTCGGGGAGTTACCGCCCAGCGAGTGCACGCGACGTGCCCGCGTCCTGCAGCGAGCTCAGCGGAGCGGTTCCTGTTCCAGCGCGGCCCTATCCCATTTCCCCAGATCAGCCGCCGCTTCGTAGGTGCTCTGGAGGAATTCCTTCAGATCGCGCTCGGGCGTCCGAGAGGTGCGGACGCTCTCGTACGGCAGAATCCATTCGTGCATCAGCGGGTGGTAGTAGGCGGTCGCGGGCTTGATTGGCGCCACGTCGCAGCCGGCCGGCTCCGGGTACGCGTACGCGTAGAAAGCGGGCTCGGCCACCGGCGATCCAACAGTTCCCGGCAACCAACCGGCGCTGATGCATTCGTGCGAGTAGGCCTCGCGCGTCACGTAGTCCGCGAGGTTGGGAATCCCGCCCGGATGCGGAGGGGCTCGGCGCCCCGAGAAGCGCGTGCAAGAGAGGTCGAATCCGCCCCACCAGAAATGGGACGGGCTCGATTTGCCCAGGAAACTTCCGCGGAACTCCTTGAGCGCGCGATCGGCGTGCACCACGATCCGCCAGCAGCGCTGGACAGCGTCACCATCGTATGATGCATGCACTCGGTCGTCTGGAAACGGCATCGTGTCGGACATCTCGGACGGGACAGGTCTGACCCGGACCTCGATGCCAAGCGAGCGCAGGACCGACATGTAGTCGGCGTAGAAGTCAGCAACGGTACGCGCTAC
>DASYVU010000057.1:0-5711 GCA_035936715.1 Gemmatimonadaceae bacterium
GATGTCGCGAAATGGACGGTGCCGAACTCTTCAGGTGCGCCCTGGGGATGTGCGTGCTCCTGCGCAGACGCTACCAGCAAGGGCAGAGTAAGAAGAACGACGGCCGCGGCGACAGAGACGGGTCTCATGCGGGCTCGGGCGTTCTGTTCAAGGTGCGCTCGCGATTGTCGAGGATTTTTCGCTTGGCCATGGTCTCAATTTACTTTCCCGGTTTCCACGCAGATACCCTGGTGCATCTCACACCGCTGGATATAGCGTTGCATCACGCAATCCGCACTCTTTCCACGATTTCGCGAGCATCCTATGCACTCACTGATTCGATTATCGGTGGCATCGCTTCTGGTTGCATCAACGCTTCCGGCACAGGGTAAAACAATAGCCGAGCGCCTCGGCCATCCCGCCGACTCGAAACTCCTCATTATCCACGCGGACGATCTTGCCGCCGCCCACTCTGTCGATGCGGCAAGCTTCGACGCGCTCGACAAAGGCGCTGTAACGTCGGCGAGCGTCATGGTGCCGACCCCGTGGATCACCGAGGTCGCCGCATACGCCAAGGCGCACCCGAATGCAGACCTCGGCCTGCACCTCACACTTACCAGCGAGTGGGAGACGTATCGATGGGGCAGCGTCGAGTCGGCTGACAAGGTTCCGAGCTTGCTCGATTCGGCCGGTACCTTTCCTAACGATGAGAAACTGGTCGCGGCGAATGCGAAGCCACCCGAGGTCGAGCGTGAGATCCGCGCGCAAATCAACCGCGCCTTGGCGCTCGGGATTCGTCCGACACATCTCGATAGCCACATGGGCTCTCTTTTTACCACGCCCGAGCTGATTGCGACGTACGTCAAGGTGGCCCACGACTACCATCTCCCATTTCTCGCTCTCAAAGGCAGCGCGCTCGCCGCGCCCCAGGCGGGGCTCACGACCCAGGACGTCTTGCTCGATGCGGTGATCATCGCCGACCGGGAAGTTCCGCGTGATCAGTGGAAGGAGTTCTACCTGAAGGCGATCGCCAACCTCAAGCCGGGTCTTACGGAAATAATCGTCCACCTCGGGCACGACGACAGCGAGCTGCAAGCCGTGACGGTTAACCATGAAGACTACGGCTCCGCGTGGCGCCAACGCGATTATGATGTCGTGAGCAGCGCCGAGTTCAAGAAGGCGTTGCGGGACAACCACGTGATCCTCGTCACGTGGAAAGAGCTGCAGAAACTCGCGCAACAACCCTGAGGAGGATCCATGGTTCGAAAGATTGCTTACTGGGGCAGCACTGCGATTGCAGCCGCGGCGCTGCTAATGTCTGTGACCTATCTTAGCGGCAGTGAACAGGTGGTCTCCGGATTCGCCAAAGCCGGCTATCCACAGCACCTTCGAATAGTTCTTGGAATTGCGAAACCCGTAGCAGCGATCGTTCTGCTGTTGCCAGGCTTTGCTTTGCTGAAGGAATGGGCGTACGCGGGTGTAACCTTCGCATTGGTGATGGCGTTCATCTCCGCCTACTCGTCGGGAGAAGGCGTGAAAGTGTGGATCATGCCGCTGGTACTCCTGGTCCTTGTAGCAGTCTCTTACGTGACCAGGCCTCCAAGCCGCCGAGTGATTGCCGCTTTTGCGGCTTAGCCAGATCGACATTCCGGCACCGCCCGCCTGATGAGCGCGATGACCACTCCGCCGAACGACATTCAGACTCCGGTCGAGCAACTTCAGCTCCCGCGTCGCTTCGGCCTCCTGCCGGCGACGGCGCTGAACATGACCAACATGATCGGCGTAGGACCGTTCATCACGATCCCGCTGCTCATGTCGGCGATGGGTGGTCCGCAGGCCATGCTGGGGTGGATCGTAGCTCTCGTCATCGTGATCTGCGACGGGATGGTGTGGAGCGAGTTGGGCGCGGCGATGCCGGGTTCGGGCGGATCGTTCCACTATCTGCGCGAGGCGTTCGGGGGTGCGCGACTGGGGCGGCTGATGGCGTTCCTGTTCGTTTGGCAGTTCGTTCTCAGTGGTCCGTTGGAGATCGCATCGGGGTACATCGGCTTCGCCGCCTACACTGGCTACATCTGGAAGGGACTGACGCGCACCGGCACGATCGTACTCGTTACGGTCGTTGGGCTGATCAACATCGCGCTGCTGTATCGTCGCATCGACTCGCTTGCAAAGATCACGATTTCTCTCTGGGCCGGCACGCTGGTCACGGTGCTCGCGGTGATCGTCACGGGTGCAATGCACTTCGATTCGCGCATCGCCTTCGACTTTCCGCCCGGCGCGTTCAACTTCTCGTTGGGCTTCTTCCTCGGCCTTGGCGCCGCCGCTCGCATCGGGATCTACGACTATCTGGGCTATTACGACGTCTGCTACATAGGCGACGAGGTGCGCGACCCCGGGCGCGTCATTCCACGGTCGATCCTGATCAGCACCGCTGCCGTGGCCGTCATCTACATTGGAATCAACCTGTCGATCATCGGGGTTGTACCGTGGCGCGAGTTTGTGCCGGCGGCCGCGCACCCGGAGTCGAGCTTCGTCGTGTCGATCTTCATGCAGAAGATCTACGGCTCGCGCGTGGCGACGATCTTCACGCTGCTGGTGCTCTGGACCGCGTTCGGGTCGGTATTCGCGCTGCTGCTGGGGTACTCGCGCATCCCCTTTGCCGCGGCGCAAAGCGGCTACTTCTTCCGCGTGTTCGCTCGGCTGCATCCGACGAAAGATTTTCCATACGTCTCGCTCCTCGTTCTAGGAGTTATCTCGATCGTGGCGGGCTTCTTCTCGCTAGGTACCGTCATTGACGCGCTGATCGTCACCCGCATCCTGGTGCAGTTCATGGGACAGGTCTTCGGCCTGATGCTGCTGCGCCGGCAGGCACCGAACATGCCGCGCCCGTATCGCATGTGGCTCTATCCGCTCCCGGCGCTGGTGGCGGTGGTCGGCTGGATTTTCGTCTTCGCCACCACGCAGTTGCCGGTGATCCTCTTCGGAGTGGGCGTGCTGGGTCTGGGTTGCCTGGCGTTCCTGGTCTGGTCGTGGAGGATCAACGGTTGGCCGTTCAGCCTCGAGGAGGCAACGTCGTGAAGCGGAGATCGGAACCGACCGGGGATGAGCGACAGCGCAAGCTAACTGTCGCAGAGCGGCGATTCGCCGAGCGGGCAGAGGAGTTAGCGCAACTCGGACTTCGGGAGCGCTTCGAGCGCATTTACTCGACGAATCTGTGGTCGGACCCTGAGTCGCGCTCGGGAGTCGGATCCGGGCTCGACTCCACGCGAGTACTGCGAGCCGAGCTGCCGGTGGCGCTTCACCAGCTCGAAGCGCGCGTGCTGCTCGACGTCCCGTGTGGCGACTTCACGTGGATGGAGCACGTTGACCTGAGCGGCGTCGAGTACATTGGCGGCGACATAGTTCCGTCGATCGTCGAGGAGAACCAGCGGCTGCACGCAAGTGAATCTCGGCGCTTTGCGCAGCTCGATCTCACTCGAGACATTCTGCCGGACGCCGACGTACTTCTCTGCCGCGACTGTCTGGTGCACCTGTCCTATGCGAACATTCGAGCTGTGTTGGCGAACGTCGCGCGCTCGAACATTCGCTACGTGCTGATGACGTCGTTTCCGGGACGGCGCGACAACTACGATGTGGCGGATGGAGACTGGCGCGCGCTGGATTTCCAGGCGCTGCCGTTTTCTTTTCCGCAACCGCGGCTGACGATTGTCGAGAAGTGCGAGGAGGAAGACGGATCGTATTCGGACAAATCCCTTATCGCGTGGCGCGTGAAGGACCTTCCTTTAGAGCTATCCGAGTAGAAATGAGCGCTAGGCCATCCGAGGCCAAAGTTAGAGGCCCGCTTTGTTATCTTGCGCGGTGCTCGCAGGGTTTGTCGTCACGATTGAGGATCTGACCGCGACCGACGGCGCTCGCATCGAGAGAGCGGCACGGCTGCTGCAAGCCGCCTTCTCCCCGCTGGGCGTTTGGACAACGATGGCAGCAGCGCGGTAGGAAGTCGCCGAGTCAATCGGCGCGGATCGCATCGGTCGCGTCGCGCAAGGCTGCCGCATCGATCAACCCGTCGGAATTCAATCACGCTGCCTCGCCGGCTTTAGCGCGCTAATGGTGATCGCTCTCACATTCGTAGTCGCGCCGTCGGACGCGATACTCAAGCTCCGCGGTCCCACCGCTGGGAAAATGAGTTCCGTTACCGACGTTTCGCCCCCTTGCGCCAGGACCTCGATTGACGACGCGTCAACCAGAAATCGAAGAACGACATTACCGTTGACGACGCGTAACGGCGCGTCGTGCGGAGCAGAAAAGTCGCGGTGGAACCCGGTCTGTCCGGAGTGGGCACGATCCACTACAAGCCGGTTTCGCGCGGGGTCGATCACGATCGATGTACGTTCGCCCGGCGCGGTTTGCAGCTGCACGCTGAATAGAGCCTTCCTCGTCACGCCGGTAAAACTCATTTCGACATCCAGCAGAGGCGGGAGATCCTTGTGTGCAGCGAGCCACTCTGCAGCGGCAACGAACGTACCCCCGCCAAACTGAAGCGGGGGCGCCATGCGCAGCTTCTTCAACTCGACCACCGGCTTCTGCACGAGTCGCAGACCGCTGGGCGTTCGTCGGAGGCTAAGTTTCCGCGGCACTGTCATCGAGCTCCGCCACGGCGATGTTGGAACGTCCTGCCCGTACAACCAGTTGCTCATCCACCCTAGCCAGACCCGTCGCCCATCGGTTTTCGGGACGTCGTTCCACGAGACGCCGGCGTAGAAATCCGGGCCGTAGTCCGCCCAGCGGATATCCCTGGCGCCCGCATCCGCGACAAATCGCCTGCCGTCGAACCTCCCGGTGAAATACTGGGTGCCGGAGCCGCCAGCCGGCCCGCCGGGATTGATGTTCACGATCAACACCCACTTCCTCCCACCGCCCTCGATCGGGAGAGTGAACAGGTCGGGGCATTCCCACTGACCGCCGGTCGCGCCGGCGGGGCCGAACTCGCCGACATACTTCCATCGCTTGAGATCCGGCGACGCGTAGAAGTTCACTTTTTTCTCGTTGGGGAGCGCCACGGCCATCACCCAGCGGGACGTGGCCTCGTGCCAAAATACCCTCGGATCGCGGAAGTCGGCCATGTGCAGATCGAGCACGGGGCCGGGTACTTTCGTCCACGTGCGTCCACGATCGTTGCTGAACGCAATCCGCTGGTCCTGCCGTCCTTCGCGATGGCCGGTGTAGATGGCGACGAGCGGGGGCTTGCCATTCTTGCCGAGGCCGCTGGTGTTCTTCCAGTCCACCACCGCGCTGCCGGAGAAGATCATGATGCCGTCTTCCTCGGCCAGCGCCAGCGGGAGCTGCTCCCAGTGCAGGAGGTCGCGGCTGACGGCGTGGCCCCAGCTCATGTGGCCCCATTTGTCGCCATACGGATTGTGCTGATAAAAGAGATGCCACTCTCCGTCGTAGAAGACCATGCCGTTCGGGTCATTCATCCAGTTCCGTTCCGGCGAGAAATGGAACTGCGGCCGAAACGACTCGGGCTGCGCCGGCACGACCGTGATGGGGGCGGATACGACGGCGCACAGTACGGCGGTTACGACGAACGGTTTCATGTGAGTTGGAGCAGAGTGTCGGGAAGGGGCGCGGTCGCGCCTGGCTGAGAGCAGATAAAGGAGGCGACGGCGTTGGCGTGTCTATTGATCTCGGCGAGCGGGAGGCCGCGCAGGAAATCGAAGACGAGGGTGGCGGTG
>DASYVU010000058.1:0-7421 GCA_035936715.1 Gemmatimonadaceae bacterium
TCAGCGCTTCGACGGGCGAATCAACCTGCCGCGCTCACGAGGGATTACGGCCATTAGCATCCGGCGGATTTCGTCGAGTTTCTCAATTCTCTTGGCCACGACATCGGATCCTAACACAGGCTCAGCCGAGCGAAACCACGCGATACTTTCCCGAGCGGAGCCGAGGGCGTACTCGAAAATGCGTGCACGGTCCTTTCCTGAGCTGTGTGCGTAGCCCTCTCCAAGATTGGCAGCGATCGAACCGACAGCGGCGTAGAGCTGGCTTGAGACTTTCTCCATAGTCCGGTGATGCGTGAGCTTCTCCGCATCTTCCCACGACTCCCTGAGTAGCTCACATGCAAGACGATAAACGCGCATCCGCTGCAGCGGATCACGCTTGTCGTTTTCCGAGATGTCTGGAGTTGGGTCTCTCATAAACGGAGTTTGCGACCCTATTGCCCAAGATGCCTAATCAAGACGTAGCGCCCGGAATCAATCCACTCTATACGCAGGCGCCAACCCGTTGCGTGCACTGAAGAGTGCCCCGAACTACTGCGGACTATTAGGGACTATTACGGACTATTACGGACTATTGCGGACTATTGCGGACTATTGCGGACTAGTCCCCCAATCCGCAGTTAGTCCCCCAATTCGCAGTTAGTCAGCAGTCCGCAATGCAGTTGGTCCGCAATCCGCAGTCCGCAGTTACCCGCGAGCCTTTACAGAGCTGCTGGGCACAGTTAAGTTATGAGGCTACAGCGATTTAAGAACCAGAGACATGCGCCGGCAAACGAGCCCGCGCGAGATCAAATCCAAATGGCATTCGAGAAAACACCTACCGTAGAGAAGTACCGCACTCATAAAGACGACAGCGGATCGAGCGAAGTTCAGGTCGCGCTTCTCACCGCAAGAATCAACTATCTCACCGACCACTTCCGCACCCACGCGAAGGATCACCACAGCCGTCGCGGGCTGCTCAAAATGGTCGGTAGAAGGCGCCGTCTCCTCGACTACCTGAGGCGTACGGATGTCGAAGGCTACCGCAAGATCATCGCTGATCTTGGACTCCGGTACTAACCTGGCTCTTTGATCTGACCGCGCGGCACACAGGGTGTCCGCGCGGTTTGTGATATTCCGAAGAGACAACAACACAACATATGCAACGCATCGAAAGAACTTTCGCCGGCAGACGCCTCGTCATCGAGACAGGCCGCATGGCAAAGCAGGCGGCAGGGTCCGCAGTAGTGCAGTTCGGCGAGACGATGGTTCTCGCGGCAATAACGGTCAGTGACACCGAAAGTCCTCTCCCGTTTTTCCCCCTCCTCGTAGAATACAAGGACAAGGCCTACGCCGCGGGCAAGATTCCCGGCGGCTTCATCAAGCGGGAAGGCCGTCCCTCAGACCCGGAAATCCTCAAGGCGCGAATCATCGACAGATCGATCCGCCCACTCTTCCCGGAAGGGTTCAAGAACGAGGTCCAGGTCTTCATCTACGTCGTCTCGGCAGATCAGGAGAATGACGCCGACGTGATGGCGCTCGTCGCCGCGTCGTACGCGCTCAACGCGTCGAAGATCCCGTTCATGGGTCCGATCGCAGGAGTTCGCGTCGGTCGCGTCCAGGACAACTGGATCCTCAACCCGACGTTTCAGCAGCTCCCCTACAGCGACATGGACATCGTCCTCGCCGCGTCGAAAGACTCGATCATGATGGTCGAAGGCGGGGCGCTCGAAGTCACCGAAGCCGACGCTCTCGAAGCACTGACGGTCGGGCATCGCGGCGCCCAGGAGCTGATCCAGCTCCAGGAAGAGCTGCTCGCCCAGGGCCGCGCCGAGAAAATGAAATGGAGCAAGGTCGAGGTCGCCCCGGCGATCAAGATCCGCGTCGACGCGCTGGCCAAAGGCCGGATCGCCGAAGCGATCAACCAGAAGGAAAAGCACACCCGCATCGAAGCAGTCGAGCTCGTCAAGAAAGAAGCGATCGAGCAGCTGCTCACAGAGTTCCCGGAGAACCCGAAGGACATCAAGGCGCTCGTCGACGACACGGAGTATCACGCGCTACGCTCGCAGGTGCTAGACACCAACAAGCGGGTTGACGGCCGTGGCACGAAGGACGTGCGCGCGATCACTATCGACACCAAGGTGCTTCCACGCGCCCACGGCTCAGCGCTGTTCACGCGCGGTCAGACGCAGGCGCTGGTGGCGGTCACTCTCGGCACAGCCAACGACGTGCAGCGCCTCGACAGCATCGACGATGCCGGCGAGACGACGAAGTCGTTCATGCTTCACTACAATTTCCCGCCGTTCTCGACGGGCGAAGTGAGGCCGATGCGAGGCACCAGCCGCCGCGAGATCGGCCACGGAAACCTGGCCGAGCGCGCGTTGCAGAGCGTGCTGCCCGCCTTCGAGGATTTCCCGTACACGATTCGTATCGTGTCCGACATTCTCGAATCCAACGGATCATCGTCGATGGCTTCGGTCTGCGGTGGCTCGCTGGCTTTGTTCGACGCAGGTGTTCCGCTCCGCTCCGCCGTAGCAGGTGTGGCGATGGGGCTGATCAAGGAAGGCGCTAAGTACGCGATCCTCACCGACATCCTCGGCACCGAGGATCACCTCGGCGACATGGACTTCAAGGTTGCCGGCACCGAGACCGGTATCACGTCCATTCAGATGGACATCAAGATCGAAGGCCTCGATCTAAAGATCGTGAAGGAAGCCCTCGCGCAGGCGAAGGAAGGCCGCCTCCACATCCTGGGTGAGATGCGCAAGGCGCTCGCCGAGCCGAGATCGGATCTCTCGCCGTACGCGCCACGCATTGTGACGATGACGATTAACCCCGAGAAGATCGGCGATCTCATCGGCCCGAAGGGCAAGACGATCCGCGGCATTCAGGATGAGACCGGAGCAGAGGTCACCGTCGACGACAGCGGATTGGTCACGATCGCCGCCGTTGGTGGAGAGGCGATGGAGAGAGCGCGTCAGATGATTCAGGCGCTCACCGCCGAGCCGATTATCGGCGAGACGTACGAAGGCACCGTCAAGAGCACGACGGCCTTCGGCGCTTTCGTCGAGATCATGCCGGGAACCGAAGGACTGGTTCACATCTCCGAGCTCAAGCACGGTCGCACTGAGAAGACCGAGGACGTCGTGAAGAAGGGAGACCGCGTAAAGGTCAAGCTTCTCGAGCGCGATGAGCGCGGACGTTTGCGTCTCTCGATGAAGGCACTCAGCGCCAGGCCCGAGGGCGAGAGCCAGTCGAGCGGGAGCGGTGAAGGGGGGGGTGGCGGAGAAGCCACCGCGATGGCGGCAGTCGGCGCGTCTGGCGAGCAGGCCGATGGCGGAGAAAACGGTGGGCGGTCGGAGCGCTCGTCGGAGCGTGGTGACAGGCCGCGCCGTCCCCGCAGCGGATCGCGTGGTGGCGGAGGCCGCTCGCGCGAGTGAGCGTCGTGACGCCGTGCGCGGGTTCTGATCTGCGCCGCACCGTTCTACCGAACGGACTGACCGTACTCTCGGAATCGATGCCGGGAGTACGGTCGGTCGCATTGGGGGCGTGGGTTCGCGCCGCCTCGCTGCACGAGAGCGCCGACAAGATGGGCGTTTCTCACATGCTGGAGCACATGGTGTTCAAGGGCACGCCGACAAGGAGCGCCAAGGAGCTGGCGCTCGCTCTGGAGGTACTTGGTGGGTCTCTGGATGCGTACACCTCGCGCGAGCACACCTCGTATCAGGCGAAGGTGCTTGACGAGCACCTTTCACAGGCCGCCGACGTGCTCGGGGATCTGATCTTCCGCCCCACGCTCAAGGGTGCCGATCTCGCACTCGAGAAGAAGGTCGTGCTCGAGGAGATCAACACCGTCGACGACACGCCGGACGATCTCGTGTTCGAGCTGCACAATGCGCAGATGTGGGGGAATCATCCGTACGGGTACCAGATTCTCGGCACGCGGGAGACGGTTGGTGCGCTGGGGACTTCGGACCTTCGAGCTCTGCATTCCCGGGCCTATCATCCGGAGCAGATCGTCATGGCCGCGGCGGGAAACGTGGAGCACGATGACCTTCTGGAAACACTGCAATCCACGGGGTGGGCCGACATTCCGCGCGGCGGGCTGGCGCCCCTGAAATCTCCGGCTCCAATCGTGCAGACTCCCGCCGCCGTGCACTTCGAGCGAGAGACGGCTCAGACCCACATCGTTATCGGAAGCGAGGCGTTCGCCCACAGCGATCCGCGGCGCTATGCGATGTCCATGATCGGGATGCTCTTCGGAGGCGGAATGAGCTCACGCCTCTTTCAGCGAATCCGCGAAGAGCTTGGTCTGGCTTACTCGGTTTATTCATTTCAGTCGTTCCACGAGGACGCCGGCATGCACGGCGTATACGTCGGCACCACTCCCGATAGCGCGCGGGCAGCCGTCGACGCGATCAATGCGGAGATGGAGAAGCTCTCGGCGGAAGGTCTGAGCGAAGAAGACATCACGGCTGGAAAAAGCCAGTTGAAGGGACAGATTACACTGTCGCTCGAGAGCCCGACATCGCGGATGTATCGCGCTGCCGGAACGGAGCTGTATGGCGAGCCGTACCGGACGCTGGACGAGCTGCTCGCTCTCATCGATGCGATCGACGCGCAAACGGTCGCAGAGGTGTGCAAAACCTATTACGTACCCGGGCGGCAGACGCTCGTGAGCCTGGGTCCGCGAGCAGCGGCGTAACGCGCGCTCCCTAAACTTTCAATTCGACTACTCTGAGATGAAGATCGGCGTTCCGAAAGAAATAAAGACAAACGAGAATCGCATTGCGCTCGTGCCCGCAGGAGCGGAAGCACTGGTCGCGGGTGGCCACACCGTCATGATCGAGAAGGGAGCAGGCGAAGGCAGCGGCTTTCCGGATTCGGCGTACACAGCGGTCGGCGCAAAAATCGGCCCCGACGCCGACACCGTGTGGCGCGAGGCCGAGATGATCATGAAGGTGAAGGAGCCGATCAAACTGGAGTGGCCCCGCATGAAGAAGGGGCAGGTGATCTTCACCTACTTCCACTTCGCCGCGGACAAGGAACTGACCCTCGCTCATTTGAAGAGTGGCGCCATCTGCATCGCATACGAGACCGTGGAGCTGCCGAATCGGGAGCTGCCGCTTCTCACTCCGATGTCGGAGGTCGCCGGCCGAATGGCGGTGCAGGAAGGAGCCAAGTACCTGGAGAAGCTCCACGGCGGGCGTGGCGTCCTCCTGGGAGGCGTTCCGGGCGTCCCACCCGGCAAGGTCGTCATCCTTGGCGGCGGAATCGTCGGAATAAACGCCGCGAAGATGGCCGCCGGATTGGGGGCGAAGGTCACCGTGCTGGACGTTTCGCTGGAGAGGCTACGCTACCTTTCCGACGTGATGCCGGCCAACGTCACACTCATCTATTCCAATCGTCATACAATCCTAGAGCAGATCTCCACCGCGGATCTGGTTGTCGGAGCGGTTCTGATCCCCGGAGCCATCGCGCCGAGACTCATTCGCCGTGAAGATCTGAAGACGATGCAGCCTGGAGCGGTTATCGTCGACGTCGCCATCGATCAGGGCGGTTGCGTCGAGACCATCAAGGCCACAACGCACGAGAATCCAACCTACGTCGTGGACGGAATCGTTCATTACGGAGTCGCAAACATGCCTGGTGGTGTACCAAGAACTTCGACGCTCGCGCTTACGAACGCGACATTCCCTTACGCGAAGCAGCTCGCGAACAAGGGATGGAAGCGGGCGTTGAAGGAAAATCCCGCTCTGCAGAAAGGTCTCAACATCGTAGACGGAAAGGTGACATATCCCGCTGTCGCTGAAGCGTTTGGCTTGCCGTTTACTCCACCCGATTCATATTTGAACTAATGCGATTTCCATTCTTCAAACCGGGCGCTCTCTTCCCGGCGAATGCGATCGCCGTCGATCTCGGCACCGCGAATACGCTGATTTACGTGAAGGGCGAAGGGATCGTGCTCAACGAGCCATCGGTCGTCGCGCTCGACCGCGAAACCAGGAAAATCAAGGGCGTCGGCCTCGAGGCGAAGCGGATGCTGGGCCGCACCCCCGAAGGCATAATCGCCGTAAGGCCAATGAAGGACGGCGTCATCGCCGACTTCGACGTCACCGAGAAGATGCTGAGATATTTTCTCGCGCTCATCATCGAGAACCACGTGTTCAAAGTGAAGCCGCGAGTGATCGTCTGCGTTCCATCCGGCATCACCGAAGTAGAGAAGCGCGCTGTGCGCGACTCGGCACTGGGCGCCGGCGCGAAGGAAGTCTTCATGGTCGCTGAGCCGATGGCCGCTGCAATCGGTGTCGGACTGCCGGTCGAGACTCCGACGGGCAACATGATAATCGACATCGGTGGAGGCACCACCGAGATCGCCGTCATCGCGCTGTCGGGAATCGTGAGCGACACGTCGATCCGCACCGGCGGCGACGAGCTCGACATGGCAATCGTCCAGTTCATGCGCAAGAACTACAACCTCCTCGTCGGTGAATCGACCGCGGAGCAGGTGAAGATCCAGATCGGGTCGGCCGCTCCGGTGGGCGAGGAGAGGGAGATGGACGTCAAGGGCAGGGATCTTGTATCAGGAATCCCGAAGACGGTGCGCGTGCACTCGTCGGAGATCCGGGATGCGGTGCAGGAGCCCATTCAGCAGATCGTCGACGCTGTGCGCCGCGCGCTGGAGATCACCCCGCCCGAGTTGGCCGCCGACATTGTCGACCGCGGCATGGTCATGACCGGCGGGGGCGCTCTCATTCGCGGTCTCGATGTCCTGTTGTCGCAGGAGACTGGTCTACCCATCCACGTCGATGAGGATCCTTTGACCTGTGTAGTGCGGGGTACAGGCCGTATACTTGATGACGAAGCGAAATACTGGTCTGTCCTAGCGACTTGAGGTAACGCGTGGCGCGCGCCATAAGAAGCAACACCCGTGTCGATCTAATAGTTCTTACTACCTGCATCGTCCTGGCGCTTGCGGCCCGCGCCCTCCCGAATACGATGCGCGATCCGGTGGCCACAGGAATGAGGCGTTCATTCCTCGCGCCACTGGTTCTTCTTCAGGAACGCGCCGAAAAGGGCCGGCAGTCTCTCCTTTCAGCCGACGCCAGGCAGACGTACCTCGACAGCCTGTCTTTGGGCAGCATGAAGGCGGGCTCCCTCGAAGGTGAGAACGACCGTCTCAGAAAGATCATCGGCCTGGGCTCCCGCCTCCGCTGGGGATTCGTCCCCGCCGAGGCGCTCCACGGGCGTGGAGTACGCGACGAGACCACTGTCATTCTGAGCGCAGGCTCGCGCGCCGGCGTCAGCCGTCTCAGTCCCGTCATAGCCCCCGAAGGACTGGTGGGCGTGGTGGACCAGGTCGACCCGACAATGAGTCACGCCATGCTTTGGACGCACCCGGATTTCCGGGTGAGCGCGATGTCGCCAGACGGCAGCGCGTTCGG
>DASYVU010000059.1:0-2203 GCA_035936715.1 Gemmatimonadaceae bacterium
GAGACCGCCGGCTCGAGCTGTTTGGATCGGCTTACATAGAGAGATAGAGAGTTTCCAGAGATCATGGCACGCCACACCCCGCTCGACCGCTACCGTAACATCGGCATCATGGCCCACATCGATGCCGGGAAGACGACTATGACCGAGCGCATCCTCTACTACACGGGCAAGACCCACAAAATCGGCGAGGTGCATGAAGGCACCGCGACGATGGACTGGATGGAGCAGGAGCAGGAGCGCGGCATCACGATCACGTCCGCCGCGACCACTGCGTTCTGGACGCGCAACGACATCGAGTACCGCATCAACATCATCGACACCCCGGGTCACGTCGACTTCACCGTTGAAGTCGAGCGTTCACTTCGAGTTCTCGATGGAGCCGTAACTCTGCTCGACTCCGTTGCCGGTGTCGAGCCGCAAACCGAGACCGTGTGGCGCCAGGCCGACCGTTACAAAGTCCCGCGCCTCATTTTCGCCAACAAGATGGACCGCGTCGGGGCCGACTTCGATCGCTGCATGCGGATGATCCGCGACCGACTTACCAAGAACGCCTATCCGATTCAGCTACCGGTTGGATCGGGTGAGCTTTTCCATGGCCACATCGACGTCATCGAGCGCAAGCAATACATCTTCGACGACGAATCGCTCGGCAAGAAGTTCGAGATTACGGAAGTTCCCGAGGAGTACAAAGAGGCGATGGAGAAGGCCCGGCATGATGTGATCGAGGCCGCCGTCTCGCACGATGAAGCGCTGATCGAGAAATATTTCAGCGGCAAGGAGCTCACCACCGACGAGATCCGGCACGCGATCAGAAGCTCCACTGTCGGCGGATTCATCGTTCCGGTGCTGTGCGGCGCGGCGTTCAAGAACAAGGGCGTACAGGCGATGCTCGATGCCGTCGTCGACTTTCTTCCGTCACCGGTCGACGTCCCCGCCGTCGAGGGGCACCTCCCGAACGGTGAGATGGGACAACGCCGTCCGAGCGACGATGAGCCGTTCTCCGGGCTGGCGTTCAAGATCGCTACCGATCCATTCGTCGGGAAGCTGACTTTCTTCCGCGTGTATTCCGGAGTTCTCCAGTCAGGCTCGTACGTCTATAACGCCACGAAGGACAAACGCGAGCGCGTCGGCCGGCTGCTCCAGATGCACGCGAACAAGCGCGAGGAGATCGAAGAGGTTCACGCCGGCGACATTGCGGCGGCGATCGGACTCAAGGACACGCGCACCGGCGACACGATGACGATGGAAGATGCGCCGATCATCCTCGAGGCGATGAAGTTCCCGAATCCCGTCATCGATGTCGCGATCGAGCCGAAGACGAAAGCCGACCAGGACAAGCTGGCGATCGCGCTACAGAAGCTGTCCGAGGAAGATCCGACTTTCCGCGTTCACTCCGATCAGGAGACGGGCCAGACGATCATCTCCGGAATGGGCGAGCTTCACCTCGAGATCATCGTGGACCGCATGCAGCGCGAGTTCAAGGTCGATGCTAATATCGGCCGCCCGCAGGTTGCTTATAGGGAGACGATTCGGAAACGAGTCGAGAAGGTCGAAGGCAAGTTCATTCGCCAGTCTGGCGGTAAGGGTCAGTACGGTCACGTGGTGATCAACATCGAGCCGGCGAAGCAGGGCGAAGGGTTCATTTTCGAGGACAAGATCGTCGGCGGAACGATTCCCCGTGAATTCATCAAGCCGGCGGAGCAGGGAATGCGCGAGGCGCTCGAAGGCGGAGTGCTTGCCGGTTATCCAATGGTGGACGTGAAGGCCGAGCTCGTATACGGCTCGTACCATGACGTCGACTCCAGCGAAATGGCGTTCAAGATCGCGGGCTCCATGGCCATCAAGGAAGCGGCGAAGAGAGCGGGCGCCATCATTCTCGAGCCGATCATGAAGGTCGAAGTCGTCTCCCCCGATGCCTATATGGGTGACGTGCTTGGCGATCTCTCATCGCGTCGCGGAAGAATCGGCGGCATGGTCCAGCGCGGCGAGGCACAGGTAATCGATGCGCAGGTGCCGTTGTCGGAGATGTTCGGTTATTCCACGAAGCTGAGATCGATGACGCAGGGAAGAGCGGTCTACTCGATGGAGTTCGCGCACTACGAGGAAGTACCAAAGTCGAAGGCTGAAGAAATCATCAATAAAGTCACCGCAAAGGCGAGATAAGAATGAGCAAAGCCAAATTTGAGCGTACGAAGCCCCACGT
>DASYVU010000060.1:0-8994 GCA_035936715.1 Gemmatimonadaceae bacterium
CTGAACGAGCACGTTGAAGGATTCCGGAATTCCGGGCTCGGGAAGGTTCTGGCCCTTCACGATCGCCTCGTAAACTCTGCTGCGTCCGTTCACATCGTCCGACTTGACGGTGAGAATCTCCTGCAGCGTATGCGCAGCGCCATAAGCCTCGAGTGCCCACACTTCCATCTCTCCGAAGCGCTGTCCGCCGAACTGCGCCTTACCGGCGAGCGGCTGCTGCGTGACGAGAGAGTAGGGTCCGATGCTTCGCGCGTGAATCTTGTCGTCGACCAGGTGCGACAGCTTGAGCATGTAGATCTCGCCGACCGTCACCGGGTTTGCGAACGTCTCGCCAGTGCGGCCATCGCGGAGTCTGACCTTTCCGCCCGCCGAGATTCCGGCGAGACGCATCAGCTCCATCGCAGCCGAATCGACATCGATGTCCGACTTCTTTGGTCCAAGCGCCGCCGCGAGCGCTGGCAGCTCCTGACTGGCCAACACTGAGGCAGGATCTGTATTGCGCTTCTTCTCGATCTGCGTCGCAGCTGACTTGTACTGGGCGCGGGCGGTCGGCTCGTATTCCTCGTCACCGGCTGCGTGACTGTGGAACGCGATCTGATTATCGACTTCCGCCGTGTCTCTGCCCGCCAGCTCGCGGGCGGCTGCCGAAATGAACTCACGGATGCGGTTGTAAACATCACGCGTTTCGGCGGACACACCGCGTGCTCCCAGTGCATCGATCGTCGCATCGCCGAGAAGCTCGACGCGCTCGCCGTAGTGCGCACCGGCCTTGACGTCGGCGACGATGCCACGGATCTCGTCGTCGCTGATCGTGACGCCCTCGACCTTGAGCTCGAGCGCGTCGCGAACCCACGCGACCGCGGCGAGCTTCAGCAGCAAGCCGATCTCGCGCTCGTTCGCGCCCTGGAAGACCGGGGTCTTCGCGTAGAAGCCGAGCAGTCTCGCCGCCCACCCGAGGTGGGTCTCGAGAATCTGTCCGACGTTCATTCGGCTCGGAACGCCGAGCGGGTTGAGAACGATGTCGACAGGACGGCCATCGGGAAGGAACGGCATGTCCTCCTCGGGAACGATGCGGGCAACGATACCCTTGTTGCCGTGGCGTCCGGCCATCTTGTCGCCGACTGAGACCTTGCGCTTCTCGGCCATGTAAACCTTCACGAGCTGAATGACGCCCGGCGGCAGCTCATCCGGCTGCAGCACGCGGTCGATTCTCTCCTCCGCCTTCTCCTCGAGCTTGGCCTTCTCCTCGTTGGCCAGATCGATGATGGTGCGGATTCTCTCGTTCATCTTCTTGTCTTCGACCCTGAACGTCTTCAAATCCAGACTGGAAATTTTAAGGTCATGGAGCATCTGCGCCGTCAGCTTGGTTCCGGCGGGAATCGCTTCCTCTACCGTTCCGGACTTGAGCGCGAGCGAGACGGTCTGCCCATCGAGCAGCTCGTTCAGCTCGGAGTCGCGGACTTCGTTGACGCGGATCTTCTCCTCGCCCTCGAGTCTCCTGATCTCACCGATTCTCTCGCCGCGATCCTTCTCGACGACCTGGTCCTCGATGCGTGAGAAGATCTTCACATCGATTACCACGCCTTCCATTCCCGGCGGGACCTTGAGGGACGAATCCTTCACGTCCTTCGCCTTCTCACCGAAGATGGCGGTGAGGAGCTTCTCTTCAGGAGAGAGCTCAGTCTCGCCCTTCGGCGTGATCTTGCCGACGAGAATATCGCCCGGCTTCACGTGTGCGCCGATGCGGACGATGCCACGCTCATCGAGATCCGACAGCGCCTCTTCGGCGACGTTCGGAATCTCTCGGGTGATCTCTTCCTGGCCGCGCTTGGTGTCGCGCACGTGCAGCTCGAGCTCCTGGATGTGGATCGACGAATAAACGTCGTCCTTCACCAGTCTCTCGGAGAGCACGATCGCGTCCTCGAAGTTGTGTCCGTACCACGGCATGAACGCCACGGTGACGTTTGCTCCGAGTGCGAGCTGTCCCATTTCGGTGGACGCGCCATCGGCGAGAACCTCTCCCGCTTTCACCCTCTGCCCGGCCTTGACGATCGGACGCTGGTTCAGCGCGGTGTCCTGGTTGGTGCGCCAGTACTTCTTGAGACGATACCGGTCGTGCTGCGTTAGTCTCGCGAGCGGGCGGTCTGAATCCTTCTTGCCTCGCTCCGAAGTGCCGGTGTCGACGATGATCTCGTCGGCGGTGACGCTCGTGATGGTGCCGGCTCGGCGCGCAATCACAACTGCACCTGAGTCACGCGCGACCTTTTCCTCGAGTCCGGTTCCGACGAGCGGAGTCTGCGGATTCAGGAGAGGAACGGCCTGGCGCTGCATGTTCGATCCCATGAGGGCGCGGTTCGCGTCGTCGTGCTCGAGGAACGGAATGAGCGCGGCGGCGATCGAAACGAGCTGCTCCGGCGCGACATCCATGTAGTCGATGCGGTCGGGCTGGACGAGCGGAACGTCACCGCGCTGGCGGCAAAGCACCAGCTCGTCGACGAAAGTGCCATCCTCGTTGAGGCGAGCGTTCGCCTGAGCGATGACGACATCCTCTTCCCGGTTCGCGTCGAGCCATTCGATGTCGGAGGTCACTTTCCCGTTCTTCACGACGCGATACGGTGTCTCCACGAAGCCCAGGTCGTTGACCTGCGCATAGCAGGCGAGCGACGTAATGAGCCCGATGTTCGGACCTTCAGGGGTCTCGATCGGGCACATGCGTCCGTACTGCGAGTAGTGAACGTCACGAACCTCGAATCCGGCGCGCTCACGAGTGAGTCCGCCAGGTCCCAGGGCCGAGAGCCGACGCTTGTGCGTCAGCTCGGCGAGCGGGTTCGTCTGGTCCATGAACTGTGACAGCTGCGAAGATCCGAAGAACGCCTGGATCACGGCGGACACCGTGCGGGCGTTGACGAGATCGTCGAGCGAGATCTTTTCCGGATCGGTGTTGATCGACATGCGCTCCTTGACCAGGCGCGCCATGCGTGACAGACCGACCGAGAACTGGTTGGCGATCAGCTCGCCGACCGAGCGAATGCGGCGGTTGCCGAGGTGATCGATGTCGTCCGTGTAGCCGCGTCCCTCGTGGAGCTCGACGAGGTACCGGATGATCGCGACGAAATCTTCCTTGGTGAGAACCGTCTCGCTTGCCGGACGGTTCGTCATCAGGCGCTGGTTGATCTTGTAGCGGCCTACGCGACCGAGGTCATATCTCTTGGGAGAGAAGAACAGCCTCTCGAGCGCCTGACGCGCGGTCTCGCGATTGGGAGCATCACCCGGACGAAGCAAAGAATAGATTTGTTTCAGGGCCTCTTCGTCGGTGTGCGTCGGATCCTTTGCCAGCGTGTTCTTGATCAGCATCGACTCGGCGCGGCCCGATGTCACGAAGACCTGCACCTTGTTGATTTCGTTCTTGCGCAGCTTCCTGATCAGCGTGTCGGTCAGGTTGTCGCCGACGTCGGCGATCACTTCGCCCGTCTCGGGATCGACTGCATCGACGGCGATGATGCGGCGCGTCGGACGCTCGCCACGCTCGATGGCATCGACTTCGTCACGGAGATCGATCGTCGTGTACGACGCGAAAACCTTGACCTTGTCGACGTTGAGGCGGCGGAGCCGGTTGAAGACCTCTTCGGTCAGCTCATCGCCTTCCTTGACGAGCAGCTCGGACTCCTCGCGTTCGAGCGCGAGTCTGGCCTTCTTGGTCTTGAGCTTGGGCGCTTCGGGGTTGTGCTGGGTGCCGGCGAGGGCGATGTCCTCAGCGATGATCGCACCGAGTACTTCGCGCTGGTCGACGCGCGACTCCCGCTTCCTGACGAGGTCGAGCTCGCGCACGGCGAAGAATAGGCGCAGGATCTGGGAGTTGGTCCCGTATCCAAAGGCTCTGAGAAGGGCAGTGGCTGGGAATTTCTTCTTCTTGTCGATGTGCACGTAGACGACATCATGGATGTCGACGGTGAACTCGACCCACGAGCCGCGGAACGGGATGATGCGCGCCGAAATGAGGCGCTGTCCGTTCGGGTGCGTCGACTCCTCGAACACGACGCCCGGCGAGCGGTGCAGCTGGCTCACGATCACGCGCTCCGCGCCATTGATGACGAAGGTTCCGAGCGGCGTGAGGAGCGGAAGCTCACCGAGATAGACTTCCTTCTCGATGATGTTCTTCGGTCTCTTCCCGGCTTCGGTCGTCTCGAAGACGATGAGCTGGAGCGTGGCTTTCAGGGGCGCGGAGTACGTCATGTCGCGCTCGATGCACTCGGCTACGGAGTACTTGGGCTCGCCAAGAGCGTAGCTCTTGAACTCGAGCGAGAAGTTCTCGTGGACATCCGTGATCGGGAACAGGTCCTTGAAGACGCGCTCGAGTCCGATGTCCTCGCGATTCTGCGAAGCCGCGTCGAGCTGCAGCAGCGACTCGAAGGCGCGGGTCTGGATGTCGAGGAGATGCGGCATCTGCATCCCCTGGTCTAGCTTGGCGAAAGAAATCTGCTTCATCAATTCGGGCATGAATCACCTACAGGCGCAAATAACCCCGCCGCCGTCTGCCGCGAAACTTTCGCGGGTCCGGAGGGGAGGGGGAGCAAACAAAAGTGCTTCAGTTGTGGAACGAGCTGTGGAGTCCAGGTCATATCGTCGCAGTGAGAGTAACGGCATCGGGAGCGGAGGGTCTGAGCCCTCCGGCTCCCGCGCGATTACTTCACTTCGACGCTTGCACCCTGCTCTTCGAGTTTGGCCTTCATCGCCGCGGCCTCATCCTTGGTTACACCCGCCTTCACGACGCTCGGGGCTCCATCGACGAGATCCTTGGCTTCCTTGAGTCCAAGTCCGGTCAGCTCGCGCACGACCTTGATGACCTGGATCTTCTTGGCGCCGGCTTCCTTGAGCGTGAGCGAGAACTCGGTCTGCTCTTCAGCAACCGGAGCCGCACCAGCACCGGCGCCACCACCTGCCGGAGCCGCGCCGACGGGCGCCGCGGAAATCGTGACGTTGAACTTTGTCTTGAAAGCTTCGACAAGCTCGGAGAGCTCGAGTACCGACATGTTGCCGATTGCGTCGAGAATCTCGTCCTTGCTCATGGTTGCGTTTGCCATTGTGTTTGTTCTCCCTGAGAAATTTTAGGCGCGTTCGCGCTGAGTCTTGAGCGCGTCGAGCGCGCCTGCAAACATGTAAAAAAGCCCGTTCAGCGCGCCGACGAAGGCGGCCATGGGTGACTGCATGCCGGCAGCGAGATCAGCCAGCATTTGCTCGCGAGATGGAAGCGATGCCATGCGCTTGAGCTGCGCATTGTCTATCGCCTTGCCCTGGAGCATGCCGCCCTTCATGGCGGGCTTGTCCTCGAACTCCTTCGCGAATTCCGTAAGCACTCTCGCGGCGGCGACGGGATCCTTTCCGACCACGAGGCCGGTGGGACCCTTGAGCTTGTTGCCGACGAGACCACTCTCGTTCACTGCACGGAGCGCCAGCGTGTTCTTGATGACCACGTAATCGACGCCTGCTCTCTTGAGCCGGCGGCGAAGCTCGGTCATCCGCTTCACGTTGAGTCCGGTGAAATCGGTGTAATAGAGCGACTGCGCGCTCATCAACTTGTCCCTGAGCTCAGTTACGAGCTGCTCTTTCTCTGATCGCTTCATCACTACGTACGGTAGGGGGTGATGTCGATGTTGACGCCGGGCCCCATCGTGCTCGAGATGGCGACGTTGCGAACGTAGACGCCCTTCGAAGACGTCGGCTTCGCGCGGACGATCTGATCCATGAACGCGGTGAAATTCGACTCCAGTGCCTCGGCCGCGAAAGAAACCTTTCCGATAGCGGCGTGGACGTTACCGGCCTTGTCGACGCGGTATTCGATCTTACCGGCTTTCACCTCGCGCACGGCTCTGGTGACGTCGAACGTCACCGTGCCCGCTTTCGGGTTCGGCATCAATCCGCGGGGACCGAGGATGCGTCCGAGCGCGCCGAGCTGACCCATCTTGTCCGGAGTAGCGATCAGGACGTCGAAGTCGAGCCAGTTTTCCTTGATCTTGGCGATGTACTCGGTGCCGACGTAATCGGCGCCGGCCGCTTCCGCCTCTTTCGCCTTGTCGCCGTCGGCGATGACCAGCACGCGCACCGTTTTACCGGTGCCGGCGGGGAGAACGACAGTGCCGCGCACGGCCTGGTCGGCGTGCTTCGGATCGACGCCCAGACGGACGGCGACCTCCACGGTCTCATCGAACTTGGCGAATGCCGTCGACTTGACGATCTCGATCGCCTGACGCGCCTGATATCTCGTGTCGACGTTCCGCTTCTCGGCGGCGACCTTGTACTTCTTTCCGTGTTCCTTCATCAGTCCCTCACCTCGATACCCATCGATCTGGCGGCGCCGGCGACCATCGACATTGCCGACTCGATGGAGTCGCAGTTGAGGTCGGGGAGCTTGATCTCCGCGATCTTCCTGACCTGCGCCTTGGTGACGGTGCCGACCTTGTTGCGGTTCGGCGTGCCGGAGCCCTTTTCAATTCCCGCTTCCTTCTTCAGCAGAACGGCCGCGGGCGGCGTCTTGGTGATGAAGGAAAAGGATTTGTCCGCGAAGATCGTGATCTCGACCGGGAGAATCGTATCCTGGCCCTGCGTCCGAGCGTTGAACTCTTTGCAGAAGGCCATGATGTTGATTCCCTGCGGGCCGAGTGCCGTTCCCACGGGGGGCGCCGGATTCGCCTTGCCTGCAGGGATCTGCAGCTTGACGAAACCAACTGCCTTTTTTGCCATGATACTCCTCAGTGTTCTAGTCGCGTGGCCCCGCGGGCGCCCACGAAGTGGGCAGAGCTGGGCTCGCGTCCGACTCCCACGGTGTGATTAGAGTCGTAGTGGTATCCGACTGTGCGCTTCTCGCCTCATCGGCCGCCCCGCGCAAGGGCCATCACCTGCGGCGGGAGTAGCGCCGCTGTGACTTTAGATCATTGGATCGACTGCTCGCGGAGATCGATTACCCGCGTCCTTCAATTTTTTTCGCGCCGGGTACCGGCGGGCCGTTCTGATACAGCCTAGGAAATTAACCGGTTAGGTGCCGGATTAGTAGCCCTTCAACTGTAAATAATCGAGCTCGACACTGGTGGGCCGTCCAAAAAGCGAAACGGACACCCTGACCTTCCCCTTGTCGGACAGTACTTCCTCTACCGTACCGTTGAAATCGGTGAACGGCCCTTCGGTGATCGCCACGGCCTGACCGACGAGGAAAGGAATCTCTTCCTTCACCTCTTCGGGCACGGAATCGTCGGAGACGCCGAGGAGACGGTTGACCTCTTCGGGGCGGAGCGGCTGCGGCAGCCGCTCGTGCCCAACGAACTTGATGACGCCCTGAATTCCATTGACCGTGTGCGCGGTCTCCTGGTCCATCACCATCTCGACCAGCACGTAGCCCGGATAGATCTTCCGCTCGACGTTCACCTTCTTGCCGTTCTTGATCTCGACCGCTTCCTGGGTGGGAACGAGCGCCTGACGGATCGCCCGCTCATCGGCAGGGCGTGGATCGGAGTCGATCCGGCGCTGGATCAGCGAGCGGACCTTGTTCTCATGACCGGAGGTCGTCTGGATCGCGTACCAGCGGTGGTCGGCGGTGGTCACGATCATCGTCTCGAGAATAGAGATGGAATGCCCTGAACGAGAATGAGCTGCAGAACGAGGTCGATCGCACCGATGATTGCGCCCAGGAAGAGCACGAAGATGATGATCTTGATCGTCGTGTCCTTCAGCTGGGCACGGTCGGGCCAGGTGACCTTCCGCATCTCGTCCTGGACATCGTGATAGAACTGGACGAGGCGACTGGGAAAGCTCGGGCGCCGGACTACTTCAACGGCCATTTACTTCGTTTCCTTATGCAGCTTGTGCGCGTTGCAGCGCGGGCAGTACTTCTTCCACTCCACCCTTTCCGGGTGTAACCGCTTGTTCTTGTCGGTGAAGTAATTGCGATTCTTGCAGACCTCGCAGGCCATTATGATTTTTTCGCGTGCCATTGTTCGCTTCCTACTTGAGGATCTTGGTTACTACGCCTGCGCCTACGGTGCGGCCGCCTTCTCTGATCGCGAAGCGGAGACCCTCGTCCATGGCGATCGGCGTGATCAGCTCGATCGTCATCTGCACGTTGTCTCCAGGCATCACCATCTCCATGCCTTCCGGCAACTCTACACTGCCAGTGACGTCAGTCGTTCTGAAGTAGAACTGCGGGCGGTAACCCTTGAAGAACGGCGTGTGCCTCCCGCCCTCTTCCTTGGTCAACACATAGACCTCGGCCGTGAACTTCGTGTGGGGCGTGATTGACCCCGTCTTGGCCAAGACCATCCCTCGCTCCACGTCCTCCTTGTCGATACCTCTAAGGAGGAGACCAACGTTGTCACCTGCCTGCCCGTCGTCCAGCAGCTTCCTGAACATCTCGACTCCGGTGATGACGGTCTTCTTGTCGGAGTTGAACCCGATGAGAGAGACTTCCTCGCCGACCTTGATCTTGCCCTTCTCGATTCTTCCGGTAGCGACTGTGCCACGGCCGGTGATCGAGAACACGTCTTCAACGGGCATCAGGAAGGGCTTGTCCGTCTCTCGCTTGGGCTGCGGGATATAGTTATCCAACGCATCCATGAGCTCCCCGATCTTCTTCCCGTACTCGCTGTTGGGGTCACCTGACTCTAATGCCTTCAAGGCCGAGCCTTTGATGATCGGCGTGTCGTCGCCCGGGAAGTCGTAGGAAGAGAGCAGCTCTCTCACTTCCAGCTCCACCAGCTCCAAGAGCTCCGCGTCGTCCACCATGTCCACCTTGTTCATGAACACGATGATGTAGGGCACGTTCACCTGCTTGGCGAGCAAGATGTGCTCTCTCGTCTGCGGCATCGGGCCGTCTGCGGCACTGACGACCAGAATCGCTCCGTCCATCTGCGCGGCACCCGTGATCATGTTCTTCACATAGTCAGCGTGTCCCGGGCAGTCGACGTGCGCGTAGTGTCTCTTATCAGACTCGTACTCGACGTGCGCGGT
>DASYVU010000061.1:0-12482 GCA_035936715.1 Gemmatimonadaceae bacterium
CTCGCTCGTGAATCGTGGCGTGATCCAGCCAGGAGAGCGTATCGTGGCCGTGCTCACTGGGCATTTGCTGAAGGATCCGACCGTCCACCGCGGGAAGGCCCCCGGGAGTACACCGCTGGACGATTTAGTGAGGATTGACGCGAACCTTGGTGAGGTCGAGCGCGTTCTCCGAGGGTCCGGAGGATAACCGCGAGGAGTCCGTGAACGTCAGTGCAGCGCGGCTGCAATCGCGCGGCCGACATCTACGGTCGAGTACGAGCGAGCACCGGGAGGCGCAATGTCCGCAGTGACGCAGCCCTGATCGAGTGTCGCGGCGACGGCTTGCTCCACTGCGCGTGCCTCTTGCTCGAGACCGAACGAATGTCTGAGCATCAGCGCCACGCTGAGAATCGTACCGATCGGATTGGCGATCCCGCGGCCGGCGATGTCCGGAGCCGAGCCGTGGATCGGCTCGTACAGTCCGCGCCGCACGCGTGCGCGCTCCGGATCTCGCGCCGCACTGTCGTCGCCAAGCGACGCCGACGGAAGCACGCCCAACGATCCGGCCAGCATCGACGCCTCGTCGGTGAGGATGTCGCCGAACATGTTCTCCGTCACGATTACATCGAAGCTCCGCGGATCGCGCAGAAGCTGCATCGCGCACGCGTCCACCAATAGATGGTCGAGCTCGACATCCGGGAACTCTTCGCGCAGCACGCGAGTGACGGTCGATCGCCAGAGCCGCGAAGTCTCGAGCACGTTCGCCTTGTCCACTGATGTGAGCTTGCGTCGGCGCGAGCGCGCGAGCTGGGCGGCTACCCGTGTTACGCGCTCGATCTCGACAGTCGTGTAGACGCACTCGTCGACGGCGCGCTCGCCGCCATTCACGCGCTCGCGACGCTTGTCGCCGAAATAGATGCCGCCGGTAAGCTCACGGACGACGACGAAGTCCACACCCGCGAGCCGCTCGGCGCGCAGCGGCGATGCCGCGGTGAGCGATGGATGCACGCTCACGGGTCGCAGATTGGCGTACACCTGCAACTCCCGCCGCAGACCGAGCAGTCCCTGCTCCGGGCGCTGGAGTGCAGCGGGATCGTCCCAGCGCGGGCCTCCCACGGCGCCGAGCAGAACTGCGTCGGCGGCCCGGCAAAGCTCGAGCGTTTCAGGCGGCAAAGGAGTGCCGCACGCGTCGAGCGCGCAACCGCCGATCAGACCCTTACGCAGCTTGATCGCATGGTCCCATCGCTCGGCGACGGCGCGGATCACGCGGACGCCTTCGGCCACGACTTCCGGTCCGATCCCGTCGCCCGGCAGCAGGGCGATCGTCAGCGCGTGCACACGCGGCTGGAATGCGTCGACTCGTAAGCGGCGATCGCGGCGTCCTGCCCGAGGAGAAATCCGAGCTCGTCGACGCCATTGAGCAGACAGTGTCGGGCGAACGGATCCACCGCGAAAGCGTGCACGGTTCCGTTGGGCAGCGTCGCGGTCTGAGACTCCAGATCAATCGTGACCGGCACGCGGGGTGAGTCCGCGAGCTGTTGCAGCAGCGTGGCGTGCGCGGACGGCGAAAGAGCGACGGGGAGCAGTCCCGTCTTGAGCGCGTTGTTCCGGAAAATGTCGGCGAAGCCGGTGCTGATGATGGCACGAAAGCCAAAATCGAGCAGCGCCCATGGCGCGTGCTCGCGGGATGAGCCGCAGCCGAAGTTGTGTCCGGCGACGAGGATCGCCGCGCCAGCCGCGGCGGGAGAATTGAGCGGGAAGTCGGGGCGCGGCTGACCCTGCTCGTCCAGACGCCAGTCGGCAAACAGATGTGCGCCGAGTCCGCGACGCTCGACCGTTTTCAGAAAGCGCGCCGGAATGATCTGGTCGGTGTCGACGTTCGCGGCGGGCAGTACCACGCACGATGACGTAAGCAAAGTAAGTGGCTTCATCGAATCGTCGTCACGAGAGTGTGCGAACATCGGCGATGGCGCCGGTCACTGCCGTCGCAGCCGCTGTGAGTGGACTGGCGAGAAATGTCCGGCCTCCCTTGCCCTGACGTCCCTCGAAATTGCGATTGCTCGTGCTCACCGCGCTCTGACCGGGCGCGAGCTGATCTCCGTTCATTGCGATGCACATCGAGCAACCTGCTTCCCGCCATTCCGCGCCCGCGTCGAGGAAAACGCGATCGAGTCCCTCGTCTTCTGCTTGCCGTTTCACGTTGCGTGAGCCGGGAACGACGAGCATTCGTACGCCGGCCGCGACTCGACGCCCCCGCATCACCGCCGCGGCCTGTCGCAGGTCCGAGATGCGCGAGTTGGTGCAGCTTCCCACGAACACGACATCGACCGCGCGTCCGAGCAGCGACTGTCCCGGCTCGAGCGCCATGTAGCGGAGCGCCTTGTCGAGATCCGTCCGCTCGGCGCCGCTCGGTGCGGCCGCAGGGTCGGGTACGCGTCCGTCGATTGGAATCGCCATCGACGGATTGGTGCCGAACGTGATCATTGGGGCGAGGCTCGCCGCTTCCAGATGCACGGAGCGGTCGTACCGGGCTCCCTCGTCGCTAGCGAGCTGATCCCAGCGGGCAAGCGCCGCGTCCCAATCTGCGCCAACCGGCGCGAACGGACGGCCGGCGATGTAGTCGGCCGTCGTCTCGTCCGGCGCGATGAGACCAGCGCGCGCCCCCGCCTCGATGGACATGTTGCAGATGGTCATTCGCTCCTCCATGCCGAGCGAGCGAATGGCCGAGCCGGTGTACTCCAGAACGTTGCCGGTAGCCCCACCGATGCCGATCTTCGCGATGATGGCGAGGATTATGTCCTTGGCTGTAACCCCGGGAGGAACTTTCCCCTCAATGCGAAGCTCCATGTTCCGCGGCTTGCGCTGGAGCAGCGTCTGCGTGGCGAGGACATAGCCCACTTCCGACGTGCCGATTCCAAACGCCAGCGCCCCGAACGCGCCATGGGTGCTGGTATGGCTGTCTCCGCAAACGATAGTCATGCCGGGCTGAGTGAGACCCTGCTCGGGGCCAATTACGTGGACGATTCCCTGACGGCTGTCATCCAGACCGAAGAGCTTGATTCCGAACTCGTCGCAGTTGGTCTCGAGTTGTTTGAGCTGGCCCGAGGCCTGAGTGTCGAGCACCTGCAGGTGCCCGCCCAAGCGAGGCGTGGTCGGCGTCGAGTGATCCATCGTCGCCAGTGTGAGCTCCGGACGTCTGACCCGGACACCGCGATCTCGCAGCTCGGCGAACGCCTGGGGCGATGTCACCTCGTGCACGAGGTGAAGATCGACGTACAGAACGGCCGGAGTGCTCTCGGTCTCGGGGCGCACGAGGTGGGCGGCCCAGATTTTTTCGAACAGGGTGCTGGTCATCTGGAAACCTGTCTAACTGGATTGAAGACTGTTGCGGGATGTTGTCATCATGATTTCCTTGATCGCTTTTCTCAATTAGTCGGACTCATTCAAGATTACGCTATGCCTTCCCTGAGGGCAAAGCCCGCAGCAGCAGCACGTGCCCGATGGCATCGAGCGAGCTTCCGACCGCCTCCAGCGCTACTGCTACGTGGTAAATCAGATCAGCCGCCTCTTCGGCGGAGCGAGCCGCATCTCCATCGGCGCATGCTGTGATGAGCTCGGCGCTTTCTTCGCCGATTTTCTTAAGACGCAGATTGCGGTTGGCAAGCAGCTCCCGCGTATAGCTTCGCGGCTGCTTTCCATGTTCGGGCGATCCCGGCTCGGCGTCAGCCCCGGATTCCTCTTTCACCGTCGCATGCCGCAGCGCAATCGTCGCCGCGAGAGCAGACCAGACGTTCGACACAACGCCTTCGTCGAAGCACGAGACTGCACCGGTGTGACACGCGGGTCCGTCAGAGATCACGCGCGCCAGCACTGTGTCACCATCACAGTCGGGTGTGAGGGACACCACCTTCTGCAGATTGCCGCTGGTTGCGCCCTTCCGCCACAGGCCGCGCGTTCGCGAGCGGTAGTGCATCTCCCCCGTCTCGATGGTGCGCTCGAGGGCTTCCCTGTCCGCATTCGCCACCATCAGCACTCTTCCAGTCACCGCGTCCTGCGCCACCACAACGATGGTTCCGCTGTCCTTGTCGAAGCGCAGCGTGTCGAGATTCAGGTGCGCGCTCATGAACCGCTCCTGCTTGAAGCAATCGCGCTCGAAGGATCGAGAATCTCCCGCACGATCCCGCCGAGCTCCCCGTTGGTTGCGATGGCGTCGCCACCAAAGGCAGTCACCCTCCCCCGCCAATCGGTAAACTCGCCGCCAGCCTCGGTGATAATCGGCATCAGTGCTGCGCCGTCCCACTCGGAGATCGCATCGTCGACCATGATGTCTGCGCGCCCGGTCGCGACAAGAAGGTAGCCGTAGCAGTCTCCCCACGTCCGCATGGTGCGCGCGCCATCCTGCAGGCGCATCCAGCGCTCGCGCCTCGCCGCGTCGCGCATGAAGCGTGCGTCCGTCGTAACCAGACGCGCCTCCGCTAGATCCGCGATCGCAGACACGCGCGCGCGCGACCCGTTCCACCAGCAACCCTCACCGCGGGCCGCAACAATGATCTCGCCGAGCACGGGAAAAAACGCCGCCCCCGCGATCACGCTCTCGCCTTCGGCGACCGCAACCAGCGTTCCCCAGAGCGGCACGTTCTGGAGAAACGTGTACGTTCCGTCGATCGGATCGAGGATCCACCGCCGCGCCGCCCCCGGCCGCACCAGTGGCAGCTCTTCGCCGAGAATGCCGTCGTCGGGAAATCGCGGCTCGATCCAATCGCGCGCCGCCTGCTCCGCGGCGATGTCAGCAACGCTCACCGGCGATCCGTCATTTTTGGTGCGGGTGTCCGGATTGCTTCCGTAGTACGCATTCGCGATGTCGCCGGCGATCCCCGCGACTTCCGCTACCGCGTCCATGTAAATGCCGATATCAGTCACGCAGCCGCCCTAACTGGAATGTTGGCCGCTCGCAGCGCCGATTTCACAGCCCGAATATCCGTAGTGCCATCGTGCAGTACGCCGGCGAGCAGCGCTGCGTCCGCACCGCCGCGAATAAAAACGTCGGCAACGTCGCGCGCGGAGCCCGCGCCGCCCGATGCGACGACCGGCACCGTGACGGCGCGCGCGACTCGCGACACCAGCTCGACGTCGTAGCCGGAGCGCGCTCCGTCGCGATCGATGCTGGTCAAAAGAATTTCCCCGGCCCCGAGCTCCGCGCAGCGCACTGCCCAATCGATGGCCTCCAACCCCGTCGGCTCCCTGCCTCCATTGACGTAGACTTCCCAGGTTGCGTCCCTTCTGAGGGCGTCGATGCTCGCCACCACGCACTGCGATCCGAATCGGCGCGCCGCCTGCGTCAGCAGCTCCGGACGCCGCACTGCCGCGGAGTTGATCGCGATTTTGTCAGCTCCCGCGCGCAACGCGTTCGCGATGTCGTCGACCGTCCGCATCCCTCCTCCGACCGTGAGCGGGATGAACAATCGCTCCGCGGTGCGGCGAACCAGCTCGAGCAAGGTTCCGCGCCCTTCGTCGGTGGCCGAGACATCGAGATAGACGATCTCATCCGCCCCCTGCGCCTCGTAGCGCTCGGCGAGGACGACGGGATCGCCCGCGTCGCGGAGGTTCACGAAGCTCGTTCCCTTCACGACGCGGCCGTCCTTCACATCCAGACACGCGATCACTCTGTGCGTCAGCATCACTCCACCCTCAGCGAGACTGATCCCTTGGTGCTGACCGTGTCTCCGGTATCGACCAGTGCATCGCGAAGCGCCAACCCGAGTGCCTTGAATGTGGCTTCCACGATGTGATGCCGATCGCTGCCTCGCAGCACGAGGATGTGGATGGTCGCCTTTGCCTCAATGCTGAACGAGCGCATCCAGTGATCGTAGAGACGGCTGGGCAGCGGTCCTTCGTAATACGGCCGACCACCGATGTCGACCGATACTTGCACCAGAGCGTCGTCCATCGGCACGACACGGGTCGCGTATCGCGCCGCGCCCACCGGAACGATCTCCCTGAACGCGCGGCCGAGCGTTAGCGCAACGTCTTCAACGAGGTGATGCGGGAGATCACTGCGCGCCGTCACATCGAGGGACAGCCCGGAGTAGCGGGCAAACGCATTGAGCATGTGATCCAGAAACCGGTTTCCCGTCTCGGTTTTGCTTGTGCCGCCTCCGGCCCGGAGCTCGACGCGGATGGAAGTTTCGGCAGTCTCTCTCTTTGTGACGCTCATTCAGGGAATTCCTCGATGATTGTTTGCGGATCCAGCGCGCCCGTGTAGAGCGCCATTCCAACAACCGCGCCGCTCACGCCAAGCTCGGCCAACACGCGGAGGTCACCAACGTTCCGCACCCCGCCGGATGCCTGAAGCGGCGTCTTCGATCGAAGCGCGAGCTCCGCCATCAGGGTCACGTCAGGCCCTTCCATGCGACCTTCTTTCTCGACAGCCGTGACAAGAATCGCGGCGAGAGGCAGCGGACTCACCTCGTCGATGAAGTCGATCACGTTCTGCGAGCCGGTTTTCGACCAGCCATGTGTCACGAGCTGGCGCGCTCTCGCGTCCGCGGCGACGATGATCCTGTCCGGGTAGCGAGACACCGCGTCCTCGAGCCAGGCGCGATCCTCGATGGCGCGCGTGCCGACCACGATTTCGGATGCACCGCTGGCAAGTAATTCCGCGATTGTGTAGAGATCACGCACTCCGCCGCCACATTGCACTCTCAAACACTTTTCACGGCGAACCCATTTCCTCGCGCCCAGGCCGAGGATTGTTTTCACGATCTCGCGGTTCGATCCGCGCCCCGTTGCGGCATCGAGATCGACCAGATGAATGCGGCCAAACCCGAGACCCGCCCAGTTGCCCGCAACTTCCAGCGGATTCGCAATCCGGACGCGCTCGTCGGCATACGATCCTCCGATGAGCTGCACGCAGGCCCCATCGCGCAGATCGATGGCGGGAATCACCTGCACGTGATCAGATCCTCGATCACCGAGTTGACGAAATCGCGTCCGCAGAATGAGCTCTTTTCCGGGTGGAACTGAACGCCGACCGTATTCGCGCTTCGAACTACCGAGGCGAACCTTGCGTCCTCGTGCGTCGTCCAGGCGAGGATCGGAGATCTGTCATCTGGCTCGCAGATGTACGCGTTGGCGAAGTACGCGACCTTGAGCTCCGGGCTTTCCCGCCCGTCCCCGGTTTCGCTCCATTCGATGTCGTTCCATCCCATGTGCGGAACCTTGGGCGTGCGCAGTCGCGTAACGCTCCCCGGGATGAAGCCAATGCCTTTTCCCGGCGCCTCCTCGCTCGCGTCGAATAGCAATTGCATTCCGAGACAAATACCAAGACACGGCAGGCCATCGGCGAGCGCCGAACTGAGATCGGCTTGCGCCCCCCGCATCGCACTGGCGGCGGCGCCAAAAGCGCCCACGCCGGGAAGCACAAGCACGTCGGCCTTGATCGCCAGGCGAATATCCGTCTCGATCGAGATGTCACGGTCATCCGTCGAGATCGCTTTCACCAGCGAGTGAAGGTTGCCTGCCCCGTAGTCGAAGATTGCGAGGCGCGTTGGTGCCCTCATGTCGCCGCCGCCAGCGCGTCGAGGCAGCGCTGCATCATGCTCCACGGCCCGATGGCGATTCGGATCGCGTCGCAGATTCCGGCAAGACCAGGCAACACGCGGACGCGGATTCCCACGCGCTCGAGCCGACGTGAGACCGCCGCGCAATCGGCGACGGGGACGAGCACGAAATTGGCCGACGACTCCAGTGGCGTCATCCCGCGCTCGGCGAGCGCAGCTCGAAACCTGGAGCGGTTGCCGATGACTTCGTTTACGCGATCGGTCACCCAGCCCTGGTCGTTCTCCAGAGCCGCAATCGCCGCTCGCTCCGCCAGCGCGCTCACCTTGTAGGGACCCCGCGCCTTCAACACTTCGCCGATCAGCTGCGGCGAGCCAATGCCGTAACCCACCCGCAGCCCGGCGAGTCCGAATGCCTTGGACATCGTTCGCGTGATCAGCACCGGGCGACCGCACGAGGCGAGATCGATATAGCTATCGCCTCCGAACTCGACGTACGCCTGATCGATGATCACCAGCCCGCGCGCGTTCTCTACGATCTGCTCGACCATCCTGCGCGGGAGCGCTCCGCCCGTCGGATTATTGGGCGAGCACAGGTAGATGATGCGCGCGCCTGTCTCGAGCATTGCATCGACGTCGGCGTCGAACGAGGGAGTGAGCGGGATCGAAACTGGCGAGAGGCCGTTCGCCCGCGCAAAGACCGGTATCATGCTGAACGTCGGCTCCGCCAGACACAGTGCCTCACCCGGCTCGGCGAAGGCTCGGATGGCGGAATCGAGCACGTCGTCCGAGCCACAGCCGCACGCGATCATCTCGGGGGATACGCCGGCATAATCAGCCAGCGCCGTGGTGAGCGCCGGCTCGTACGCAACCGGATAGCGCGTGAGGTCCGTCTCCACGACCGCCGCAAGCGCGCGCAGCGCACTGGGTGGCGCACCCCAGAGATTGGTGTTGTCGCTCAGGTCGACGCTGCACCTGCCACGCGGCGTGGAGTAAAGCATGATCTCGCGATAACTCTCGCGCGCCAGAGCGGCGACGGAGGCGGCTCCCCTATTCTCGTTGGCCGTCAGCATTGGGCGCTCCAGCCAAGCGCAGCGGCGGCGTGCGCGGGCAAACCTTCCGCGTCAGCCAGAACTGCGGTATCGCCGGCCAGGTGTTGGGCCGCCTCTCGAGTCACCTTCTGGTAGGACGTCCAACGAACGAAGTCGAGCGGGCCGAGTCCCGAGTAGCTGCGCGCCAGTCCGCCGGTTGGCAGAACGTGATTGCCGCCGGTGATGTAGTCACCGAAGACCACTGACGACTGCTCGCCGACGAATACACAGCCCGCGTTCCGGATGTCGGGCAGCACGCGTTCCGCATCGTTCAGCGCCAGCAGCAGGTGCTCCGGCGCGAACTCCGTGGCGAACTCGACCGCTTCGGGGACGGAGTCGGCGCAAAGGAGACCGCCGTTCCGCTCCAGCGAGCCGCGAACGACATCAGCGCGAGAGACACTCGCCAGACTCTGCTCAACAGCGTTGGCGATCGAGAGCGCGCAGTCGTCATCGAGTGCGACCACAACGACGCAAGCGTTCACACCGTGCTCCGCCTGGGCGATGACTTCGCGCGCGATTGTGAGCGCGTCGCAACCTGCGTCGCAAATAACCAGCAGCTCGCTCGGCCCCGCCGGAGAGTCGATCCCCACATCTCTGCTGACCTGGAGCTTTGCCTCGGCCACGTACGCGTTTCCCGGTCCGACGATCCTGTCGACGCGCGGAACGCTCTCGGTGCCATACGCCATCGCCGCGATCGCTCCCGCGCCGCCCAGGGCGAAGACGCGATCCACGCCGGCGATTTCACACGCGGCGAGCACCACCGCCGCCGGATACCCGTCGCTTTGCGGCGGAGAGCATAGAATGATCTCGGAAACGCCGGCGACACGCGCCGGAATTCCCGCCATCAGAACGCTGCTCGCGTACGCGGCGCGACCGCCCGGAGCATAGATCCCAACGCGCTGCAATGGGTCGGGCCGCCGGCCGACCGTCACACCCGGCTCGGTCTCGACTTCCACGGTCCGCGGTGGAGCGGCGGAGTGAACCGCCTCGATGTTCCGCGCCGCACGCTCGAGTGCGGATCTGAGCCGCGGATCGATCTCGGCGAGTGCACGTCGCCGAACCGCACTAGGTACCTCGAGCACATCCAGGGTCACGCCGTCGTACGTGCGCGCCATCTCGTGGAGCGCACAGTCTCCGCCCGCCCGCACGCGTCGCACTATTTCTTCCGTCTGACCGCGCACGAGCGAGCTCGTCGTGTTTGTTCTGCGCAGCACGGACGCGCTCTCATTCACAGATAGCGCGCTCAGAGCGCCCGTGTATCTCCAACGCGTTTTCTCGATCGTCCGGCTCACGGCATCAGGCGCTCCACGCGCGTGACGAGAATGCCGCTGGCATCGAGAGCCTTGAGTGCGCCGATTGTCTTGTACACTGTCGCTGCGTCCACCACTGCGTGCACCGCCACGCGGTCGCCGCCGTTTAGGATGTCGATCACGGTCGGGCCGTTGATGCCGGGAATGATCTGCTTGACGGCGTCGAGCGACCGGCGGGGTACGTTCGCCATCAGGTACCTCTTGCCGCGCGCTCTCACGACCGAATCGAGCGCCATAATGAGCGAGTCGAGTGCTTCGCTTTTGGGCCTCTCGAAAATGGTGTCGCATCTGGTGACGAGCTGGGCGCGGGATGTGAGCAGCGTTCCGATCTCGCGCAGGCCGTTGACCCTGAGCGTCGAGCCGGTCGAAGTGATGTCGACAATGATCTCGGCGATCCCTAAGAGCGGCGCGATCTCCGCCGCGCCCGAGATCGGCACGATCTCGACACTCTGGTTGCGTTCCCGGAAGAATTCCCGCGTGATGTTGGGGAACGAGGTCGCGATACGCGAGTCCGCTGCGATGTCGTCGAGGGCTCTGACGACGCTGTCCTCGCGGGCGGCAGCGATCAGGCGGCATTCTCCGAAGCCGAGATCGAGTCGCCGCTCGACCGGGCGTCCCGATTCGCGGACCAGATCCCAGCCGGTGACCCCGACATCCGCCACGCCGTCGGCGACGAACTCCGGTATGTCCTGCGCTCGAACGAACAGCGCCTCGAATTCCCCGCCGAGGGAGGCGGAAAGTGCGCGGTCTCCCTTCGTGAGTACCGGGAGTCCGGCATCCCCGAAGAGCTCGCGCGTATCGTCGGCGAGCCGACCCTTGCTTGGCAGTGCGATCTTGAGCATGAGATGAGTGCGTGAAAACGAAAAGCCCGTCCAGGAATGGGACGGGCAGCGGAGGCTCTGTGAGTGGAGTCTGACTAGTCGACTATAGTCTGACGTGCACGCGCAAAAGCGCCCCGCGGCCCGTGAGGCCGTGGTGCGTGTGCGCATGGCGGAAGGAAGTGTAGGTCATCGGTTCAATGGTAAACGCTCAGGGCCGGGAGCGCAACTGAAGACTGATAACTGCAGTTAATCATTCAATCTCGATCTTTACTTTTCCCCCGTCGTGTTCTAGCTTGCCCCACATGACCGGCTTCTGGTTTAGCACGAACTATTACTACGGCTTCTTCAGCTACAACAGTGGAGGCCTCCGGTCGCGCGTGCGGTAAACTTCAAGCGTCAACGTCGCAGACAGACCACGGGCCTCCGCAATCGCGGGGGCTTTTTCTTTCCCGAGCCCCGCGAAACGAGAGACCGGATTCTCAACTTTTACGTCGGGGCAGTCATGGCAACATCCGAGTCGATGCACGCGAAAACCTTGCGACCTCCGGGAAATGGTGGATTTCCCGCGAAGGAGCTGTCGCGCCCATATCGTCTGGCGGCGCACCCTTCAGCGCTCCGAACGACAACGCGCCCTGTGCGCGTGAGCGGCGCAGTGACGATCGGCGGACCCGCGATCACGATGATCGCGGGACCGTGCTCGGTTGAAAGCGTGGAGATGATCGTCGACATCGCCAACCGCGTAAAGAGCCTCGGCGCGGTGATGTTGCGAGGGGGCGCGTTCAAGCCGAGGACGTCGCCTTACTCCTTTAGCGGTCTGGGGGCAGAGGCGCTGGGCTTTCTCGAGGCGGCACGCGCTGAGAGCGCTCTGCCGGTTGTGACCGAGGTCATGGATACGCGGCAGGTCGAGCTCGTCGCTCGCAGCGCCGACATGCTTCAGGTCGGCGCCCGCAACATGCAGAATTTTTCCCTGCTGGAGGAAGTGGGCCGGTCCGGCCGGCCGGTACTCCTCAAACGCGGGTTGTCGGCGACGATTACGGAGCTCCTTCTGGCGGCCGAGCACGTGATGGCCGCGGGAAACAGCAACGTCGTTTTGTGCGAACGCGGCATTCGCACCTTCGAGAGCTCGACGCGCAGCACGCTCGATGTTTCGGCGATCCCGGTGCTGAAAGAGGAGACGCATCTGCCCGTGATCGTGGATCCGAGCCACGCGGGAGGGCGTGCGAAGCTCGTCATTCCCCTCACGCTCGCCAGCATTGCGGCTGGCGCGGACGGAATTATGGTGGAGGTCCACCCGGATCCAGGCGCCGCGCTTTCTGACGGGGATCAAGCGCTCACGCTCGAGATGTTCGGCGAATTGATGCGCGCGGCTGAGCCGGTAGCGCGCGCGGTGGGACGAACGTTGTAGGGATGATTTGGCTTTCGCATTCTTGCCTGTCGACCCGCCCGATGCTAGTTCTGAGGCATGCTCCGCAAGCCGCACGATGATGAGATCGATGCTTTCGGCTTGACCCATAAGGGCCTGGTCCGTCCATCCAATCAGGACCACTTTCTCATTGGATCGCTGCGCCAACGGCTCGAGATCCGGCAATCGAGCCTGCCCGACTTCTCCGAGCTTCCGGTTGCCGAGGACCGGCTCGCTTTCCTGATGATGGTCGCCGACGGCGTGGGTGGTGGGCAGAAGGGAGAGTCAGCCAGCCGGGTCGCGGTCGAGGAGCTGTCGCAGTA
>DASYVU010000062.1:0-42921 GCA_035936715.1 Gemmatimonadaceae bacterium
GGGACTGGCGCGGGGAAACCCTCAGCAGAATGCGCAAGCTCATCAAGGAAGCAGACCCGGACGTCGTCGAGGAGTGGAAGTGGATGGGCACTCCGATTTGGTCGCACGACGGCATCATCTGCACTGGCGAATCCTACAAGAGTGTCGTGAAGCTTACCTTCGCCAAGGGCGCGTCTCTGAAGGATCCGGCCCGTCTCTTCAACTCGAGTCTCGACGGAAACGTACGCCGCGCGATCGACATCCACGAAGGAGAAGAAGTTGACGAGTCCGCCTTCAAGGCGCTCGTTCGCCAAGCGGTCGCCCTCAACAGTTCTGGCAAGTCGAAATCTTCGAAGAAAGCGAAGTCCTAAAAGATTCCGCCCCAGCAGAAAGCAAAATGGGCACCCCCTTTCGGAAGTGCCCATTTTCATAAGTCGATGCGACTACGAGTCTTAAAACAGCTCCCGAGGAGGGACTCGAACCCCCGACCCGGTGATTAACAGTCACCTGCTCTACCACCTGAGCTACTCGGGAATAGCTGTGAAAAATAGCCACTCCGACGATCGGAATCAACCGAGATGGTATCGTCTTTCACGGGAGTAACTCCACCGTAACCGTCATTCGCTAACTTCTAAGCATGCGCACAAAACGAAATGGCACTCAGCGCCAGACCGCACTGGTTACTGGCGGCTCTGGCGGCATCGGACTGGAGCTGGCGAAACACCTCGCCCGCGCTGGATTCGATTTAGTCCTCGTCGCTCGAAAGCGGGACACGCTCGAGGCCGCTGCCGGTCAGCTGGAAGGGAAATTCGGTGTCAAGGCGCACGTCTTCGCCGCGGATCTCCGGCTCCAGGACGCGCCGCAGGCAATCTTCGACTTTCTGCACAATGAAAACATCAACATAGATGTGCTCGTCAATAACGCGGGCTTCGGTTTGGGCGGCGAATTCGCGGACACGGCAATCCAGCGCGAGCTCGAAATGATTCAGGTCAACATCGCCGCACTTACTCACCTCACCAAGCTGTTCATTCCACCGATGATCAAGCGTCGTTCCGGTCGAGTGCTAAACGTTGCGTCGACAGCCGCGTTTCAGCCTGGACCGCTGATGGCCGTTTACTACGCCACCAAAGCATACGTGCTCAGCTTTTCCGAGGCCCTCTCGGAGGAGCTACGCAACACCGGCGTCAGTGTGACCGCACTCTGTCCAGGACCCACACAGACGGATTTCGCCGAGGCCGCGCAGATGACGAATTCCCGCCTCTTCAACACTTTCGGCGTCGCCGACGCGGCTGACGTGGCGAAGTACGGTTACGACGCGATGATGCAGGGAAAGCGCCTCGCCATTCCTGGAATCAAGAATAAGATCATCGCCCAAGCCAACCGATTCGCGCCGCGCGCCCTCTCGGCGAAGCTCGCGCGAATCGCTCAGGAATCGCGCAACTAGTTGGTCTCGCTTGAACTAAAGCGCGAGCTGGGTGGACATCGGCCCGGCTTCAGCAACCATAAGTCGAGGCGGTAGTTCTAACGGCGGCGCGCGGCGTTCGAGCAACGGAGCGAGCCAGCGGCCCGTGTGTGATTCTTTCACCTTCGCGATGTCCTCCGGGCGTCCCATCGCAACCACTCTTCCACCGCCGATCCCGCCTTCCGGGCCCAGATCGATTACCCAGTCCGCCAGCTTGATTACGTCGAGATTGTGCTCGATCAGAACGAGCGAGTGTCCCTGCTCGAGAAGGCGGTCGAAAACTTTCGCCAGCTTGCGGATGTCCTCGAGGTGAAGGCCGGTCGTCGGCTCGTCCAACACGTACATCTTCTTCCCGGATCTCTTTCCCGCCAGCGCCAGCTCGCGCGCGATCTTGATGCGCTGCGCCTCTCCGCCGGATAACGTCGTCGCCGGCTGTCCCAGGCGAAGGTAGCCGAGTCCTACCTGTTGGAGCTGCCAGAGCGCCTGTCCCAGTTTTTCCTCGCGCGGGAAAAAACGGATTGCCTGATCGACGGTGAGATTGAGTACCTCGTGGATGTTCTTCCCGCGCACCTTCACGTCGAGCACTTCCGGCTTGTAACGCTTTCCTCCGCAATCCTCACACGGTACGAACACGTCGGCCATGAATACCATCTCGACTTCCAGCGCGCCCGCACCCTCACACGCTTCACACCGTCCGCCTTCGACGTTGAAGCTGAAAGTTCCGGGAGTGTACTTCCGCTGGCGCGCGAGCGGGGTATCCGCGAAGATGCCGCGGATCTCGTCGAACGCCTTCACGTAGGTGACGGGATTCGACCGCGGTGATTTCCCGATCGGACTCTGATCTATCATTACGACATCCTCGAGTGCGTCGAAGCCGGTGATTGTCTCGTATTCGCCGACTTTCTCGCCGAGGTGAAGCTTCGCCGAATGTTTGCCCACGAGGTGGGTCTCCAAAGCGCGGTAGAGAACATCGTGCACCAGAGTGCTCTTTCCCGAGCCCGACACGCCCGTCACGACAGTCAGAGCGCCGAGGGGAATCCGGACTTCGACATCCTGGAGATTGTGCTCTCGCGCGCCGCTCAGCGTTATCCAGCGTGGACCGAGCCTGCGCCTTTCGCTCGGCAGCGGAATCGTGCGCGCGCCAGTGACGTACTGTCCCGTGAGCGGACTCTCGGCGATGCGCGAGATTGGTCCGGCGAATACGACCTCGCCTCCGGCTTCGCCGCTTCCAGGTCCCAGCTCGACCATGTAATCAGCCGCTTGAATTGCGGCGAGATCGTGCTCGACCACCAGGACGCTGTTGCCGGCGTCGCGCAGGCGCTGCAGCAGCTTGAGGAGTCGATCCATGTCGCGCGAGTGTAGCCCGATCGACGGCTCATCGAGGACGTACAACGTGTCCACGAGCTGGGACCCGAGCGAGTTGGCGAGTCCGATGCGCTGCGCCTCGCCGCCGGAGAGCGTCCGAGTCGCGCGATTCATTGACAGATAGCCGAGTCCGACGTCGCGGAGAAAGGTCACGCGATCGCGTGCTTCCTTGAGGATCATCGAAGCGATTGCGCGCTCGAACTCGCTGAGCTGAAGCTCGTTCAGCCAGACGGCGAGCTCGTCGACGGGAAGCTCCGCGACCTGGGCGATGTTGAGCCCGCCAACGCGCACATTGAGCGCTTCAGGCTGAAGCTTGGTGCCGTGACAGCGCGGACACTCCTGTGCCGTTTGATACTGCCGCAGAAATACGCGGATGTACTGCTTGTAACGCTTGCCCTCGAGGTCACGAAGGAAGGGAAGAATTCCCTTGTACCCACCTGTCTTCGAGCGCAGCAGCAGCTGGCGATGCGCGGCGGTGAGCTGATCCCAAGGCTTGTCCATCGGAATTCTTTCGCGCTTGGCGAACTCGGCCAGCGCTCTCCGCTTGTTCTCGTAACGGGGCTTGGTCCACGGATCGATCGCACCATCGCGGAGCGAGCGCGTGGGGTAGGGAACGATCAGCGCCTCATCGTATTCCAGAATCGCACCGAATCCGTTGCACTGGCTGCACGCCCCGCGGGGATTGTTGAACGAAAAGAGCTGTGGGGTTGGCGCCGGCGCGACTGTCCCGTCGTTCGGACACTCGAATCGCTCGGTGAAGCGAAGCTTGTTGACCGTCAGACCATCGATCGGTGATGCGACCGCCTCGTTGAGGAGGATCACACAATCTCCTTCACCCTCCCTGAATGCAGTTCCAACCGCATCGCTCAACCGCCCGGAGCTCTCCGGCGAAGCGGTTAGCCGGTCCACAACTACGAGAAGCTCTTTCGCACGGGTGATGTCGCGCTTCGAATCCGCGAGCTCGTCGAGGTGCATCACAATCCCGTCGATCGCGACGCGCAGAAATCCCTGCGCGCGCAGGTTCTCGATCACTACGTCGTGAGTGACTTTATTGGAGAGCCTGAGGGGGAAGGTGACATAGAACCGTGTGCCGGCCGGGATGGCGAGAACCTTGTCGGTTACCGATTGCACGGTGTCGGGCTTGATCTCCCGTCCGCAATTCGGGCAAAACGTGTGTCCGACCCTCGCCCACAGAAGCCGCAAGTAGTCGTAGATCTCCGTCGCCGTGCCAACAGTGGACCGCGACGTCTTTGTGGGGTTCTTTTGTTCGATCGCGACGGCAGGTGACAACCCTTCGACCGAATCGACGTCGGGCTTCTCCATGCGCTCGAGGAATTGCCGCGCGTAGGACGAGAGCGATTCGACGTAGCGGCGCTGGCCCTCGGCGTAAATCGTGTCGAACGCCAGCGAGGACTTCCCCGACCCTGACGGGCCGGTGACGACTGTGACCGTACGTCTCGGTATCTCGAGGTCGAACCCTTTGAGATTATGCTGTCGGGCGCCGCGGACGACGATGCTCGTTTTCACATCCGAAATCTAAACTCAGCACCGAAGATACGCCGAATTCACAGTGCTACAATCGCCTGACGAGCCGGCCCAGGAGGAGGAGGACAATTGCGCCCAGGGTCGCGATGCCGATCGAGCGGAAGTCAAATTCCCCGGCGGCGACCTGTCCCCATCCGAAGAATCGCGTGCCCAGCCAGCCACCGATGAAGGCGCCGACGATGCCGAGTAGTATGGTGATTATACAACCGGAAGGGTCCCGCCCTGGTACCAGAAACTTCGCCAGTGTGCCGGCGACGAGTCCGAGAAGTATCCAGTAAAGCCAGAGCGGCAAACCCTTTCCCTGCGTGAAGCTGGTGCTGTGTTACGGAACGCGCGGCGCGCCGCGGTTTCTGGTCGCCATCCGATAGATCCACAGGAAGATGAGCGCACCGACGACAGCGAGAATTATGCTCTGGATTGAAAATCCATTCAGTCCCACGCCCGTCAGCATGTTCCCGAGGAAGCCACCAATGAACGCACCTATGATGCCGATAATCATCGTAACTATGATGCCGCCGGGATCATTGCCCGGCATGATGGCCTTGGCAATCGCGCCCGCGATCAGACCAAGAACGATCCATGCGAGAATTCCCATCTTCCCTCCAGTAAGGTTTTACGTCAGCCGACAGGATGGAACATCGGTGCCACGCACAGGTGCAACCTGCGTACCATAGGCCATTCTGCATGTAGCGTCACACCTGTAACCCGGCTAGGATACGGCTGGATGACCGTCCCCGCAACCCAACCACACGAAGACGAGATTCTCGGCAAAGCTTACGACCGTAAGCTGATGCGTCGTCTGCTTGTGTACACTCGGCCGTACCGGGGATTGATGTACGGCGCGTTTGCTCTGCTGTGCGTCGAGGGCGCGATTCAGGTGGTTGGCCCGCTTCTTACGCGACGGGTGATCGACGTCGCGGTACCGACCCACAACCTGCGGATCGTGATCATCTCGACCGCGCTCTTATTCCTCGCTCTGCTGACCGAATTCGTGATTTCGTACGGTCAGACATGGCTCACGAGCCTGCTCGGCCAGCGTGTCATGCGCGATCTTAGGATGGAGATCTTCGAGCACCTCCAGCGGCTGTCAATCTCCTATTTCGACCGAAACCCCGCGGGCAGACTGATCACTCGCGTGACTTCAGACGTAGAAACCCTCAACGAGCTTTTCACATCGGGCGTCGTCGCCGGATTCGGCGATCTCTTCACCCTGATCGCGATCAGCGTCGCCATGCTCATCATGGACTGGCGTCTCGCGCTCGCCTCATTCGCGGTAATCCCGTTCGTCGTGCTGGTGTCGGGACTCTTCCGGAAAGGGGTACGCGAGACCTATCGCGACATTCGCGTCAGGCTGGCGAGGATCAACTCGTTTCTCCAGGAACGTCTGACCGGAATTCGAATCGTCCAGCTCTTCGGCCAGGAGCAGCGCGAGGCGCGAAGATTCGACGAGCTGAACCGCTCGCACCTCGACGCGCATCTCAAGTCCATCACAGTTTACGCGCTCTATTTTCCCGCAATCGAGCTTCTGACGTCGATCGCGCTGGCGATACTCATCGTTGCCGGCGCGGCGCGAGTGCACACCAACATGCTGACCGTGGGAACGGTCGCGGCGTTTCTCCAGTTGGTGCGCCGATTCTTCCAGCCTCTGCAGGATCTCTCGGAGAAGTACAACATCCTCCAGACGGCGATGGCGAGCTCGGAGCGAATCTTCACGCTGCTCGATACGTTGCCGAGCGTCGCGGACAACGCGGTGGAGGTCGGAGCGCTGAAGAAGAAAAACGGAGTCGAAGTGACCTTCGAGGATGTCTGGTTCGCGTACGACCTCGCGCACCTCGCGAAGCACAAGCCGGGAACCGAGCACGAGCGCACGCCGGTGGAATGGGTCCTCAAAGGCGTCAGCTTCACGGCCCGGCCGGGTGAGACGCTTGCTCTCGTGGGACACACCGGGGCGGGGAAGACTACGATAGTCAACCTGTTGATGCGCTTCTACGACCCGCAGCGCGGCAGAATCACGATCAACGGCGTGGACATTCGCACTATGCCACTTCACGAGCTGCGCTCGCTGATTGGGTACGTTCAGCAGGACATTTTCCTCTTCGCGGGCGACATCGCCACCAACATCAGGCTGTCCAATCCGATAAGCGACGAGGAGGTAGTACGCGCGGCGGGAGAAGTCGGAGCCGATCGGATCATTCGCGGATTCCCGCATGGCTACGGCCAGGTCCTCGGCGAGCGAGGAGCATCCATAAGCGTGGGCGAGCGTCAGCTGCTCTCCTTTGCCCGTGCGATCGCCGCGAACGCTCCGCTGCTCCTGCTCGACGAGGCAACTAGTGCTGTGGACAGTGAGATTGAGGCGGAGATTCAGGCCGCCCTGAGCGTGCTGGTCGCCGGCCGAACCACGATCGCGGTGGCGCACAGGCTGAGCACCATCGCCAACGCCGACATGATACTGGTGCTGCATCACGGCGAAATTGCCGAGCGCGGGACTCACCAGCAGCTTCTCGAGAGAGGCGGTCTCTACAGTACGCTCTGGCGTCTCCAGGCCGGAGAGTCCGAGTCGCTTTTGGAGCGTGCGGGGTGACGCTTGCCGCTCATTTGGTGCATCCGTAGTTTGAGGCACGAAGGGATCTTGTCATTCCTCCACACGTCGTACTTACCTACCAGCATTCCATTCCAATGAGCTCCCACTAGTGCACCTGGCAGTTGCTGCTCGCACTGATGTCGGTCGAGTTAGAAAGGGTAATGAAGACTCGCTCCACGCTTCGGCCAACCCTTACCGCGGGCTGTTTATAGTCGCGGACGGCATGGGCGGGCACGCGGCTGGGGAAATCGCGAGCGAGATGGCGGTGGAGATCGTGAGCCACGACCTCTCCGACCTGAACGACCTGGACTCAGCAGATTCGCACGACAGGGTAGCGCGCTCGCTCCGCGATGCAAATCGGGCGGTATTCGAGCGGACCCGCACCGAGCGCGACAAGCTGGGAATGGGGAGCACCGTGTCCGCGCTCCTTCTCTCGGAGACGAGGTACGTGGTGGGACATGTGGGTGACTCGCGCATCTATATCGTACGGGATGGCGAGATGCACCAGCTGACCAAGGATCACTCGCTGGTGCAGGAGCAGGTGGATGCGGGTCTTCTGACTCCAGAGCAGGCGAGAAGGCATCCGCAAAGCAATGTCATCACGCGCTGCATCGGAATGGCCGATGAGATAGAGCCGGACGTGTTCGACGGGGAGGCGCGGGTGGGTGACGCGTTTCTCCTCGCGAGCGACGGTTTGACAGGGATGATAGATGACAGGCGCATTCAGCAGCTTCTGATGTCGCGCGCCAAGCCGGAGCGAATCGTCGATGCTCTGATCCAGGAAGCGAACATGAACGGCGGAAACGACAACATCACCGCCGTGGTCGTGCGAGTATTGGCGGCAGAGTCGACGAATACCGACCGCGAGGTCACGCCAATCCCACCAGCTCGCACGCATGGGTGAGGACAAGGAGTCCGTAGCCGACGTCGCACAGCTTTACCTCGGTAACATTCTTTACGCGCTGGAGCGGGCGGCCCTCGGCCTCGAAGAGGAAAACAAGATTGCAGACGCCGCATTCTATAGGGGCATCGCGCGAAAGCTGGCGGATGCGCGTGGCCGTGAGGCAAAGCGTGAAAGGTGACTCCAGAGAAACCAAAGACGACAAACCGGGATCGCGCCAAAGGGACTGATGCGCTGGTCCGAGCATTCAAGGATGCAAAGGCGTGGGAATGGTGGCTCGTGAAGAATCAGACCGCCACTGATGGACTCTGGATGCGCATCGCGAAGAAAGCATCCGGCACGAAGTCCATCACATATCCCGAAGCCGTCGAGGTTGCTCTCTGCTATGGCTGGATAGACGCGCAGAAGAAACCCGAAAGCGAAACCACCTGGCTGCAACGCTTCGTGCCGCGCAGGCCGCGCAGCATCTGGTCGAAGATCAATCGCGAGAAAGCGCTGGGCCTGATCGCCATCGGAAGAATGCAACCCGCCGGACTCCAGGAAGTTGACCGTGCGAAAAAAGATGGGCGCTGGGAATCAGCATACGATTCCCCAAAGAATGCTCCCATTCATCCGGATTTTCAGAAAGCATTGGACGAGAGTCCGCGGGCGAGCGAGTTCTTCAAGACGCTCAACGCCGCGAACAGGTACGCCATTCTCTGGCGGCTTCACACCGCGAAGAAGGCGGAGACTCGCGCGAAGCGCATGCGGAGCTTCATCGAGATGCTGGAGAAAGGGGAGACCCTCCATTAGATAATGTCGCATGCCGGACGCGCAGCGCATTGTCATTCGCATAAAGAAGGGGACGGACGGGCGGACCGCGCTCAGTTGCATCCGTGCCGATGGGACCACGACTTGGCAGCGGAAGGAAGGTGCACAGGCGACTTTCTTTCCGAAGCACGATCTCACGCACTACGCGGTGGAAACAGCGCTCGGCCACCGACAGGGATTCTACGGCCTGGTCTCAGCGGGCTGGGATTTCTCCGATTTTGGCAGTCCGTGGCCTCGCGGAAGCCTGCCTGTTGAGGCGAGCATTTCGGAAATGATAGTAGGCGTCCTCGATTTGGAGCGGCGCACCGGGGAGCGATCAACCGCGGACGAGCTGAGTCAGAAGCTTGCTGAGTACGCTATAGAACATGGCCTGCCTCCACAACGGCAGCTTACCGAGGAAGATCTCGCACGAGTAAGAGAGAAGCGCGCCGAGATGTTTGCGAGGTGGGACGCGGTGCAACCTGGGGACGCGCTGGAGATACCATTCGAGGTCGCGCAAGCTAGTTTAAGAGATGAGCCGGCCCCGTATCGTCCGAGGAACGGTGCCGCATAGCCCGTGTAGACACCAATCTGAATCACCGCGCTGAATCCGGAGAAGTCATGGGAACCGCGACACTTACGGCACCTGAGCAGGTCACGGACACGTTTCCGATCAACGGAACGGACTTCGTTGAGTTCTACGTCGGAAATGCGAAGCAAGCCGCGCAGTTCTATCGCAACGTCTTCGGTTACAAGATTCTGGCGTACCGCGGCCCCGAGACCGGAACGAGAGATCGGGCCAGCTACGTGCTCGAGCAGGGCAAGGTAAGAATCGTCCTCACCACTGCGCTCCGCCCGGACAGCGACATCGCTACGCACGTCCACAAGCACGGCGACGGCGTCAAGGACATCGCGCTCTGGGTCGACGACGCGCGGAAGGCGTTCCGGCTCGCCGTCGAGCGCGGCGCCAAAGCCGCCTACGAGCCAAAATCACTGGTGGACGAGCACGGTGAGGTAGTCATCGCCGGCATTCACACCTACGGAGAAACGATCCACAGCCTCGTCGAGCGAAAGAGCTACAAGGGTCTGTTCATGCCCGGATTTGTCCCGTTCGCCGGACGCGGTGACTCGAAGGGCGTCGGTCTCAAGTACATCGACCACTGTGTCGGAAACGTGGAGCTCGGCGCCATGAACAAGTGGGTCAAGTACTACGCTGATGTGCTTGGCTTCAGCCAGCTGATCTCGTTCGACGACAAGGCGATCTCCACGGAGTACTCGGCTTTGATGTCGAAGGTCGTCGCCAACGGCAACGGCCGCATCAAGTTCCCGCTCAACGAGCCGGCGAAGGGCAAGAAGAAATCGCAGATCGACGAGTATCTCGAGTTTTATCAGGGACCGGGATGCCAGCACATCGCGATCGCCACCGACAACATCATCGACACGGTCACGAAACTGAGAGACAACGGAGTCGAGTTCCTACGCGTTCCCGGCACTTATTACGACACCGTGACCGAGCGCGTCGGCAAGATCGACGAGGATCTGGCTCCCCTGCGTGACCTTGGCATTCTCGTTGATCGCGACGAGGAGGGATACCTGCTCCAGATATTCTCGAAGCCGATGGAAGACCGGCCGACGCTCTTCTACGAGATCATCCAGCGGAAGGGCGCGAAGAGCTTTGGTGCCGGAAACTTCAAGGCGCTGTTCGAAGCTCTCGAGCGCGAACAAGACCTCCGCGGAAATCTCTAGACCATGCCGATCTATCACACGCTCGGGAAGATTCCGCGAAAGCGGCACATCGCGTTCAAGAAGCCAGGCGGTGGTATCTACGCGGAAGAGCTGGTGGGACACGAAGGCTTCACCGGAACCTCAGCGCTTCTCTATCACATTCATCCGCCGACGACGGTGAAATCGGTGCGGCGGGTGCGCGAGACAAAGTTCGAAGCGGACCCTGATCAAACGCTGCACCACCGTCACTTCCTCACCTCGCGCGTGAAGAAAGGCGGCAGCGCGACGCTCGATCGCATGCCCCTTCTGTTCAATCAGGACATCGCGATGTTGTACTGCGAGCCGGACGAGAACGACGCGCATTTTTATCGTAACGCGCAGGCCGATGAGCTGGTTTACGTGAGCAAAGGGACCGGCGTTCTGGAGAGCACATACGGCGCGCTGCCCTTCCGTGAAGGCGATTATCTGGTCATTCACCGTGGGATTCTTCACCGGTACCGCTTCGACCTCAACGCCGAGCAGCCCAAGCTCGTGACGTTCGAGAGCAGGGGACACGTGCGCTGGCCCAAACGTTACCGCAATGAGTTCGGGCAGCTCATCGAAGGCGCTCCGTACTCCGAGCGCGACATCCAGCGCCCCACGTTTGTCGAAGCCGTGGACGAGATGGGAGATTTCCCGATTCTGGTGAAGCAGTACGACGGCATCAACGAGATCATGCTCGATCATCATCCGCTCGATGTCGTCGGGTGGGATGGATACTTTTATCCGTGGGCGTTCAACATCAACGACTTCGAGCCCATCGTCGGCCGCGTTCATCAGCCTCCGCCGGTCCATCAGACTTTTCAGGGCGACGGATTCGTCGTCTGTTCGTTCTGTCCGCGACCCTACGATTTCCATCCAGAGGCCGTTCCCGCTCCCTACAATCACAGCAACGTGGATTCCGACGAGGTGCTCTATTATGCCTCGAGTGAATTCATGAGCCGAAAGGGAATCGAATTCGGCAGCATCACCCACCACCCGGACGGGATTCCACACGGTCCGCATCCGGGACGCGCGGAGGCGAGCATCGGCGCCAAGTACACCGACGAGCTGGCGGTCATGATGGACAGCTTCCGGCCGCTCAAGGTCGCGAAGGCAGCGATCGCCATCGAAGATCCGGAGTACCACAAGTCGTGGCTGCAAGGACAGCACGCTCAGTTCAATCCTCCCACGAGCTGAGGCAGAAGCTGACATGAGCGAGGCGCTCTGGACTCCCTCGCCCGAGCGCGTAGTGAAGGCGAACATGACCGAGTTTCTCCGTTATGTGGAGGAGCGCGGCGGCCCGCCCGTCCCTGACTACTCTGCGGACTCCTACTGGCAGCTCCACGAATGGTCCGTGGCGAACCCGGAAAGATTCTGGTCGCTGGCGTGGAGATTCTGCGGAATCATCGGCCACCGCGGCACAGGTGGCGGCGCTGAGCGAGTGGGCGTAGGACTCGAGTACATGGGTCCTCCGGATCCGGAGAAAGGGCCGCGCTGGTTTCCCGATGCGAGTCTCAATTTCGCCGAGAATCTGCTTCGCTTCACAGATGACGAGCCGGCGCTCGCTTCGTGGAACGAGGCAGGTCACCAGCGCACGCTCACCTACAGGGAGTTGCGCGACGCGGTGGGCACTCTCGCCCTGGCACTCGAGACAGCCGGTGTCGAGCCCGGCGATCGCGTCGCGGGATGGCTGCCCAACATTCCTGAAGCCGTAATCGCGATGCTCGCGGCCACGTCCCTGGGTGCGATATGGTCGTCATGCTCGCCGGATTTTGGCGCGCAGGGCGTGATGGATCGCTTCGGCCAGATCACGCCGAGGATTCTCTTCGCGGCCGATGGATATCTGTACAACGGCAAAGAGATCGACCTGCTCCCGCGTCTACGTCAGATCGCATTCCGGATTCCGTCGCTCGAGCATGTCATCGTCACACCATACAGAAAGCAATTGCCGGATCTGGAGGGAGTGCGGAAGGGCACGCTGTGGTCGCGGTTCATCGCCATCCAGCGGGAAGAATCGGCGCCCAAAAAGAGTCCAGCCGGCGGAACAAGAAAGACCCCACCTGAAGGGATGATCTGGAAGACTCCCCCGGAGCAGGTCAGGAAGGAACCTGAAACGCACGACGGCCAGGCCGAGCTGGAACGTTTTCCGTTCGATCACCCGCTCTACATCATGTATTCGTCGGGCACCACGGGGCTGCCCAAATGCATGGTGCATAGCGCGGGCGGAACACTCCTCCAGCATCTCAAGGAGCTGATCCTCCACACCGACCTCAATCGCGAAGACTGCATCTTCTACTACACGACGTGTGGCTGGATGATGTGGAATTGGCTCGTCACGTCCCTCTCCGTCGGTGCCAAGGTAGTGCTCTACGACGGCGCTCCGCTGTTTCCGAGCGCCGACATTCTGTGGGAGATGGCGGTCAAAGAGGGGATCACGATCTTCGGGACCAGCGCCAAGTACCTCGCACTGCTCGAGAAATCCGGGTTCGTGCCGCGAAAGAAGCACGATCTGTCGAAACTGAAGGCGATTCTCTCCACCGGAAGTCCGCTCGCGCACAACAGCTTCGATTACGTCTACTCGAAGGTCAAATCCGACCTGCACCTCGCCAGCATCAGTGGCGGGAGCGACATCATCTCCTGTTTTGTGCTCGGCAATCCGATTCTACCAGTGTACCGAGGGGAGATTCAGGCGCCAGGACTCGGGATGGCAGTGGATGTGCTCGACGACCGCGGGCGCCCCGTCAGGCTGATCCCTGGCGAGCTCGTATGCACCAGGCCTTTCCCGAGCATGCCGATCGGCTTCTGGGATGACCCGGATGGAGCGAAGTACAAGGCCGCGTATTTCGATTATTTCCCCGGCGTCTGGCGACACGGGGACTGGGCGGAGATTACGAAGCACCGTGGATACATCATCTACGGCAGGAGCGATGCGACGCTCAATCCCGGAGGCGTGCGCATAGGGACCGCGGAGATATACCGACAGGTGGAACAGCTCCCGGAGGTCATCGAAAGCGTCGCCGTCGGACAGGAGATCGACGGAGGATCCCCCGGCGATGTGCGGATCGTGCTCTTCGTGAAGCTTCAGCCCGGACTTACGCTCGACGATGCCTTGTGCGCTAAGATCTCGTCGAGCCTGCGGGAGAACACCACTCCGCTCCACGTGCCCAAGAAGATCATTCAGGTGGAGGACATTCCGCGAACGATCAGCGGAAAGATCAGCGAGCTGGCGGTGCGCGAAGTCATCCACGGGCGTCCGGTTAGAAACACGGAGGCGCTCGCGAATCCGCAAGCGCTGAAGTTTTACGAGAGGTTGGAAAAGCTGCGCGACTAGCGCAGCGAGGAGTGCCTAGCGCTGCGCGTCCGTTGGCTCGCGCTTCGCGGTGGCCGCGAGTGCGTTCACCATGTCCTGCAGCCTCGGCCCGCGCCCCGGCTCGGGAGCGCCGAACGCCAGCGCGGTGTGGTAATGCGAGACACCATAGTTGGCGCCCGACTTCCGCTCGACGGTGATTCCCCAGGTCTTACGGTCTGTCTGATCCTGAACCGGCGCGACGGACGTCGGTTGGGGAAGGGCATGTGCCTCGACTTCGGCAAGGAAGGCCTTCCAGTCGGGAGTGCCTTTCAGATTGGCCTCACACACTGAGCTGATCCAGCGATCTTCGCCGAACTTCGAGTCGCGCTTGGAGATCGGTCCACAATCGTACTCCGAGCGCACGAAGTTGTCGACGCGCGTGTCAGCCGTTGCTGGAGAAATCTCGTAGTACTGGTCCCACCGCAGGAGGAGGCGCCCGGTGGTAACCGCGCTGTTTTGGCGAATGATCACCAGATACTGCGGATTGCCGAAGCTCGAGTACCAGATCCTGACTTCGCGGTCGCTGTTGGGCAGCTGGCTCTTGGAAAGCGGGGCCAGGCCAACGGTGAGGGCAGCGGCGTCCTTGGTCTCGAAGATTTCCGCCGTGACCGGACTGGTATCAGTCGACGCTGAGAAGGCGGGTATCTGCTGCGCGAAGGAGGAGCTCGGAATTGCGAGCAGGAGCGAAGCAGCGATTGTGAGTCGGCTCATGTCCGGAGGACTGTTTAGGCTCGTCGAAGGTCACAATTACCAACCTCATCCGGAAAGAGACTGTAACTCATTGCGACCACATATGTTACGGTGTGGAAACGGGCTGTTTTCGGGCTTTCGTGTGCACGAGAGGGGTCACAACGACAGCATCCTACGCCCAAAAACCTGGCAGTAATAAATGCCGCCCGCCGAGAACCGCGCGATAGCTATCCCGGTCTCCTCTGCATCGCGCTGGAGTATGTTGGCGCGGTGCCCCTTGGAAGCCATCCAACCCTCCACCACGGTCTCGGCGTTCGGGTAGCCGAGCGCGACGTTCTCCGCGAGTCGCGCGTACGGATAGCCGGAGTTACGCGCCCGGTCGCTTAGTGTCGGTAAACTGGACTCGCGTATCACGTGCGCCATTTTCTGAAAACGCGCCATGTTCTGCGCCTGGATCTTCGCCATCCGATCCAGTTGCGGATTGTAAACGAGGCTTGGGAGTCCCTGACGCCTCCGCTGAGCGTTCACGAGATCGAATATGCGCGACTCCGTTTTGCCGAGTGTGCTTGGCGCCGTTGAAGGTGCGGACGGCGAGGGAGTCGTGCCGGAGAGCGGAGTGCATCCAGCAACAAGAACCATCGATGCAAACGCAAGCGATCCGAGACGCATCCCTGTCATATGGGGACTCAGCCCAATCGTTCCAGCGCGTCCAGGATTTTGCGCGGCTCGAGTTTCGTCCGCTTCGCGGTAAACACGCGCAGCCACCGCGCGCTCTTGTAAAGCTCCTCAGAAAGAGACGGCAGATTGATCGTTCCGATCCAGCCCTCTCCCGTCAGTCGCTCGACTTTTCCGCTCCGCCGGAGAACCGGGATATCCAGCCCCAGCATTTGGGTCTTGGCAGGATAGTCGAGGAGTAGCTCGCCCGGCGCGAGGCCGAATTCGCTGGCAAGCAGATTTTCCGCGTCGGTGACACGCTTTCGGTCGGAGGCGATCCACTCGATCGTATCGTCGTCCAGCTCCGCTGCCGGCCACTCCGCCGCTCGCTTGTAAAGTTTCCGCTCCTTCAGCGCGGCGAGGAGCTGGGTGGGAAAGGCGGTCTCGAGCCTGTGCATCAGGCCTTCGTCCGTATACGTCGCCAGAGATCGGCCATCGACGATCCCCGCCTCGATTGCATCCTCAACCAATCGTTTGTACATCGCCGTCGCGCTTCGAACAGCGTGGTGCCAGTAGACGTTCCGGTACATCTGGTATTTCGCGAAGAGCAGCGACTCGAGGGCGGAAAGCGCCTTCTCCTGCACGCCTATGGCTGAACGTCCCGTCGCGGGATCATCGACCAGCACCAACGAGTTCGTGAGGCGGTCAACGTCGATCTCACCGTATGGCACACCGCACATGAAGGCGTCGCGTTTCAGATATTCGATCTTGTCGAGGTCGAGCGACCCGGAGATGAGTCCCTGAAGCGCGCTCTTGCTCTCACCTCGGATCAGATCGAACACCCTTGCCGGCGCGTCGTCGCCTAGCCTCGAGCTGAGAAGCGACGCGATCGCGCCCTGCGTGATAAGCGGGCGCGCGACATCCTCATGGTGCAGCGCGCCTATCTCCTCCAGCGCGTGCGAGAATGGGTAGTGCCCAACGTCGTGGAGCAGAGCGGCCGAGCGGACTATCGCCTGCTCTTGTTCACTGATCGAGGTTGCATCTTCAGCTTCGCACAAAAGCGCGAGCGTGCGGCGTGAGAGGTGGTGAGTGCCAAGTGCGTGCTCGAAGCGGGAGTGCGTCGCGCCAGGATATACCAGGTACGTCCACCCCAGCTGCCGCACGTATCTCAGTCGTTGAAAGACTTCCGTGTCCACCAGATCGAGCGTGAGCTCGTCGACCCGAATGTTATTCCAGACAGGGTCGCGCAGGATCTCGAAGTGCACGGCCCTTCGTTCTGAGGACGTTATCCCGTCGGGCCGGCGTTCTTTATCGCCGACTCTACGCTGCCGAACTTCTCGAAGTTCTCGCGAAACATCCTGGCGAGCTTCCTGGCCTGCGCATCATACGCGGCCGCATCCGGCCACGTCGCGCGCGGGTTCAGCACCTTGTTCGGCACTCCCTTGATCTCCTTCGGAACGGCGAGACCAAAGACTGGATCAGTCTCTGTGTTGACCTTGTCCAGCTCGCCGGCGAGCGCCGCACGCGCAATCGCCCGGGTGTACGCCAGCCTTATGCGCTTCCCTGTGCCATACGCACCGCCGCTCCAGCCCGTGTTGATGAGCCACACATTCGCCCTATGCTCGTTCAGCAGCCTGCCGAGCATTTTGGCGTACTTCGTCGGATGCCAGACGAGAAAAGCCGCACCGAAGCACGCGCTGAACGTCGGCTGCGGCTCCTTCACTCCGCGTTCGGTGCCGGCGACCTTCGCGGTATACCCGGACAGGAAGTAGTACATCGCCTGTTCAGGAGTGAGCTTAGCGATTGGCGGCAGCACTCCGAACGCGTCGGCGGTGAGAAAGACGACGTTTCTGGGATGTCCGCCGCGGCCGCCCTCGACGTAATTCCGAATGTAGTGCAGCGGATACGAGGCACGTGTGTTCTCGGTGATCGACTGGTCCGCGAATTTCACTTTCTTGGTGGCGGAGTCGAGCACCACGTTCTCGAGCACGGTGCCGAACATCTGCGTCGTCTGATAAATGTCCGGCTCGGTCTCCGGCGAAAGGTTGATCACCTTCGCGTAGCAGCCGCCCTCGAAGTTGAAGATTCCTTCTTCCGACCATCCGTGCTCGTCGTCGCCGATGAGCGCGCGATCCGGATCCGTCGACAAGGTGGTCTTTCCCGTGCCCGACAGCCCGAAGAACAGCGCGGTATCGCCGGCCTTGCCCACGTTCGCCGAGCAATGCATGGAGAGAACGTCTTGTTTCGGGAGGAGGTAGTTCATGACCGTGAACATCGACTTCTTCAGCTCGCCCGCGTAGCGCGTGCCCCCGATCAGAATCGTTCGCTCCGCCAGGTTGAGGACGATGAACGTTCCCGTGCGCGTGCCGTGCCGGGAAGGATCCCCCTGGAACTCCGGCGCGTGCAAAACCGTGAAGTTGGGATCGAAGGTGGGTAGATCGCTCCGCTCCGGCCTGATGAACATGTTCCGCGCGAACGCCATATGCCACGCATTGGGCGACACGTACCGCACGGAAAGCCGGTAGGCCGGATCGGCGCCGCAGTAGAGATCCTCGACAAAGAGCTCGGCTGAATCGTCGAGATAATTGCGGACGTCACCCAGGAGGATCTGGTATTTCTCGGGGGAGATGGGCTGGTTGATCTTGCCCCAGTCGACATCCTTCTCGGACAATGGCTCCTTCACCACGAATTTGTCGTCGGGTGAGCGGCCGGTGTGGGGTGCAGTGATCGCGACGAATGGACCCATGTCGGCAAATTCGCCTTCATCGCGCCGAGCGGCGTCCTTAAAGAGCTCGGGCGCAATCAAATTCCAGTGAACCTCGCCTCGTGGCGCGAGTCCCTGTCTTCCCAATCCTATGCTGCTTTCGCGCGCGACCGAAGTGCGCTGCGGCCTGATCTCAGTTGCCATTACGAGCTCGTCCTCTCACTTATCCGCTGCTGAGCGTCCATCACCGCTACGGCAGCCATGTTCACGATATCCTGAACGTCGGCGCCCTGCTCCAGCACGTGTACGGGAAGATTCATACCCACCAGGAAGGGCCCGATCTTGGCCGCTCCGCCAAGGTGATGCAGCAGCTTGTACGCAATATTCCCGGCACTGAGGTTGGGAAATATCAGCACGTTTGCGCGCTCCTTCAGAGCGCTGAACGGATAACCGGAGCGAAGTATGTTCTCGTCCATCGCCGTGTCGGCTTGCATCTCGCCGTCAACGATGAGCGAAGGATCCCGCTTTCTCAGTATTGCTACGGCTTTCGCGACCTTCTCCGCTTCGGGATGGCGCACCGAGCCGAAATTGGAGAAGGAGAGCATCGCGATCTTCGGCGTGATGCCGAAGGTGCGAACGATCCGGCCGGCGGAGTAGGCTATCTGCGCCAATTGCTCCGCGGTGGGATCGATGTTGACCGTTGTGTCTCCACAGAAGATAACGTGCTTCTCGAATACGAGCATGTAGAGCCCGCTCACTATCTCGGCCTTCGGATGGGCGCCGATCACCTGTAGCGCGGGCCGAATCGTCTCAGGGTAGTGCATTCCCACGCCCGAGAGAAGGGCGTCGGCGTCGCCGCACGCCACCATCACCGAGCCGAAGTAGTTGCCGTTGAACAGCAGCTGATGCGCTTCGCCGTGGCTCAATCCCTTCCGCTGGCGGCGCTGCCACAAATAGTCCGCGTACTTGTCGCGCTTGTCGGATTTCGCCGGGTCTTCGATCATGATCTCGCGCAGCGAGATGTGATTCTCTTCTGCGATGCGCTCGATCGTTGCGCGTTGTCCGAGAAGGATTGGCCATGCTATTCCTTCGTCCGCGATCATGCGCGCGGCTCGAATGATCTTCGGCTCCTCGCCTTCCGGAAACACGACGCGTTTGGGATCTCTTACGGCGCGATTTATTATCCCGCGCATGATTCCGCGCGCTCTCCCCAGTCGTGCCTCGAGCTGCTCGCGGTAGGTCTCGAGGTCGATCATTTGCTTGGCCACGCCGCTGGCGACGGCGGCCCAGGCGACCGCGGGCGCAACCCAGAGCAGGACACGCGGATCGAATGGGAAGGGAATCAGATAGTCGGGACCGAACTTGACCGAGCGCAGTCCGTACAGGCGCGAAACGCTTTCCGGAACGTCCTCCTTTGCCAGCGCGGCGAGCGCCCGCGTCGCCGCCATCTTCATCTCCTCATTCACCTGAGTGGCACGAGCATCCAGCGCGCCGCGAAAGATGAACGGGAAGCCGAGGACGTTGTTGACCTGATTGGGAAAGTCGCTGCGGCCGGTCGCGATGACCGCGTCGGAGCGTACCGCCCGAATCTGATCGGGAAGGATTTCGGGCTCGGGATTGGCGAGGGCGAAGACGATGGGCTTCTTGGCCATCTTGGCGACCATCTCGCCGCTGATTGCACCGGCGACAGAGAGACCGACGAATACATCGGCTCCGACTAGAGCATCGGCAATCGTGCGCGCCTTCGTCTTGTTGGCGAATTTGGCTTTGTATGGATCGAGCTCTCCCGGCCGGCCGTCGTAGATCACGCCCTGCCGGTCGGTGAGCAGAATATTTTCCCGGGGAACGCCGAGTCTCACGTAATGCTCGGCCGTCGAAATAGCCGCGGCTCCTGCCCCAGAGAAGACTACTCGAACCCGCTCTATCTTCTTGCCGACGATCTCGAGGGCATTGAGCAGGGCCGCGCCGGAGATGATGGCGGTACCGTGCTGATCGTCGTGAAAGATGGGAATGCGCATCGTCTTCCGCAGCGTCTCCTCGATGTAGAAACAATCGGGAGCCCGGATGTCTTCGAGATTGATTCCGCCTACGGTGGGCTCCAGGAGCTGGCAGAACTTGATCACATCGTCCGGATTCTCCGACCCCACCTCGAGATCGAACACGTCGAGATCAGCGAACTGCTTGAAGAGATTTGCCTTTCCCTCCATCACGGGCTTGGCGGCCAGAGCACCGATGTTGCCGAGCCCCAGGACCGCAGTGCCGTTGCTCACCACCGCGACAAGATTGCCCTTCGCCGTGTACTTGTAGGCGTCGTCGGGATTCGACTCGATCTCGAGGCAGGGAGCCGCAACTCCGGGAGAGTAGGCGAGCGCGAGATCGCGCTGATTGTTGAGTGGCTTGGTCGGTACTACCGCGATCTTTCCGGGGCGGCCGGATGCGTGGTAGTCGAGGGCATCTTCACGCTTCATTGAACGTGGTAAAATGCGTGACGCTCCTGTTAAGTGCTACCCTCCGGCGAAGATACGTCCGGCAGGAGCGGATCGAGCGCTTGCGCGCTAGCTCCGAGATCTGACGCAACCCCTGAGTCAGTCGTCTTTGCACTGAGTTCTCTCTGATTCCCTTATCATCCTGGCTCGGCCGATCTCCATGAAGTGTCTGACGACGATTGGCGTTGCCCTTGTAGCAATCTCGTGCGTCGAACGCGCCCGTCACGAGGCGACCGATACCGTCGCCGCGAAGAGTGCTTCGGCCGGACAGGCGATCGATACCGTCCGAGCGCCGGCTACTCCGGCCGAACAGCCGATCGCGATACAGGACAATGTTTCCAGCCCGGCGCCAGTGGGAAGGGGGCAAACCGAAACCTCGGAGACACCGCTTGCAAGATACGTCCTGCTCCTCTCGCGCACACGCGACGATGTGTCAAGCATGGTCACTCTCAAGTTCCAACTCGCGGAGCGTGAGAACCGCCAGCACGTTTGGGATGTTGCAACGGTCACCGACCAGAACCTTGCCCATCGTGTTCTGAGAGCGGATACCGCTTCCATTGTCATTTCTCGAGAAGGAGGGGACGGACAGGCGGACTTTTTCAAACTCTTTCTTGATCCGCGTTCGAAGAAGCTCGTCAAGAAGATCGATTTTTCACCTACTATTGGGCTGGATTCGATCGGAGACGGGCAGCTTGCTGCGGCGCTCGCTCTGCCGGAAGCAATGGCGAAAGAGCTAAAGCGGAGAGATCCGCAGCCGAGATATGGCGAACCGAGCGACGCGCTTCTGCCAACCGTGTTGCGAGCCCATCCCATGCCGACGTCCAGCTACGCCGAGTTCGCGCGCGCGCGGCCCGAGCGGGTGGGCGATGGGTATGACTCGGCACACACCGCGATCGAAGAAAAGATTGGACCCTTCCAGGTCGTCGGTGCCCGGATCTGGTTCGGGAAGACTTTCTATGACGGCGAGGGCACCACCGGCGTGGGTGGAGTTGGCTACTTCGACACAAGCCGATCGGCGTACACGTTTCTGACTATCCCCGAAGTTGTGCATTGGTCAGTATCGACACTCCTGGTTGAGGATCAGAGCGTTTGGATCGGTCTGGTGGAACATCCTGAAGGGCCTGATTACGGCGGCGGTCTTCTTCGCTGCGACCTGAAAACCGGGACGACCGAGAAGTATCCAATCGACGAAGTGGTGCTGCGGATCAAGAGGTGGAACGACCGCGTTTACCTGGCAACGAGCCGGGGGCTATCGGTCCTGGAAGGAGGCCGGTTGAGCGACCGGTATTTCGTCGAGCCGGCCATCGACAAAAAGTTCTACCTCGTTCATCTCAACCCATAGCATTGTTGGAGACAGCGCCGCCGCTCGACCCAAGCGCTACCATTTCTGTCGCGTAACGGTAGCTTAAAGACCAGATGAACGGCGATCGCTCTTTCACCCCTCGCTCAGCGTGGCGCTTGCGCGCGCTGGCAACCGTCCTGGCCGTATTCGGTCAGCTCGGAATATCGGGCGCGTCGCTCGCGCTGGCGCGCGACGAATCCAGTGCTGTGTCGCACGCCGAACGAAGCGGCATTAATCTTCATCACGGACACGACGAAGCGACTTGTGCGGCTTGCACCGCTCTCTCGTTTCAGGTAACCGTGGATGGGATGCTGCCTCCGCCCTCGGTCGCCGCGAACTGCGCCTTGGTAGCCGGCCGTTATTTGGTTGACAACGCCGGACCGCAACTCCTCTCGAACTCCTGCCGAGCGCCTCCCAGAGAAGCCTGAACCAATCGTTCAGCTGTTAGTCAAAACTCTTTGGGGAGCAAATGCACTTTCACTCGGTTGACCATCGCGCTGGCGTTTTTTTCCGCATTTGGCTTCGCCAGGCTGATGTCTCAAAACCAACAAAAAGGATTCTCTAAATGAGAGGACGTTTTATCCTCTGCGCCCTGGGCATCATTCTGCCGAGCCTCGCAAAGGCTCAAGTCGCTCCACCGAAATCAAAGCAGGACTCCGTAGCCCGGGCCGACAGCATCGCGCGAGCGGATTCCATCGCGCTCGTCAAGCAACTCGAGAAAGAGCTCGGAGCACAATCGGCTGACACGACCGGCACCGCCGCGGCCGCGTCGCAGGGGCCGCGGGCGACGGGCGGCTACATGAATATCGGGTTCGTCGCTCTGACGGATGCGGGCTGGTCTACCGAGCCCAATGTAGGCTCGATCCAGGTCGGCGACCACGATCCTCACGTGAATGGCTTCTCCATTCCCAACGTCGAGCTCACGCTCGACGGAGCGGTCGATCCCTACTTCAAGGGATTCAGCAACATCGTCTACAAGCTCGACAAGAATGGTGAAACAGGAGTGGAGCTGGAGGAGGCGTACGTACTGACGACATCGCTGCCCGCCAATCTACAGCTCAAGGTCGGACAATTCTTCGTCGAATTCGGTCGTCAGAACCCTCAACACCCTCATGCATGGTCTTTCGTCGACCAGCCGCTGGTCATGAATCGGATGTTCGGGCCCGACGGCCTACGCAGTCAGGGCCTCAGACTCTCATGGCTCCTGCCGACCTCCTTCTATGCGGAGGCGCTGGTCACCGTGGCCAACGCTACAGGCGGAACGGCGTCGAGCTTTCGCTCGCCTGATTCTCCGGAGATCCATGGTGGTGTGATCAACGACAGGCTGGTAGATCGTCCTTCCGACCTGCTTCTGGTGCCGCGGCTGAACACGTCTTTCGATCTGACGGAGACTCAAACCGTAGTCCTCGGCGCGTCAGCTGCTTTCGGCCCGAATAATTCCGGACCCTCCGCGCGGACTCAGGTGTACGGTGTGGATGGGTACTGGAAGTGGAAGCCCGCCGCAGCTCAGGCGGGTTTTCCGTTCCTGTCGCTGCAGAGCGAGGCAATGTGGCGACGGTATGACGCTGAGCAGCGTGTCTCCGAAGCCAATCCGGCCGTCACGTTGCCAAGCGAGATCCTGAGGGATCGCGGAGCGTACGCCCAGGTGTTGTGGGGAATAAAGCCCCGCATCGTGGCGGGATTCAGGGGTGAATTTGCAAGCGGCGATCCGGCGACGTTCCAGTCGGAGCTGCGGCGCGATCGGACGCGGCTTTCGCCGAACTTCACCTGGTATCCGACGGAGTTCTCGAAGTTCAGGGCGCAATACAATTACGACGACCGTAAGGGAATCGGCACCGACCACTCTCTCTGGTTCCAGTTCGAGTTCCTGCTCGGCGCACACGCAGCACACAAATTCTAGAGGTAGAAAAACGAAAATGAGACCAATGAATCTTCTGAAAGCGGCCGCTCTGGCGCTGATAACGATTGCAGCCACCGGCGCTTCGACATCTGCGCAAATCCGCGTCGTTGCGACGACTCCCGATCTCGCTTCCGTGGCGAGGGAGATTGGCGGGGACAAGGTCAGTGTCGTCGCGCTGGCCAAACCCACCGAGGATCCGCACTACGTCGATGCGAAGCCTAGCCACATCGTGACGCTCAACCGCGCCGATGCGCTTATCGAAGGGGGCGCCGAGCTGGAGCTGGGGTGGCTGCCACCATTGCTGGAGAATTCCCGCAACTCCAAGATCTCCGCCGGCGCACCGGGCCGCATCGTGGCTTCGGAGGGGATCAAGCTGCTCGAGATTCCCACGAGCTTCGACCGCTCGAAGGGCGACGTCCACTCCCTGGGCAATCCTCACTTCATGATCGACCCAGTGAACGTAAAAATCATTGCGCGCAACATCGCCAATCATTTCGCGCAGATCGATCCGAAAAATGCGGCGACCTACAATGGCAACCTGGGAAGGTTCAACACCAAGCTCGACATCAAGTTTGCCGACTGGCAGAAGCAGCTTGCGCCTTACCGCGGCGCGAGGATCGTGACGTATCACAAGGATTTCATCTACCTGGCGGATCGGTTTGGTCTCAACATCGTTGGCGAGCTGGAGCCGAAGCCGGGAATCGCACCCTCGCCTGCGCACCTCGCCCAGGTAATCGGCAAAATGAAAGCGACGAATGCGAAAGTCATCCTCGTGCAGCCATTCCAGAACCGCAGGACCGCGGAGACGGTTGCGCGACAGACCGGCGCAGCGGTTCTCGATGTTCCGCAGCAGCCCGGAGCGGCCCCCAATACCACCAGCTACTTCGACTTGATGGACAATCTCGTGCACACCCTCGCCGGTGGTCTCCGGGCACAAAAATGAGCGCGGATTTCCAGATAGCCTGGGAGGTCATGAAGTGGCCTTTCGTCGCTTGTCTTCTATTTCCGCCGCTGCTGGTCTACCTCGGCCTTCACGTCGTGAAGCGGGAAGTGATTTTCGTAGACCTCGCGCTCGCCCAGGTAGCAACCCTGGGAACGTGCGTAGCGTTGCTGATGGGGCATCATTTCGAGGACCGCATGACGTTCTGGATTTCGCTCGCGGTAACGTTCATTGGGGCGGCGTTCTTCAGCTGGTCGCGAAGCACCAAGAAGGGTCCCGTTCCGCAGGAGGCAATCATCGGCATCACGTTCGTCGTAGCCGCGGCCGGAGTGATACTGCTGCTTAGCCGAGTCGCCGGTGGAAAGGAAGAGCTCGAGCACCTCCTTACGGGGGACATTCTGAACGTGACGAAGGGAGAAATTGGCCAGCGGCTGCTGGTATTCGCCGCACTCGGCGGTTTCTACGCCTCCTTTCACAGTCGGTTTGTTCTCATCTCATCCGATCCCGAGAGAGCATTCGCGGAGGGAGTCCCCGTGCGCCTGTGGGACTTCCTGTTCTACGCGGCGTTTGCTCTGGTAGTCGTGAGCTTCGTGCGTCTGGCCGGCGTGCTGCTGACCTTTGCGTATCTGATTGTGCCCGCGGTCTGCGGGACGATGCTGGCGCAGCAATGGATGAAGCGCCTGGCAATAGGATGGGGGATTGCCGCCGCGGCGAGCCTGCTCGGATTGTGGGCTTCCTACCGCATGGACCTGCCGACCGGAGCCGCGATTGTCGTTGCCTCCGGGCTGCTGCTGGCCGGCGTAGGCGTTTTCCAATCTGCGCGGCGAACGTAGGGTTTTCTTCGCGATGGTCTTTGTCGCTCACGGCTGCGTTCAATAGTTTGAAATGGTGATTCCGTACCCGCGCATCCCGCCGACGATCGTATCGGTTGGTCCGTTTGCGATCCGATGGTACAGCATGATGTACGTCGTCGGATACGTGCTCGGCTATCGCCTGGTACTGAAGCGCATCGAGAGTGGGCGCACCAGTCTCACTCGCGCCGACCTGGACAACCTGATCTGGTACCTAGTGGTCGGGATGCTGATCGGCGCTCGACTGATTTACGTGACCGTTTACGGGCGCGGTGAATACGCAGCGCATCCGCTCGAAGTCTTTGCCGTGTGGCAGGGTGGCCTCTCGTTTCACGGGGCGATCCTGGGAATGGCGGTCGCGATCATCCTGTTCGCCCGGAGGTATCGATTCCCGGTGCTCGCAATAACCGACGTGGTCGCACTATGCGGGACACCCGGTCTTTTTTTCGGCCGAATCGGGAATTTCATCAACGGTGAGCTGTATGGTCGCCCAACCAATGTTCCCTGGGCGATGATCTTTCCGAGCGATCCTCGACATCTGCCGCGGCATCCTTCGCAGCTTTACGAGGCATTTGCCGAAGGGGTGCTACTCGGTGCGCTGCTCTGGTGGATCGACAGCCTGGCGCGCGCGCGTGGGTACGACCGGCCCGGACTGATAACCGGGCTCTTTCTCGTCGGTTACGCAATCATCCGGTTTTCTCTGGAGTTCACGCGCGCCCCCGACGCACAGCTCGGCCTCGTGATCGGAGCGCTGTCGATGGGTCAACTACTCTCGATGATCATGTTCGCCGTCGGTGTCGCAACGTTCGGGGCACAGCTTCGTCTTCGCAAGGGCGGCACGAACGCTCGAAAACCATTCGTCTCCGAATAAAAAACTGCTCTATACATGATCGAGATCTCTCCAGAAACAGTCGCGCAGCTGCTCTATCTAGTGCACGACGACCCAGAGGAGCTCCAGGAAGCGCTCGGGGAGCTGCGCCCGCCGGACATCGCCGAAGCTTTGCGCGAGCTGCCCCCGGAAGCCGCGGCGAAGGTAATGGCCTCGCTTCCGTTCGATATGGCGGTGCAGGTGTTCGACGAGCCGGAGCTCACACGCCACCGCTGCGCGATCATTCGACACATTGATGCTGCGCGCGTCGGCCCGCTGATCGAAGCGATGTCGGCGGACCAACAGGCCGATCTGTTCCGGGAAGAGCCGGCGGAGCACCGGAAGCGACTTCTCGCGACGGTAAGCGAGTCGACCCGCGCCGCACTTCAGAAGCTCCTGCAGTACCCGCAGAACACGGCTGGCGGAATCATGACGACGGAGTTCGTCAGCATTGCATCGGACTGGACGGTGGACCAGGCACTGCGCTTGATCAGCGAAGTCGGTGGTCGGAAGGAGACGGTGTATGCGATCTACGTCATCGATCCGGAGACACAGGCGCTCGTGCACGTCGTATCGCTGCGCGAGCTCCTGACCGTGCCGCGCGACGAAAATGTGCTCGAGGTTGGCAGCCGTCGGGCGCCACTCACGGTTGCCGCAGACACCGATCGCGAAGAAGCCGCGCGATTGATCTCGAAATACAATCTGCTGGCGGTGCCGGTCATCGACGACCTGCGCCGCATCCTAGGCATCGTCACGGTCGACGACGTGATTGATACGCTGGTCGAGGAGCAGACCGAGGACGCCCAGCGCTTCGGCGGTATGGAGGCTTTGGATGCTCCTTACATGGAGATCAGCTTCCTCGACATGATCCGGAAGCGCGCCGGATGGCTATGCGCGCTCTTTCTGAGCGAGATGCTCACGGCCACGGCTATGCAGCGCTTTCAGGGAGAAATCGAGAGGGCCGCCGTGCTCGCAATGTTCATCCCGCTCGTCATGAGCTCAGGCGGCAACTCCGGATCCCAAGCCACCTCGCTCGTGATTCGCGCGCTCGCGCTGCAGGAACTGAAACTTCGGGATTGGTGGCGTATTGCGCTCCGCGAGCTCCCGACCGGGCTAGTCCTGGGTGGAATCCTGGGCATCATCGGCTTCACCCGGATCGTGGTCTGGCAGGACCTGCACATCTTCAACTACGGTCCTCACTACCTGCTGCTCGCGATTGCCGTCGGATTCTCGCTGGTCGGAATAGTTGCATTCGGATCTCTGGCCGGATCGATGCTCCCATTCCTGCTGAAGCGCATTGGATTCGATCCCGCGAGCGCGTCGGCTCCTTTCGTCGCTACGCTGGTCGACGTAACCGGGCTTGTGATCTACTTCTCGGTTGCCTTCATGGTGCTGCACGGAACGTTGCTTTAAGTCAGCGAGCAGCGCGCAGCCATTCCGCCGGGTCCACCGCGGGTCCGCCGCGTCTGATCTCGAAGTGCAGATGAGATCCGAGTGCCGGATCACTGATGCCGACAGTTCCCAACGCCTGTCTTTTGATCACCCGTGTGCCTTTCCGCACATCTATCCGGTCGAGTGAGCCGTATACGGAATAGTCGCCGCCACCGTGCTCGAGAATGACAGTGTTTCCATAAGTGCCCATCGGTCCCGCATAGGCGACGGTTCCCGCCGAGACGGATTTCACCGCGGTGCCGACAGCAGCGCTGATTCCGATTCCGTTCCACCGAGTGGTCGTGTTGTTCGGATTTACGAACCGGCCGAATCGATAAAGGAAAACACCGTTCACCGGCCAATCCAGCCTTCCTATGTCCGTGGTGCGGATTGAGCTTGGCGAGAGCGCCACGGCTCCGCCTCGACCCGATGCTCTCCGACGCTCAGCCTCGAATGATGCGATGAAGTTATTCAGCCGTGCCTCGCTCTTCTCCAGCTCGGCAAGGCGCGCCTTCGTGCGTTTCGCATCCTGCTGCACGCGGGAGAGATTCCGCGCCTGGAGCGTCTCGAGTTCCCCCAAACGCGCTGCTTCCTGCTCCTTGGCCGAACGGTTCTCTATCACACTGTTCTGCAGCCGCACCAGCTGAACCCGCTGCGATTCCATCTTGTCGTGGAGCTCGTCGAGGCGGTGAACGAGACCCTTGTCCCTCAGAGCGAGCAGATGCAGGTACTTGTATCGAGCGACGAGCTGCCCGACCGACTGCGCCGAGAACAAGACTTCCGCCGAATAGAGAGGCCCTCTCTTGTAGATGTCGATGAGGCGCTGCTGGAGAACCGTGCGCTTCATGCTCGCTTCGCGCTGCGATTTCGCGAGGTCGTTCGTAGTCGTTTTTACTTCGTCGGTAATCGCGACGAGCTGCTGATCCAGGGAGCTCACCATGCGCGCGGTCGCATCGTGCTGCTTGTCGAGGAGATTCACTTCGTCGCGGAGCTCGTGCGCGGTGTTCTGCAGCCCGCTCATCTTCTTCTCCAGCTCGTCACGCTCCGCTCGTATCCGCGCCAGCTCGTCTCGCTGGGCATTGACGCGCGCTTCAGCGCTCTCGGTCTGCTGAGCGGGAAGGTAAGACGCGAGGAGCAAGGCGCAGCAGAGGCCCAGGCACCAGGCGCGAATCAGACCCGGCGTAGGTGTCTCCCAACCGAGACGAGAGACCCGAGCACTCCCATGAACGCACCACCCACGACGCCGAGAAAGATCATCTCTCGACTGAAAAATATTGTCTGGATGAAGTATTCATTGACCACTCTGTTCGCTACCCAGACGAAAACCAGCGCGAGCAATCCGCCGAACACTCCTTTCACCAGCCCGTCGATGAGGAAGGGAAGGCGGATGAACATGTCCGTCGCGCCGACCAGCCTCATGATCGATATCTCCTTCGCGCGCGCAAGGACCGTCATGCGGATAGTAGCCCCGATGATGATGATCGCGACCGCCGCGAACGCTATTCCGAGGGCGAGGCCGGCGACGGTGGCGATGTTCCGCAGGCGGTAAAGCTTCTCGACCCACTCCTCGCCGTATCGGACGTCATCGACAAAGTGGTAGGTCCTGATACGATCGGCGACGGATTTCACCGTCGTCGGATCCCGCATTCCGGACCTGAGGTACACTTCTATCGAAGCCGGCAGCACGCCAGCCTCGAAGACGTCGGCGAACTCACCCATTTCCTTTCTGGCACGCTCGAGCGCCTGCTCCCTGGAGACGTACTCGACGCGCGCCACTTCCGGAAATTCGCCGATGTCTTTCATAGCCGCGGCCACCGATTCGATATCGGTGCTATCGCCAAGGAACGCGCGGACCTCGACTCTCTCTTCCACCTGTTCTAGCGCCTTTCGGATATTTATCGCCACCAGGCCGAACAATCCGAACGCAAAAAGCGAGAACGCGATCGTGACGACGCCCAGGATGCTGAGGAGGGGAGCGCGCCGCGATGCGGTTAGCGCTTCTCTAACCGATCGCACCTAAGTGTTCTCTCGCGTATCGGTGGCAGCCTCTACTTCGGCGATCGTCTCATCGGCGGGCCGAGCGGACAGAGGAGATTCAGCGGAGTCGAAAACGAGCCGGCCGTGATTCAGCTCGATCGTCCGATAATTTGACCGGCGCACCAGATCCAGATCGTGGGTCGCCATGATGACTGCGGTCCCCGATGAATTGATGTCGCGCAGCAGCTGAAAGACTCCGCGCGTGGCGCGCTCGTCGAGGTTGCCGGTAGGCTCGTCGGCAATAAGGACGAATGGGTCGTTTATGAGAGAGCGGGCGATTGCGACCCGCTGTTGCTCACCGCCCGACAGCTCGCGTGGATAGCTGGTGGCCTTTGAGGCGAGGCCCACCTGGGTGAGCGCGCGCGACACCTTTGGCTGAATAGTCGCTTTGGGAGCGCCCGTCACTTCCAGCGCGAACCTCACGTTCGCTTCCGCTGTTCGATCTTCGAGGAGCCGGAAGTCCTGGAACACGATGCCTAGCCTGCGTCGCAGCCGGGAGATCTCGCGGCCGCTCGCGGTCATGGAGCTCACGCCGTTGACCCAGACCTCGCCCTGGTTCGGCTTGTCATCCATGTACAGCAGCTTGAGGATCGTCGTCTTCCCGGATCCGCTTGGGCCGGTAAGGAAAACGAACTCGCCCTTTTTCACCTGAAAGCTTATCTGAGCGAGGGCGGTGCCCGAGCGCGGGTATTCCTTGGCGACGTCGGTGAGACGAATCATCGCTAGTGCTGAAGCGCCTGCTCTATGTCCGCGATCAGATCTTCCGCGTTTTCGATGCCTATGCTCACCCGGAGGAAGCCGTCCGGAATTCCGACTTTCTGCCGCTCCTCGGGCGTCAGGTGCTCGTGCGAGCTGTAGCGCGGCTCGATTACGAGAGAGTCGACACCGCCGAGACTGGCGGCGTAGGCGAATAGCTGGAGCTTCCTGACGAACTTAAGCGCGGCCGGCCCTCCGCCCTTTAACTCGATCGCCATCATACCGCCGAATCCGTCGAGTATGCTCTTCGCGATCTCGTGGTCGGGGTGGCTGGGCAGGCCGGGGTAGTGGACCTTCGCGATCTCCGGCCGTGTCGAGCACCACTCCGCGACTCGCATCGCGTTCTCGTTCTGCCGCTTGACTCTGACATCGAGCGTCTTGAGACCGCGCTCGAGGAGCCAGCACGCAAAGGGGTCAGGAGCCTGGCCCCAGACCATCATCTTGCGTCGTACTTCGTCGATGAGCGGCTCGTTCCCGCACACGACGCCGGCGAGGATGTCGTGGTGGCCGTTGAGATACTTCGTAGCGGAGTGAATCACTACATCGACTCCGTGCTCGATCGGCCGGAAGTTGACCGGGCTGGCAAACGTCGAGTCGACTACGAGCGCGATTCCCTGCGCGTGCGCGAGCGATTGGAGCGAGCTCAGCTCCAGCACTCTGCACGTGGGATTTACCGGCGATTCGAGGAATATCACCCGGGTGTTCTTCTTGAGTCCCTTTCGCCACGCGCGCGGCTCGAGCGGATTCACGAAGGAAACTTCGATGCCCATTCCCACCAGCTCTTCCGTGAACAGCTTGCGAGTGCCGCCGTAGATCCACGAGCTGGAGATGAGGTGATCACCCGGCCTGAGAAGCGCGAGCATCGCGCACGCGGTAGCGCCCATTCCGCTGGCGAGCACGAGCGCCGCCTCCGCTCCTTCCAGCAGCGCCAGGCGCTTCTGCACGCGTTCCGCGTTGGGCGTGTTTCCGTAGCGTGTGTAAAGGAGCCCCTCACTCGTGCCGGCGTCCTGTACGTAATTGACGGATTGTACCAGAGGGGCGGTGACACCCATTCCCGGAGTTGGTCGCGTCTCCCCACCATGAATCGCAGTTGTCGAGAGGCCCATCTTCCGCGTTGGTTCCGCCAATATCTCTCCTAGCCTAGGTTGCGGGTGCTGCGGCCGGCGTCGAAGTCGTGCTTCACTACGCGAACGATTTCAGCCGGGGCGATCCCCAAAACGTCGCGGGCGACTACGGTGCCCGGACTCACAGTATCATCGACGACGAGCAACGCCATCTCGTGACGTCGAGGCCCGTACACCCAGACGAGCTCTCCATCCTCCAGCAGCCGCTTGCGCGCATCCGATGGATGAAGCCTCACGAGGGGCCCGCGATCGGGATCGCCCGGGCGCGTCGCCAGGTAGCGCGACACCATCAGCCAGGGTTGAAAGCCTTCCATCATGCATCGAGTCTCATTGGCACAACCGGAGCGGTAGCGCTCCCAACCGCGACGTAGCCGTTGTCGTGTCTGATCACGAGACGTCTCCGCCACAGAATGTCCAGCATGCGCTCCGCATGCTCGCGGGATAGTCCGGTGGCATCCGCGACCTCGGCGACGTCGGCGCTGACGCCGGCACCGAGGTGCGAGATGATCTCCCATGCGCTCCTCTCATCGACATCGACGATTCCGACGAGCCGCGATCCTCCGTCCGCGTGCTGTGTGACGAGGGCGAGCTTGTGCCGCTCGAGTACAGCCTCGATCGCGTCCATGTGCGACTCGCTGATTCCGCGAAACAGGAAATACACTTCGCGCCGCGGCGCATCCAGGCTCACGTACTGCAGCAGCAGCTTGGCCACGATCTCATCGGCGCAGGAGAAATCCAGCAGACCGACGTGCGAGAAGTCGATTACCGTGAGCGCGCGATCCCCAATTCGATCCAGCTCCTGCTCGATCTCGCACCTCACGGCAGCTCCCGTGGGACGGGTGACGAGATTCGAGTAGAGCTCACATACGCTCTTCCTGAGAATGGAGCTGACATCGATGTGGTTGATCACGCCACTCGCTCCGGAATCGTTATCTGCACTTGCGCACCCGGAAAATAGGAAAGGTCTTCGAGCAGAGGCTCGTCCTCGTCCCAGTCTCCTTTCGGAAGCACCGCGATGCGAGCGGTGCCGCTCCGGATGGAGAGTTTGCCATCCCACGTTCCGACAAACTTGCGCACTCCCGCAAGCCCTTGACCGCGACCCGGATCCCTGAACCGGGAGGCGCCGCGCATTACGGTTTCCTCGAGCGCCTGGCCGTCGTCCCAGCGCTCCCGCTTCTGAAATCCGGGGGCCGACTCGAGTGATTGCTTGAATCCGATTCCCGGGTCGCAGACAGCGATCACGACGACCTTTCTGCCGCCAAGTCGAACGCGCCAGGTGTAAGTCTGGACTGCGACCCACCCACCTCTGCCGGCGTGCTCGATGATGTTCTGGCAGACCTCTGAGAGCGCCATCGTGAAGCGCATGGTGATCTTCGCATCGAGATTCAGATTCTTGACCAGCGCGTCCTGCGCCCGCTGCTGGATCTTGTCGACCACGTCGTGCACGTCGTCGCTCTTCGAGATGGAAGTAACCTCGAGCAACACGCTGGTCTCAGCCGCCTTGGTGCTCTTCACGCGGCCCTGAATCTCGTAAAGCTCAGCTGCGTGCTTGAAGAAATCCATTCGCGACCAGTAGTGGCTGACGTTGTCGGCTTCGGGAACGTAGAGCACCGGACGCTCGGCGCGCGATTGGGCGAGAGCCAGCAACGCCGTCAACCCATACGGGGATGCCCAGCGGGCGTGCCTCGTATCGACGATGATTTTCTCGTCCAGGGGCAACGGTGCGACCTGATCCAGCACCAGCTCGAAAGATTTGTCCTCGAGCGAATGAGGAACGTTGATGATTGTCGTCACTTGGTGCTGAGCTCTCCGCGCAGGTAGTCGGCGAGACCGGTAGCGCCGCGATGGTCCACGTTCCGGGCAGCCGCGTCCAGGGCGCGGTCCATTGCCGCGTCTAACTTATCACCCGCGAGGAGGCGCGAGAAATGGGTCGCGCCCCAGACGTCGCCGCACCCCGTTGGATCTCCGGGACCAGCGTGCCGCGGAAGTTTCGCCGGCAATTTCGCGGTTCGGATGGCGCCCGATGTCGCGCCGAGAGCAGGGCGGCGCAAATCGGACAATCGCTCGAACCCAGGCGCCGCGAAATAAATGAGACCGCGACTACCAAGCGTAATGGTTAGGGAGGAAACGCCGCCGGCCAACGCGATCGCAGCCAAGGTTGTGGGGTCACTAGCCATCATATTCATCTCGTCCTCGTTCACCTGTATGAGATCGAAACAGCGGCACCACGCCCCGGGATTGGGAAGAGGCCGGAGAGTTCTCGTTCCGTTCGGTTGCACGGCGAGCAGGAGCGAGTGAATGTCGCAGTAGATGGGTCCGCTGAAGTGCTGTCGAATCAGCTGCGCCGTCTCCAGATCGAGCTCGAACCCGCTGATCAGATTTATGTATAGGGCGTCGAGATCAGCGAGCAGTGGCTTGAGGCCGAGCCAGCTCCAGCCCGGCACGCCTCCGCTGAGCTGCTCGCAACGCCGCTCGTCACTCTGGTAGTGCATCACGACTCTGTTGTTTGGATGCGGAACTTCGATCGGACCCGCTCCGGGCGCCGCTCGCTCCAATCCGGCGACAAACTGCCGCGCCGACTGCGCGAGATCGCTTCCCACCTTGAGGATCGGAACGAACTCCCAGTCCGGAGGCAGGGCTGCCTCGAGCGCGCCGAGTGCGTAGGTGATTCCTCCCCATTCCTCCACCGGTGCATCGCGAGGGTCTCGGCCGTGAATCACGTCCCAGACGAAGCTCCCCATTACGCCAACGCGTCGCTTGCGCGTCATCGAGCCCCGACGAGAATCATTCTAGAGCTCACCCAGAGCTTGCATCTTGAACGTGGCGATGGCTCCGACGACGCCGGCGGAAAGGGGAAGCGCCCCCGGCACAATGCGACACGCCTGCACGGCCGGCTTGAATGCGCGACGTTTTACTTCGGCGCGAAGAGGCCGGAACAGCGCGTCGCCCGCCTGAGTGACGCCGCCCGCGAGAACTACGACGTCGGGATTGAAGATGTTGAGCAGATTCGACACTCCCGCCCCGAGGAATCGAGCCGTCTCACGGACGACTTCCGTCGCGATCGTATCACCCCGCTTCGATGCCTCGTACACCGTCTGCGCCGTGATTTTTTTCGGATCGCCGCCCACCATGCCCGCGAGAATCGATTCCCCCTCGTCTCCGCGCAGCGCCTCACGCGCGCGTTCGGCGATTGCGGGACCCGACGCGTACGCCTCGAGGCATCCGTAGTTGCCGCACTTGCAACGTCTTCCGGTGGAATCGATCGTCGTGTGGCCGATCTCGCCCGCTACGTCGGACGCTCCGTGATAGAGCTTTCCTTCGAGGATCAACCCTCCCCCGATGCCGGTTCCCAGCGTCATTCCGACGACATTGCGCCCGCCGACAGCCGCGCCGCGCCAGAACTCGCCGAGCGTGGCGCAGTTTGCGTCGTTGTCGAGCGTGGCATCGAGATGAACCCGCTTCGAGATCTCGTCGCGAAGAGGGAAGTTCTTCCAGCCGAGATTCGGAGTCACTATGACGATGCCCTTCGCCCGATCCAGCGGGCCCGGTGATCCGATTCCGACTCCCAGAAAATCCGATCGCTCCGCGCCGGTTTCCGCGATCGTTTGTGCGATCACCCGCTCGATCATCTCCGCGATCCGCTCGACCACCGAGGCCGCACCTCCCTCTGCCAGGGTTGGCCGCGTCTGCATTGCGATCTCGCGGCTGCCATCGAGCGGCATGGCGCCCGCAACGATGTTGGTTCCGCCGAGATCCACTCCGATGATGTAACGCTCCTTAACGCTCATACCGGCACCGGTGGGTTGAGGACTTCGGTCAGCAAGCTGGAGATATATTCGGGGCCGAGCTCGCGCATGCAACGCCAGTGTCCGAGCGGACACCGTTGTGGACCATGACGATGACACGGACGACAGGAAAGCCCATCGAGGCCGGCTACCGCGTGACGCTCAGCGAGGGGCCCAAAACCGAACTCCGGAACGGTAGGTCCAAAGATCGTGAGCGTCGGCGTTCCCATCGCTGACGCAAGATGCTGTGGCCCCGAGTCGTTCGTCACTATCGCCTGGGCGCGGCCAATCAACTCCGCGGACGCGAGAAGTGAAAGCTCGCCAACGGCGTTGATCACGCAGCCAGCCGGAACCGCCGCGGCGATTTCCTCCGCGATAGGCGCGTCTGACTTCGATCCAATGATGGCTATCCGAGCGTAGTCGCTCGCCCTCTTGGCGAGCTCGACGTAGTACGGCCACCGCTTCGTGCCCCACGCGCTCCCAGGTGCCAGCGCGACAAAGGGCTCCTCGATGCTGCCACCTCGCCTAAGCATCCGGTCTACGGTGAGACGCTCTTCGTCGGAAGGATACAGCCGGGGTCGAATCTGATCAGGCGTGGGCGGATCGGCACAATCTGACATCGACAGCGACCACAATCGCTCGGCGTGATGGCGATCCGGCCTGTACGGGCGCTGCTCCGTGTAAAGCGCCCTGCCTGTGGAGCTGGCGAACCCGATTCGTTGCTTCGCTCCCGTCATGATCGCGAGTAGCCCGCTGCGAAACGATCCCTGCGCCAGATAGGCAGCGTCGTACGGCCGGCGGCCGCGCAGCTCCCGAACCGTCTGCCACAGGTTCAGTGCCGAGCCGTAGGTCCCGCGCTTGTCGTAGCGAATAACGGTCCGGATGTTCGGGTTGTTCGCGAGGACCGAGGCTCCCTGCGGGGTGACGAGCACGTCCACCGGGCCACGCTTCGCGAGCTCCCCGATGAGCGGCGTCGTGAGTATGACGTCGCCAAGAAAGCTCGTCTGAATAACGAGCGATCCGCTCACTCAGTCGACCTGCAGCACGGCGAGAAACGCTTCCTGTGGTATTTCCACTGAGCCGACTTGTTTCATTCTCTTCTTTCCCTCCTTCTGCTTCTCGAGGAGCTTCCGCTTGCGTGAGATATCTCCCCCATAGCACTTGGCGAGCACGTCCTTCCGCAATGGCTTCACGCTTGTGCGCGCGATGACCTTCGTTCCGATGGCCGCCTGGATCGCGACCTCGAACAGCTGTCGCGGAATGAGCTCTTTCAGCTTGTCGGCGATCTTACGCCCCCACTCGTAGGCCTTGTCCTCGTGGATGATGACGCTGAACGCATCTACTGGCTCGCCGTTGATCAGCATGTCGAGCCTCACCAGATCGCTGCGGCGGTATTCGAGCATGTCGTAGTCGAGTGACGCGTAGCCGCGGCTCACGGTCTTGAGCTTGTCGAAGAAGTCGAGAATGATCTCGCCAAGTGGGAATTCCCAATCGAGCTCCACACGCTGGGTGTCGAGGTAGGTCATGTTCTTGTACACACCGCGACGCTCCGTTCCCAGCGACATGATCGGGCCGATGTACTCGGCGGGCACCATGATACGCGCCTTGACGTACGGCTCCTCGACGTAGTGAACAACCTGTCCTGACGGCATGAGCGAAGGATTCTCTATCAGCGTCACGGTCCCGTCTGTCTTATACACTTTGTATTCAACGGAAGGAACTGTGGTGACGAGCTCGAGGTCGAACTCGCGGCTCAGCCTCTCCTGCACGATCTCCATGTGGAGCAGGCCGAGGAAACCCGCGCGGAATCCAAACCCGAGCGCGGTGGATGTCTCCGGCTCGTAGTTGAGCGACGCGTCGTTGAGCTTGAGCTTCTCGAGCGCATCGCGGAGCGTCTCGTATTGCGTCGTATCCGTCGGATAAAGCCCGGCGAAGACGAAGCTTCGCACGGCTTGATAGCCTGGTAGCGCTTCACTGGCGTGGTTATCGGCGTCGAAGATCGTGTCGCCCGCGCGGGTCTCGCTCACCGAGCGCACGCTCGCGACTACATAACCGACTTCACCGGGACCGAGCTGCTCTGCAGGTACCTGACGAAGCTGGTTGTACCCGACTTCGTCCACCTCGTAGACAGATTCGCTGGCGCCGAAAGTGATGTGTGTGCCCTTCTTAATCACTCCGTCGACGACTCGAACGCTGGGAATCGCGCCCCGATAACGGTCGTAGTACGAGTCGTAAATCAATGCACGAAGTGGAGCGTTCTCGTCACCCTCGGGCGCAGGCACCTTCCGAACGATCTCCTCGAGCAGCTCCGGGATGCCGATGCCCTCCTTTGCGCTCACGAGGAGAATCACATCGGGGTCTATGCCAAGGAGGTCGGCGAGCTCCTGCTTGCGCTTTTCCGGCTCGGCGCCCGGCAGATCGATCTTGTTCAGAATCGGGATGATCTCGAGGCCGGCGTCCATCGCGAGAAAGAGATTGGAGAGAGTCTGAGCCTGAATCCCCTGCGACGCGTCGACGACGAGTATCGCGCCTTCGCACGCGGCGAGCGAGCGCGAGACTTCGTACGTGAAGTCCACGTGACCCGGGGTGTCGATGAGATTGAGCTCGTACTCCTGGCCGCCTCGGGCGGTGTACGTCATCCGCACCGCATTGAGCTTGATGGTTATGCCGCGCTCACGCTCGAGGTCCAGAGTGTCCAGTACCTGAGCTTTCATCTCCCGTTTCTGCAGCATGCCCGTGGCTTCGATCAGCCGATCGGCGAGCGTCGATTTGCCGTGGTCGATATGTGCGACGATGCAGAAGTTGCGGATGTGCTCGAGCTTCAAGAGGTATCTCTGGGTTGTGCGGGGTGCTTAGGCAGGAACCACGAAATATAACCGTCAGGGGTCCACTCACCCTCGACCGCGCGAAAGAAAGAAAGGGCTGCCGAAGCAGCCCTTTTTCTTGCAGCAACGCCGTCGCAATCCCGACGTTAGTGCTTAGGCGGTGGAACGGGGTTGGGCGTCGGCTTCATACGGGTCTCCGACTGTGTCCGTGGTGGAGGCGGAGGCGACCTCGACGGCTGCTCGTGCACAATCGGAGCCGGAGCTGGGGACGGATTTGATCGGTCCGGCCCGCGCGGAGGTTCCGACCGCTGCGGAGGCGCTTCACGGAAAATGGGCTTCGAATACTCTCGAACCGGCGGCGTTCCAATGACGGGCGTCTCGGCACGGGGCGCACTGCGCTCAACCGGGATGCGACTCCTCTCGGGTGATCCGCCGTTACGCGCTTGGTTGCGAAGATCGTTGAATATCTCGCGCGGGTCTCTTCTGTTCGGCCTCGGCGCCGTGATGGTGACGTCGCCCATCTGCGGCGGCTCGGCGCGTCGCGTTATCGGGAAAATTCCGATGGCGGCTGCCCGGGGCGCGCCTGCGGGTGGACGGCCTGATCGCGGTGGGGACACGCGATTTTTCCCGCCGAGGGTGTCGCCAGGACTTCTCGGTGGCGCGGACGGGTTGTATCGCGTGTACGGCTGCGACGGGCCGTAAACAACTATTGGCATCCCGCAGAAGTCGTAGCCGACTATGCTCACGCTCCGTCCGCCATGTCGCATCTGCGCAACCCGGTTGAGCGTAGCGAGGCGGGCGAGGGAGAGGCCCGGACTGTAACCGCCGTAGTACAGGTCGCATGCATACAAAGCATTCGACGCGTAGTAATTGTGGTATTGGGCCGAAGCGAACCGCATATAGTCGGTTCCGATGGACTCTCCCTTGGCACCGAGGTACGCTGCGAGCGCGTGCGCTGCCGACGCCGGGGCGCGGTTCTCAATGAGGCGCCGTATCGCTGAAATATTCCAGTCGCCGTCGCTCTCCACCCGCTCGAGGTTGAACGGAGCGCGGGATGCGAGCGCGATCACCGTCCCGCGGCTGTCGTTGTCGCGGCCAACGTAGTAGTCGGAATAGCTGACGTAACGTCCGCCTCCGTCATACGTGCCTCCGCCGCGACCGAATCCAGCGAAGAAATTGGGGAGCCGGAGCTGCCTGTGCTGGAGAATTCTGACCGATATACCGGGGAAATCCGGATGGAGGATCTGGATCTGGCCGTCGAGGTCCAATGACACCGCGAATACGTAGGCGTCCTCTGAGACTTCGATCGCCGGCGTAATGTAGTTCGACGCAATCGCGCCGTTCTGCGAATAGACGCGTATGCTGGGTGCTCTCCCTCCCGACTCGTACTGCGCGGCCGAAGGTGACGCCAATAGAGTAATCAGAAGTGCCACGACTCCCACCGCTGGTGCCGATCTCGCTGCGCGCATGCCGGACCCCCTGTCCTTTGTATACAATTTGATGGGATGTCTCTGCAGGAGTCAATCCCCAAACTCGGCCACGGCCGATCTCTGAACGCGCTACCTGTTAGGCAGCTTACGGATTTACCTTGCGCCATGCCGCTCCCGCAATTGCTCTCGATCATCGAAGCGCTGGCAGAGTTTAGAGAGCTTCTTGATGAGTTGCCCTCGCCGAGCATTCGGCGCCATATCGGTGGATTGCACGGATCCAGCGACACGGTGGTGCTCGCCGCCCTCGCCCAGAATGCAAAGGGCAGGTTCTTCGTTGTCGTAAATGACGACGTGGCAGGCGCCGAGCGCTGGCTCGCGGACCTGACCACGCTCGTCGAACCCGAGGCGGTTGCGTTCTACCCTCCGCGCGAGAGCTTCGGCGAGGCCGAAGCCCACGCGGAAATTGCCGGAGAAAGAGTCGAGACTCTCGAGCGAATCGGTCAAGGTGATCTCCGGATTCTCATCACCACCACCCGCGCGCTTCTCGAGCGCACCCAGCTTCCGCGCGCGCTCGCTTCGGCGAGAGTAGAGCTGCGCAAAGGCGACACTCGTCGGCCTGAAGATCTCGCGTCGCACCTGGAATCGATAGGGTTCGATCGCGTTCCTATGGTGGAGGACGTCGCCCAGTTCAGCGTGCGCGGCGGAATTTTCGACATCTACAGCTTCGGAATGGCCGAGCCCGTCCGCCTCGAGTTCTGGGGCGATGACATTTCGGAGCTCCGTCACTTCGACCTGGTGACGCAGCGCTCGACTCGCGACGCGGAGCTGGCGCTCGTCCTGCCCGTTGATGGCCAAATCGCCGTCGGCGAAGAAGAGCCGGAGCGCTCTTCGATCCGCGCCATTTTTCCCCCCGACACTTTGCTCGTCGTCCCAGCCGGCACACACCTGGTTCCCGAGCTGGAGAGAACGTGGGCCGAAGCCCAGCACCACATAGACCTGGCTCGGCGAAGAGGTGAGGACACTGCAAGCAGGGACGAGCTGTTTGAATCGCCGGAAACCACGCTGGCTGCGCTGAATGCGTTCGGCACGATTGGGCTCTCTGGTGAAAATGCGCAGCTCGTTTTCCCGTTTCGCGAGCCCGAAGAGATTCAGCGCGACATCAAGCGGTTGAAGCAGATCGCCGCCGACGGAATTCCGACGATCATCCTGTGCGACAACGCCGGCCAGGCGGAGCGTCTCGACGAGCTGCTGAACGACGACCGGGTCTCGCCAGCGAATCTTGCCATTGGTGTCCTCGATGGCGGCTTCGTCATCCCGCCGAGCGGAGAGAGTTTCCAGGGATATCGGGTACTGACAGACCACGAGATCTTCCGTCGCGAGCGCCGGTTTCGCCGAGCGCGGCGCTACGCAGCAGGTAGCGCCCTCGAGAGCCTGACCGCGCTCAAGCCCGGCGACTACGTCGTGCACCTCGAGCACGGGGTAGGGATTTACCGCGGGATGGAGAAGATGTTTGTCCGCGAGAGCACGGTCGAAGTGGCGGTGATCGAATATGAAGGCGGGGACAGACTCAATGTCCCGCTCTATCGCATCGATCAGATCGAGCGTTATCGATCGGCGGCCGACATGACCGCGGACGCGCCGCCACCTCGGCTTCACGCACTCGGTGGAAAACGCTGGGCATCGCAGCGCGACAAGACCCGCGCCGCCATCCAGGAGATGACGGTAGAGCTATTGGATCTTTACGCTCGACGCAAAGTGGCCACGAGACCGCCGCATTTCCCCGACACGGTCTGGCAGCGGCAGCTCGAGTCTTCGTTCCTCTTCGAGGACACCCCCGACCAGCGCACCGCGACCACCGATGTGAAGGGCGACATGGAGCGACCGCGACCAATGGACCGGCTCCTCGTCGGCGATGTCGGATACGGAAAAACGGAGATCGCCGTGCGCGCCGCCTTCAAGGCCGTCCAGTCGGGCCGCCAGGTTGTGGTTCTCGTCCCGACGACCATTCTGGCTGATCAGCACGCAAGGACTTTCAGCGACCGGCTCGCCGACTTTCCGGTGAACGTGAAGACGATGAGCCGGTTTCAGACGGCCAGGGAGCAGACGGCGGTTCTGGCCGACCTGAAAGCAGGAAAAATCGACATAGTCATCGGGACACACCGGCTCCTCAGCGGTGACGTGGCGTTCTCTCAGCTCGGACTGATCGTCGTTGACGAGGAGCATCGCTTCGGTGTCAAACACAAAGAGCGCCTCAAACGCCTTCGCCTCGACACCGACGTCCTGACTCTCACTGCAACCCCAATTCCGCGAACTCTGCACCTCTCGCTGGCCGGACTGCGCGACATGACTCTCATGCAGACGCCGCCACGCGACCGGTCACCCGTGCTCACCTACGTCGAGCCGTGGGACGACGGCCTCATCGACGAAGGAATCTCACGTGAATTGGATCGCGGAGGGCAGGTTTTCTTCGTCCACAACCGGGTCGAGACGATCGACGGAATGGCTGAGCACATTCGGCGGGTCGTCCCACGCGCGCGGATAGGCGTTGGTCACGGTCAGATGCGTGAGCGTGAGCTCGAGGAAGTCATGCGCACGTTCGTGGACGGCGAGATCGACGTCCTGGTGTCGACGATGATCGTCGAGTCAGGACTCGACGTTCCGAACGCGAACACGATGTTCGTCAACCGCGCCGACACCTTCGGATTGGCGCAGCTTTACCAGCTGCGCGGCCGCGTTGGGCGCTCTCACCGGCGAGCGAGCTGCTACCTGCTCGTGCCCGATTCGATTGACGAGGAAGCGAACCGCCGCCTCACGATTCTGGAGCATCACACCCAGCTAGGCTCCGGCTATCAGATCGCCCTCAAGGATCTCGAGCTGCGTGGCGCGGGGAATCTGCTCGGTCCCGAGCAGTCGGGGTTTGTCCACGCCGTTGGGTTCGACATGTACCTTCGTATGCTCGACGAGACGGTCAAGCGCGTTTTGCGCGGCGACGATGCGCCGAAGCTCCAGCCGGCCGCTGTATCAATGGACGTCCCTTCATATCTGCCCGACGACTACATCACCTCCCCGGATGCAAAGCTCGACATATACCGCCGCCTCACCCACATGACGGACATCGCCGAGATCGAAGCCCTCCGCGAAGAGGTGCGCGATCGTTTTGGAGTGTTGCCGGAGCCCGCTAGCGCCTTCTTTGGCACGGCAATCCTCCGCATCCTCGGCGGAGCGTCCGACATAGAGTCAGTGCTGGTGCGCGGAAACGAGGCCCGCATTACATTTCGCGAGCACGCAGTGCCCCGCATGAAGGGGATCTCGGCGGCGTTCCACGAGGTACAGTTCCAGGCGGAAGTGCGACGCGCGCATCCGCTTTCCCTCAAGCTCACC